>JAGCPZ010000065.1 GCA_017965445.1 Fibrobacter sp. | reverse complement strand
GTGAAGATCTTGTGTTCGTACATGGCGATGAGAGCGCCAAGGCGTTCCGGGCTCACGTAGTCCATCATGATGGAGTTCGTCGGCTTGTTGCCTTCGAATACCTTGTGCGGAGCGAGGAATGCGATTTCTTCTTCGGACTTGCCGGCGGCACGGAGTTCTTCCTGAGCCTGGGCGAGAGTCTTGCCGTTCATCAAAGCTTCCGGCTGGGCGAAGAAGTTGGAAAGCAACTTCTGGTGGTGATCGCCAATCTTGTTGTGGCTGTTTGCCGGGGCGATGAAGTCGCACGGAATCATCTTGGTGCCCTAGTGGATGAGCTGGTAGAAGGCGTGCTGGCCGTTGGTGCCCGGTTCGCCCCAGAGGATCGGACCCGTCTGGTAGTTCACGCGCTTGCTGTCACGGTCAACGGTCTTGCCGTTGGATTCCATGTCGGCCTGCTGGAAGTAGGCGGCGAGGCGGTGGAGGTACTGGTCGTACGGGAGCATGGCGTAGCTGGATGCACCGAAGAAGTTGTTGTACCACACGCCGATGAGGGCGAGGATGACGGGCAAGTTCTTGTCAGCCGGAGCGGTCTTGAAATGCTGATCCATTTCGTAGGCGCCCTGGTGGAGCTTCATGTAGTTTTCGAAGCCGATGCGGAGAGCGATGGAGAGACCGATTGCAGACCACAGGGAGTAGCGGCCGCCAACCCAGTTCCAGAATTCGAACATGTTTGCCGGGTCGATACCGAATTCGGTAACGGCTTCGGTGTTGGTGGAGAGTGCGACGAAGTGCTTTGCGATAGCGGACTTGTCGTCGTTAAATGCCTTGAGAACGGCTGCCTTTGCGGTTTCGGCGTTGGTCATGGTTTCAAGAGTCGTGAACGTCTTGGAAGCGACGATGAAGAGCGTTTCTTCGATGTTCACCTTCTTGAGGGTTTCGGCCATGTGGGTGCCGTCGATGTTAGAAACAAAATAGACTTCCGGGGAGGTTTCGCCGGCAATCGGCTTTTCAGCATACGGCTTCAAAGCTTCGGTGACCATCACCGGACCGAGGTCGGAACCGCCGATACCGATGTTCACCACGTACTTGATGGACTTGCCGGTGTGGCCCTTCCACTTGCCGCTGCGGACGAGGTGGGTGAATTCTTCCATGTGCTTGAGCACGGCGCGAACTTCGGGCATCACGTCCTTGCCATCGACGCAAATCGCCTCGTTGCCCTTGTAGCGGAGCGCAGTGTGGAGCACGGCGCGCTTTTCGGTGGTGTTAATCTTTTCGCCAGCGAAGTACTTGGCGCGCATGTCTTCGAAACCGGCAGACTTCAGGAGGTCCTGGAGCTTCGCCATGGTTTCGTCGGTGATGATGTTCTTGGAGTAGTCCAGGAAGAGTCCGCAAGCTTCGGCGCTGAATTTTTCGGCACGAGCCGGGTCCTTTGCGAAGAGTTCCTTCATTTGCCAAGTCTTGGCGACTTCGGCATGGGCCTCAAGGGCCTTCCATTCCATAGAATCTGTCAGTTTAGACATAGATTAATCCTTTCCGCACACGCGGTTTATGTTACGGAGGTCAAATATAGAAAAAAGGGGGAAGTTTCCCCCTGATTGCAGCCCCGTACAAGGTCCTTGAGCCTGCCGAAGGTCCGGGTCTTCCATCACCCCTTCAAACGGGGGACGCCCCCGTAACGCCCCCCTAAATCATCAATAAAATTTATTGAAACAATGAAAATTATGTATTTGACGTTATGGATTTTGGGAGATAGATTAGGAACGTAAACAAGAAACAATAACCTTTCAAAAAGGAGCCTATCATGAAAACCGCGTTCTCCCAAATGTCCATTGCAGCCATTATGATTTTTGGTTCGGTGTTTTTCTCCGGATGCTCGAACGATGAAAGCTCGCCTCTTGCCGCAAGTATTGATGGCAAAGATGCGGTTTCCGAGAATGTGGCGATGCCGAAGACTTTCTCCGATAAACCGACCATCGAAATTACTGGCAAGGCTAGCTTCGATATCGTTACCTTGAACGAAAAGGTCATTGCCGAATACAATTACACGGCGGTGCCTGCTCGCAAGGCTCTCCTCAAGACGGGTGCCGAGCTGCTTGCTGACAACCTGTTCGATTCTGATTTTCCCTACAAGGGAATTGCCGAAAAAATTCTTGGCAAGGGCGAAGACTGGCTTGATGGCATGATTGATGGTTATACGATGGGAATGTGGTCCAAGGCGAAAAATGCTTTGCTGGGCTGGCTTTTCCCGGAAGAGAAGTCGGAATTCAATGTAGAAGAAGCATTCCAGCAAGTGAATGCCCAGCTTGCGAATATCGAGGCCATACTCCAGGAAATGCGTTCCGAAATTGACAACCAATTTGCAAAAGAAAATTACGGAAAAAAACTGGAAGAACGCAAGAATCTTTATAGTGTCCTGAAGTGCGGTCTTGACGAATTGAACGGCAAGATTATCAGTATCAATAATGACAATGTAAAGTATCCTACCGATGAAGACAAGTACGAAGCGCTCAAGGCGGCAGTAAAAAAGTGGGGCGATGAATCTGTAGGTTCTGCTGTTGCTGTTATGCCTGCCCGTCAGCACGCCATTAACTTGATTGAACTGATTACGAAGACGACGAATCTTCCCGGTAAGGATGCTCGCGTTTCGGACTTCTTGAGCATTTACGACCAGTATGCGGACCGCAGCCTTGTGTGGGAACAAGAAGGTTATGTCTGGCGAGCCCTTATGCGAGCTCAGGACGCCAAAATGGTGATGCAGCTTGCCATAGCATCTGTCCTCTATTACTCCTTGATCGACGACAACCCCGATGCTATCGAACGTATTTATAAGAAAATCACGGAATATCGCAACGTAGTTGATGCAAACCCAATCGTTCGCCATTCGACGCCCATCTATATCAAGTATGGTTCCAAGTATCGCGGTCAAGTTTTCTCCGCAGAACTCAAGCAAATCAAGTATAACGAAGTTTTAAGAAACAAGTGGCTCTATAGTGGATCTTCTTCCGATAAGCAGGCGGACAAGAAGTATGCGTTGAATCACAACACCTACAAATGGAATGCATCTAGGCTTTATGCCGGTGCCGCTCCGAAATCGAATAAAGACGCAGGAGCCATTTGGAGCGATGCATCTAACATGGGTATGCCGGAAGACTTCTATAATGAAATCTATGAGGCTTACAAGGTGAATGGCCACTACAAGAGCCTTATGGATGTGTTCAAGTCTGTGGGATTCAAGAGCGGTGCTACCGGAGTCTATAAAAAGGGCGAGAACGAACAGTATTTTGTCACTAGCTATCTCCCTCATACGGTAACTCGTCTGGTGAGCAAGACAAAAGCCGGAAAAGTCAGTGGTTCTAGGGATAAATATAGCTGGGGCTATAAGATTGGAGTCTCTGCGGTGCTGGCCAATACCGAAGGGAATGCACGGATTGCTTTAGGACTCATCCCTTACAGTGGCATTGGTGTGTATGACGATATCAACACGCACACGGTTGACTTTGCCGAATACAGCGCCTCGCTTGTAACTCATCACACAAGTACAAAAGGCGGTGGCTACAGTGAAGACGTGTCTGACAGGTATGCGTTCGTCTGGATGACAAAGAAGGAAATTCTTGAAACGGTCATGCGCGCTTTCCCAGAGAACGCTCGAGCCGAAGTGATTGAACAAGCTGATTACGCTTACCGTTCCTTCTTCATTCCTGTTAAGACGAATAAGGCCGAGGAGGTGAAATAAAAAAGCAAAAGAAAGAATGTATCAAACAAGCAACCCCTTCGGGGGTTGTTATTTTTATTCCGGTGATGTATTATGGGGAATCAAGATTATATATTATTTCTTGGAGGATTAAACATGGATACTTCAATTCTTGATAAGGCGATTGTTTTTGCTGTCAAGGCGCATCGGGGTGCAGAACGCAAGGGGAAGGGCTTCCCGTACATCGTCCACCCGATGGAGGCCGTCTCTATTGCCGCCACCATGACTAGCGACCAAGAACTTCTGGCCGCCGCGGCCCTGCACGACACCGTAGAAGATACGGCTGTTACGCTCAAGGATATCGAACGTGAATTCGGCAAACGCATTGCAGAGCTTGTTGAAGCGGAATCTGATATCGAGTTCGAGGGCAAGAGCCGCGAAGAAAGCTGGCGACTGCGTAAAGAAGAGGCTATCGAACGCCTTTCTGCAGCGGACAATAATGTGAAAATTGTGGCTATTGCGGATAAATTAAGTAATATCCGTGCCATCTATCGCGACTTCCAAGTGATTGGCGATAAGGTGTGGGACTTGTTCTGTGTCAAGGATAAGGCGTCGCACGAGTGGCATTTCCGCGGGCTTGCCCGTGCCCTTGCAAGCCTTAAGGGAACGTTTGCCTACACGGAATTTATCGAAACTATTGACAAAGTCTTTTGATTGTATTAGATACCTATCGACCGTAAAAAAAACAAGGGCTTTGCTTCTATTAATCAATAATATTTATCAATAACTAAGAAATTATATATTTGATTTGATGAATCTCAGAGGGTATATTATAGATGTAAACAAGAAACGTCAACCTAATCAAGGAGATTTATCATGAAACTCGTTAACATAATAGCTATGGCAATCGAATGCATCCTGTTCCTTGTCGTTATATGCTTTGCTTAAGTCCCTTCAGTTGATGTTAACCGTCAGTACGAAGTGGTTGAAAAATTATATATTGAACCATAAATAAAAATGATGAATCGGCTGAGGTGCAACGATGGAACTGACGCATATTAAATACTTCCTAGAAGTGGCTCGCACCGAACACGTGACCAAGAGTGCAAAGACTCTCTGCATTGTGCAACCGGCGTTGACGCACGCCATCCACAAGCTCGAAGACGAGCTCGGCGTCAAGCTCTTCAAGACTCAAGGCCGAAACATCAAGTTGACTGAAGCAGGCAATTATTTCTACAAGAAGGTCAAGCCGCTCTACGAGGACCTCGAAGCCCTTCCGGCAAGACTCAGGGCAAAATCGGACTTGCAGACGGTTACGATTAGTCTTAAGGTGCTAGCCGCATCTTCGTTTGTGACCAATGCTGTGGTGCAGTACAAGCGCAATGCACCACCTAACCTGCGTTTTTACCTTGTGCAAAGAGAAGAATCCACCCTGTACGATATCTGTATCCAAACGTTTGCCCATTATCATCCAGAAGATAATCCCGATGTCGAGACCTTCGTGTGCTCCGAAAAAATCTACCTCGCCGTCCCCAATACTGCGGAATACAGGAAACGCGATAGCATTTCGCTGCACGAACTGGGTGACACCAATTTTATCGGGCTGTATGGTTCCAAACAACTGCATATTATTTGCGAAGATTTCTGCCGTCAGATCGGTTTCAAGTCCCACGTCATTTTTGAAAGTGACAACGCCCTCGCTGTTAAGGACGCTATTGCAAGCGGTATCGGTGTTGGTTTTTGGCCCGAGTTCTCGTGGGGTAAAATCAACAACCGCAAAATCAAGTTGCTGGAAATAACCGATGCCGAACTCAAGCGTGACATCGTGATTTCTTGTATCAAGAACAAGCAGGACAACAGCCATGTCCAAGGCTTCTACAAGTTCCTGGTAAGCATGTTGAAACGCGCTTCCAAATAAGAAGCTTATTTTTTCATGAAAGGTAATGTTTGGGCCGCCCGGTAGAGATTTTCTGCACGGGTGCGGTTATTCTTTGACTTTCCGTTCAGGGCTTCGAGGAATCTTTCGATGCCGTCGATACCGGTGCCCTGTTTTAGGGTATATACTGTACAAAGGCTAATGACTCCTAGCGACGAATTGATGATGTCCAAATCTGTTCCCGCCAGTTGGAATGCCGCCAACTGATAAGCGTCGTCGGAATTATTGGTTAGCATTCGGTCAACATCGCCAAGCGTCTTGAATCCAAAGTAACTAAATACGCTCAAGAATTTCATGTGCGATGCTTCCAGGATTTCTGCTTGGTTAATTGAAGCGATGCGCTTGTTCAACGCGTCAAACGGTTTCAGTTCTAGATATTTTCCAAAGGATTCCGAATCCAGAGCAACCTCGTCAAATTCACCCGAATGCACTAAAGATTCTACCTGACGGCGGTATTTGATTATTCCTGTACGAATGGCGCAGAATTGTTCATCGACTAATTCAAGCATACCCGCCAGGCGGTTCATGTTCCGCAAGTATTCTCGCGGGATTTCAAAGGTTGTCTTGTAACCTGTATCGTGATTCAGCACGGACCATGCGTGCTGTAGTGCGGTGCGCATCTGCACTTCAAAACGGATTTCGTTCAATTCCGGGTACGCAGGATCTTCGTAAAGTTTTTTCGGAAGGCGACAGATGTAATGCAGCGAATTATATCCAAAACTATGGATGTCATGCATCTTGCGTTTGTCAATACTGTTTTCCCAGTCTATTTCAAACAGGTGGCCGACTAGTGCCGCAACCTTATCTACTTCGTCGTTGTAGAATGTGATAATGCGGAGACCCAGGATGTCGGTCAAGTCGAGTAGTTCGTTATACTTTCCTGCTTTTCGGTCCAGTTTGCTTGCAAGGCTGTCTTCTGCCTTGATTCGGGCCTCGATGGCGTTGATGTAGATGTGATTTGAAGTGATGTTTTTCGTAAGAATATTTTTGACTATATCCAACAGCTTTTCGAATGTCGCATGCTTGTCGCGGTATTCCTGGAGAATCAAGGTCTCCTTCGGTGGAAGCCCGTATTTTGCAATATCCATCTGTTCCATAAAGCACCCGTTTGACAAAAAACATTTTTGATTGACCGTATAAATATATATGAAAATTTCTAATATATTTTAAGTTGAGGCTTTTTAGTGTTCGATTAAAAGAGGGGCAAGGATGAGTTTAAATGTTCGTGGCTTGGCGTTCAAGCAGTCGGTATGGATTCTTATCGGCGTCACTGTAGTATTCTTCACGATTTTCTATGTAGCCGGTATGCAGTTGCATAGTGGCCTTTCCAAATTGGTTATCCAGAAAGGCGAAGAAATCAGCCAAGCGAATGTGACCTATATAGACAAGCTGTTCAATACGGGCCGTAAGATTGGTGATGATATTGGGGCGAACTTAAGTTCGCACGAAATGACCAAGGCCGAAATGGACGAGTTCCTGTTGCAATCGCTGGGCAATGCACGCAATATCGTTCCGCAGATTATAGCCGTGGTCGTTGCATACGAGCCAGGAATGGGGCCCGAGACCAAGAGTGGTGAATTCATGAGGCTTGCCCGGTATGTGAACGATTCTACTGTGCTGATTACTGGTGCAGATTATGAAAAAGAGGAGTGGTACAAGAGTACTAGAAATGCGAAAACCAGTCGCTGGCAGGAGCCCTTTATTGGCGTTTTTGTCCATGAACCCATTGCCGTCTATACGGTCCCCATCATGCGCAAGAACGAGCAGGGTGAAGAAACGTTGGTTGGCGTCCTAGCTGTCGATATGTCCATAGACTTCCTCAAGAATACGGTGGACTCCATTCCGGTTTCTGATTCTGGATACTCGATGATTCTTTCGGCAAAAAACGCCATTGTAGCGCATCCGAAAAGTATTGACCTGGGAGCGAACGATACACTTGTTGTGCAGAAGGTCAAGACCGAAAATGGGGCGGACTTTGACCGAGTTTCCCAAAAATCGGAACATGGACTTTTCCGCGGATTTGTCGGAAGTGGTGAATTGTCTGCAATCTACTACACTACTATAAAGTCGAACAATTGGACGTTTTTGGTGGTTTGGCCCATGCAGAAGTTTCTGGAAGACCAGAGCGCACTCCTCAGGCTTATCGCTATCATGATTGTGTGCGGGTATGTCCTCATACTGGTGTTCGTCCTTGTTATTTCGTTTAGGGTCTCTCGCCCGCTTAGAGAACTGGCGCAATCGGTGGATAAATTTGGTGATGGAAATTATGACGCGGAACTTCCGAATGTTAAGGGGCGCGATGAAATTGCGCTGCTCACTGAGGCATTCTCTCGCATGCAGGCCTCTATCAAGGAAAATATCAACGCACAAAAGAACCTGGGCCGTATTGAACGTGAACTTGACTTTGCAAGGAACATCCAGCTTGCGATGCTCCCTGAAAGCGAGAAAGATGAGATTTGCGATGATGACCGCCATGAACTCGCTCCGTTTATATTGCCTGCGAAAGAGGTGGGCGGCGATTTTTACGATTTCTTCAAGATAGATAACGACCATCTTTGTGTGGTTGTCGGTGACGTATCTGGCAAAGGCGTGCCTGCGGCGCTTTTCATGATGGTGTCGCGAATTATTCTCCGCACGATGATGAAAAACCTCAAGTCTGTTGTTAAGACTTTTAACAGTACGAATTATGCGCTTGCAAAACGTAACAAACAGAATATGTTCGTAACGGTGTGGATGGGCATTATTGATTTGCGCTCTGGCCATGTTGAATTTGCGTCGGCAGGGCATAATCCGCCGGCTGTTCGCCACGAAGATGGTTCGGTTGAGTTTATTCCGAGTAGGTCCGGCTTGGTGATTGCGGCGATGGAAAATGTTCAGTATCGACAGCAGGTTTATGATCTCAAGCCGGGTGACACGCTGTTCCTTTATACTGACGGCGTGACAGAGGCTACCAATAGCAAGAACGAACTGTTTGGCGATGCAAGGCTGTTGGAAACTCTCGCGAAAAGTAAGGACTTGGAAACGGCGGATGTTTGCAAATTTGTGAAAAAAGAAATAGACTCGTTCGTACAGGATGTACCACAATTTGACGACATTACAATGTTGTGTGTGAAGTACATAGGCAATGGCGAACCTGTCTGGGAACGCTATGAGAAGACGATTGATGTGGTCAACGGTGGAAAACACGAACTTAAGAATTTTGTAGATAAAATTTTCTCCCCCATGGACGAGTCCGCGAAGGAGCAAATGCAGAATGCTTGGGAACGTTACGAGAAGATGGTCGATGTAATCCCTGAGAACCAGGTGGTTCTCACGGCGTTTGTCGAAGGAATCCTTGCTCACATGGAAAGGTCTGCGAAGTCTCAGATGCAGATAAATATCGCCATTGATGAAATCTACAGCAACATTGTCAAGTTCTCGGGTGCAACGAAAGTGACCCTAATTGTGGAGGTTCGCAAGGCGACATTGACGGCCAAACTCACGTTTATCGATGACGGCATGCCTTATGACCCGCTGAAGAACAAAGATCCTGATATCACGCTCTCGGCGGAAGAACGAGAGGTGGGCGGGCTCGGCATATTTATTGTCAAAAAGACCATGGACAGCGTGTGTTACCGCAGGAACGGCGACAACAACGAACTTGCCATCACCAAGACCCTGTAAAGTTTATAAATTAAGAAAAAAGGATTATTTATGAATATCATCAAGGAAAAGGAAAATGACTGCCTGACAATCACTCTTGAAGGCAGACTCGATACCTTGACCGCTCCGCAGTTGGATACTGAACTTCAAGGTGCATACGAAGGTATCAAATCGCTTGTGTTTGAATTTAAGAAACTTGACTACATTTCTTCGGCGGGGTTACGCATTTTGCTTGCTGCGCAGAAGATTATGAGCAAGCAGGGGTCAATGGTCATCAGGAATGCCTGTGCTGAAATCCGCGAAATTTTCGATGTTACCGGATTCAGCGACATATTGACTTTGGAATAAAGTAAAATTTTACAGGGCCTGCAGTAAAAGGATGGCTAGCACCTGCCCGCTCAGAATTCTAAGGAGCATGGTGAGGGGATAAACCGATGCGTAACCGATGTTTACGGCTTCGCTATCTGCTTGTCCGTTTGCAAAGGCAAGTGCGGGCGGATCGGTGGTGGCACCAGCGAGTACACCGCAGAGCGAAAGGTAATTCACCTTAAAAACCAAGAGACCCACCACAGCGACAATCGCTAACGGAATAAAGGTGATGAGTGCGGCAAGCGCCATGTAGTGGAGCCCGTCACCGTTCAAGAGCACGTCGAAGAATTTGATTCCGGCATTTAAGCCCACGCAGCTAAGGAAAAGCGTGAGCCCGAATTCACGGAGCATTAGGTTCGCGCTGCTTGCCATGAAAAAATTCAATGGACCGATTTTGCGTTTACGGCTAAGGACGATGGCGACAATCAATGGGCCGCCGGCGAGGCCTAGCTTGAGCGGTGTTGGCATTCCTGGAATTGCTAAGGGGATACTCCCGACGATGACTCCCAAGAAAATGCCCAAAAATGCAGGCAGGATTTCGGGAATGTCCAGCGCGGTAAGAGAATTGCCCAATTCCTTGGCGGCAGCGTCAATGCCTTCTGCCGTACCGACTACCATAAGTTTATCTGCGAATTTGATTCGTAAATCAAGGCGACCCGTGAACTTGAATCCGCTGCGTGTCACGCGGCTGACGTTCACGCCATAGCGTTCAGCGAGAGCCAAGGAACCAATTGTGTGGCCGAGAATTTTTTTGTTTGTGACAAGAATCGTTTTTACTTTAATAGCGGCCCCTTGTGCAACCTTTCCATCTACCAGTTTTGTGATGGGTGTTTCGAGACGGCTGCCGATTATCTTTTCCATGGAGGCTACTGCGTCGGGCATGCCGACAATGTGAATCTTATCGCCTTTTTGCAAAATAGTTTCGCTGTTAGGAGTCGATATTTTTTCGTCACGAAGGAGGCGTGTAACTACAATACCGAGAGAAATTAAATTAGGAATGTTTTTTAACGCTGTTCCGTATAAATTCTGATTTGTAACTTCAAGGCTGCAAGATTCAATTTCTTTGGTTGTCGCCGCAATTTCTGCAGAGTAATCTTTGGCGGCTTTGTTTGGATTTTGTTTGAAGATGACCCGCATTAAAATCATTACTAAGATGATGCCGATGACGCCGAATGGGTATGCGACGGCGTATCCGATGCCTGTAAGGGACGTATCGACTCCGGCGGCAGCAAAGGCCGAGTTGGCTGCTCCAAGAGAGGGCGTGTTTGTGACTGCACCGCAGAGCATCCCGATGAGCACGGGGACATTGTCGTGCATGTCGGTAAAAAAGTAAAGGCAAAGCGTCACAAGAACGCCGAGCAACACGATGCTTGTCGAAAGAATGTTTAGCACAAGCCCGTGACGGCGAATGGAATCGACAAAGCCGGGCCCCACTTGCATGCCGATGGTATAGACAAACAGAATCAGGCCAAATTCCTGAATGAAGTGGAGAACGTTCGGTTCGACGCGTAGCCCGATATGCCCAAGGCCGATGCCCACGAACAAGGCGCCTGCACTACCGAGGCCGATTCCCTTGACTTTGATTTTGCCGAGCATGAGGCCAACGGCGGCGGTGAGTGCAATCGCAACAACTTGTTGCCCAACCGAAGGCTTTGCGAATAAGTCAATAAGCCAATTCATAGTTTCGATGATAGACGAAAGACGATAGACGAAAGAATACATCTTATGTATATCGTCTGAGGTCTATGGAGGTTTAGGGTTAGTGGTTAGAAAAATTATAGTAAACGACTTAAATAAAATTTGTACATTCGTTGTCTTGTACTATAAATTGTTCATTTTTAATTTTTCATTTCTTGATGCAACGGACCGAGGCGAAGATGTTCTTGTTGAAGTGTTCGTAGGTAACGCTCGTGTCGGTGATGCGTAACAGGTAGGCTCTGGATTCGTCGTAGCTGTCTTTCGTCCAGAAGCTGGCACTTGCTCCCTTGTCGGCGAAGTTACCGTCGTAGTATTTGAATCCGGCGAAAACCGCGTTGAATCCGGCGGTGTCCTTGAATGTCGCAGGGGCGTTGGTGGCGAAAGTGGTCTCGAAATCCTGCTTGGTCGGGAGGTCCCATCCGGTGGGGCATACGGAGCCAATCGAGGACGCGTAGGTGTAAAGACGACCGTCCGTATTGCAGTTGTCATGTTGGTTCCCGTAGCAAACGCTGGAATCCGGGGTGAAAACATCGAGATTCTCGGCCATCCAGATTTTATTGCCTAGATTGATGGTCTTGTAAGTTTTTTCGGGGCAGGAGAGCGTGTTTTCGTTGGCGTCGTAAGTGCATTCGCGGTTGTCTTGGCATGCGGTGAATTCGATGGCGATGAGTGCTGTGAAGATGATGGTTGTGAGGGCTTTTGTAATCTGCTTCATAAATGTTCCTTTGTTGATTCGTTTTTTTCGCACGCAAATTTAGAATCGACCACTCATATTGACTAATATATTTTTTGTATTGAAACAATCAATTTTTTTGATGAATTGGCCGTGAAGGCGCTCTACGGATTTAATCAACTACATCCCATCTGCGATGATTTTTTTTGTAACGTGGAAGATGATTTCTGAAAATTGTATATTAATTCCATAATCATTAGGTGTTTTCAACCAAAGGAGAAAAAAATGTCCAGAATCAAAGAAGCTATTGTATTGACAATCGGAATTCTCGGTCTTGGCGCATTCCTCTACTGCGCCATGATGCATACAAAGGATCGCGACCGTGTTGTGTCAGTTAAGGGCCTTTCGGAACGAGAGGTCAAAGCGGACTTTGTGATTTGGCCAATTGTGTATAAAGAAGTTGGAAACGATCTTTCCGTTATTTACGATGGCGTACAGGCAAAAAATGCCACGCTTGGAAAGTTCCTACGTGATAATGGCGTCACGGATTCGGAAATCAGCTGGTCTGCTCCAGAAATTGAAGATGTTCAAGGGGAACGTTATGGGGACAACAAGCGTCCGTTCCGCTATATCGCTACGGTAGTGACGACGGTAGCCTCGAAGAACGTGGACCGCATCCGTGAAATCATGGGCAAGCAGGGCGACTTGCTCAAACAGGGTATTGCGTTTGCAGGTGATGATTATCGTTACCGCAAGATTTACAGCTTTAACGGTTTGAACGAAATCAAGCCTGCGATGATTGACGAGGCGAACAAGAATGCCCATGCTGCGGGTGAAAAGTTTGCTGCGGATTCCGATAGCAAACTTGGAAAAATCAAGACAGCGACGCAGGGCCAGTTCTCCATTAGCGATCGTGACGAGAATACGCCCTACATTAAGAATGTTCGCGTGGTCACGAGCGTCCAGTATTTCTTGGAAGACTAAAAGCATTATAAAAATTTAAATTTTGGGCTATGAAACAGCCTATTCGAAATATCGCCATTCTTGCTCACGTTGATGCGGGCAAGACGACGCTTTCTGAACGGATTCTTTTTGCAACGGGCGAGGTGCACCGCCCGGGGCGTGTGGAAGATGGCCTTGCCACGATGGATTACATGCCCGAAGAAAAGGAACGTGGTATCACGATTGAAAGCGGCGTAGCGCATTTCGAATGGAAGAACACTTGGTTTAATTTTATCGATACGCCGGGGCATGTGGATTTCGGTGCAGAAGTCGATATGGCGCTTACCGCTGTGGAAGGCGCAGTGCTTGTGGTGAGTGCTGCAAGCGGTGTCGAAACGCAGACGGTGGCAGCCTTCCGTAAGTTGCACGAATCGCGAGTGCGTACGATTTTGTTCGTAAATAAGTTGGACAATCCCGATTATTCGCTAGACGAAACGCTCATCAACATTGAAGAAACGCTTGGCGTGCGTCCGGTGCTCATGTCTCTACCGCAGTTCAAAAACGGCAAGATGTGCGGCATGCTGGATGTGCTGAGCCAAAGTCGGTTGGTCCATTCGGATATTGGTGAAGAAACTATTGATGAGGATTGGGCGACGGATGCGTCGGCGGCAGAAGAACGTGCGCTTTTGAAAAAGTATTACGCCGAAGCGGTAGAATTTGCAAGCAATTTTGACGATGAAATTTTATCGCTTGCGCTTGAGAATAAACCGGTGCCGCCGAAAATGCTTTTGCGCGGGCTTAAAGCGCTTGCAGCAAGCGATGAATATGTTATTTGCTATGCGGGCTCGGCGCTGGAAGGTTTTGGCGTTCGTAGTCTCGTGACGGCGCTTTCCTTCTTTTTGCCGGAAGTCCCGACGTTTGACGAAAATGAGCTTGGGCAGGTGGTGCGCTTGAGGCATTTCCGTGGGATTGGCGAAATTTCTCTGTTCCGCAGCCATGTGGATTTACCTCGACGCGATTGGCCAACGGGTTTTGAATTTTCACGGCTCAAGGCGAATATGCTTTTGCCTGTTGACGAAATCCGTTCGGGCGACATTTATGCGATGCGTAGCCCATTCGAGACTGAATTAGGACAAGTAATCAGGTTGGATGCGGATGGGAATGTTTTAGACGAGAGGAGAGAGACGAGAGACGAGAGTGGTTCGACAAGCTCACCAACCTTGTGTCATCCTGAGGAGCGTGGCGACGAAGGATCCAGTGTGGTTAGTTATTCCATTGGCGAACGTTATTTGCCTCTTCTCCAGACTCGTGTAGAATGTGTGCGTGTGGAAGACTATGCCCACGTAGAACGCAGTTTGTCTGTACTCGCGCGAATGGATCCGAGTTTCCGCGTTCAAAAGGACGATGGCGGTTTCTGGTACTTGCATACGGTGGGCGAGGTACAGCTCGAAGTTTTGCTGGAACGTTTGCAACGTGAATTTGGTTGTGAGGTCCGTGCCGGAAAGCCGGAAGTGCGCTGGCAAGAACGTTTGTGCCGTAACGTTGGACCGGTGGAAAATACGTTCCAGATTGGGCCGCATAAAATGTCTATTAGCATTTCGGCTTCTCCACTGGATGGTGACGCCCATGACATTCGCTTGTCCGCAGAATTTATGGAAAATGCTCCGCGTGAAATTTTGGCAGGAGTGCGTTCGGCGCTATTGGAATCGACTGAAAATGGCGTGCTTGGCAAGGGCCCGCTTGTAGGCGTGCGTTTTGAAGTCCATCGCTTTGAATGGACTGAAGGGGCGCTCCCGCCGATGATCAAGAAGTGCTGTGCCGATGCGGTCGCTAAACTCGTGAAGCCGGCGGACGTTCAGTTGTATGAACCGGTGATGGAACTTTCGCTGGAATGTCCCGTGAATTTTGCAGGCCTTGTGACCGGCGATATTCAGGCGCGCGAAGGTCGCGTGAAAGAAATCGATGGCGATGGCCGTACGCATTTTTTGAAAGCTGAAATTCCCTTGCGAAAAATTTTCGGTTATGCCACAGGCGTGCGCAGCATCAGCAAGGGAACAGCTGTTTATAGCTTGAAACTGCTCGGTTACAGAGCGGCGATGGTGTAAAAAGTTTTGCTTGTAAGAAAGATTCCGGCTTACTTCGACTCTGCTCAGCACAGGCTCTGGCCGGAATGACAAGCTTAATCATGAAACGTTTACTATGACTGGATCCTTCGAGGCTTCGCCTCTCAGGATGACAAGGCATGCTGTACCCTTCGGCAAGCTCAGGGTACTTGAATGACGTGCTTTGTTTGCTGGATTACTTTTGCTCACAATCTCAAAGGGCGCTTGCGCCCGACCTCATTCCTCAAGCCTGCATTACATCCTAGCGGCTTTCGCGTTATCGGCTAGCAGCGCGAGCGCGGCGCCTAAAGTGCTCGATGAGTGGGGCGACCGTTTCCTTGAAGTCGTCGTGGGTCTCGATGCGGACAAAGTCAATGGACATGCGCTGGAAGAGTTCCTTGGTCGCTTTGCCTTGGCGTTTGGCTTCGCGGGCGAATGCTTCACGGAAGGCTGCATCGCCGGTGTCGATGAGGAGTGTTTCGCCGGTTTCGGGGTCTTCGAGTTCTACAAGGCCTGCGGACGGGAGTTCCATTTCGCGCGGATCGACGACGGACACGGCGAGAACGTCGTGACGCTTGCGGAGAATCTTGAAAGCATTTTCGAAACCTTCGTCCAAGAAGTCGCTCATTACGACGACGACGGCACGACGGTTCAGAATCTTGCCGGCGTATTCGAGGGCAACCTGCGTGTTGGTGCCGTGGTGCTGCGGCTTGAAGTAAAGAATTTCGCGGATGAGGCGAAGCACGTGCTTGCGGCCTTTTTCGGGCGGGATGAACAGTTCAACTTGGTCGGTGTAGATGAGGAGGCCGACTTTGTCGTTGTTCTTGATGGCGGCAAAGGCGAGGAGTGCCGTGAGCGTTGCCATAACTTCGCCTTTCATCTGCTTGCTGGAACCGAATTCCGAGCTGCTGGAAGCATCGACCATGAGGAGCATGGTCATTTCGCGTTCTTCGATGAATTTTTTGACGTAAGGCGTGCCGGTTCGGGCGGTCACGTTCCAGTCAATGGTACGTACGTCGTCGCCGGGCATGTATTCGCGGACTTCGCTGAATTCCATGCCGTTGCCTTTGAAGGAGCTATGGTAAGCTCCGGTCATTACAGTGTCGAGCGTGCCGCGCACAGAAAGTTCAATGCGGCTCACGGTCTTTAAAACTTCTTTATCGAGTAATTCTTTATCGGCCATCGTAAAATCTTCTAGTTTAACGCTAAAGAATATACAAATATCGCGGGGGAAAGACCATAAATGCGTTTCTATGTAATGGAGAATGGTGATGCCGTCCCCATTCGTGGATCATGACCACGTAAGAACTAAAGTTCTAAGTGGTCAAAGAGAACTCGTCCGGCATGACATTGCGTTTTTGTCATCCTGAACGATAGTGAAGGATCCAGTGATTTTTAGAACTCCGCTTTTGCGAGAATGCTTACGTTGCGGCCTTTTTCGGGCATCACGGATTTGAGGCGGGAAAGGTGGTTGCGAACATCGGCGTTGAACAAGTTGTCGCCGCGGAGGATTATGCTGTAGTTGGCAAGCGTGAGCGACCAATGGAATTCGAGGGACGCTCCGAAGGTGGCGTAGCCGGGGGTGCGTTCTTCGTAGCGGTCTAGGCGGTTTTGTGCGAGTGCAAATTCCGTGTTGATGCCAGTGCGAACGTGCGTCCAAAGGTAAGCGATTTCGCCGTGGAATTTGAATGGCGGAATTTGTGGCATGTCGCTCCAGTTCTCGTTCTGGTAGAATCCGCAGACGTAGCTTGCGCCTGCTTGGGCGTAGAATCCTGTTTCTGCGACGGTTTCGACGGAAGCGCTTGCGCCCATGAGGAGAGCGTCGTCACCGCTGACTTGGTAAATCGGCAAAATTTGCGACCAGTTCGTGTCGCCGGTGGCACGTGGTGCGAGGTAATTCAAGAACCATGTGCTGTGAACGGCGGCGCGCCAGTTGATGATTTCGCCGTAGTCGCGGAATTCGAGTTCTGCGCCGTAGCCACTTTCTGCATCGAGCTTGTGGTTGCCTCGTTCGTAAGTGTAGGCGGCAAGATGCGGGCCTTGGTTGTAGAGTTCTTCGATGGTCGGGGCTCGCGTGGTGCGGAACACGTTGAGTGTGAGGAATTTTCCCGGTGCAACGCGCTGCGAGAATTCGGCAGCGATGGCCCATAGCGCAAAGTTACGGTCTTCGATAGCATCTTTGTCGGCGACAATGCTTTCTTGTGGCCTAAAGAATGCACCGCCGAGTCGTGCGGACAAGGTAATCTCTAAACCGTCCCTCCATCCGTTAAGGCTTGCGACGGAAAATAGCGAAGCGGTGTAAGAATTTGTTGGAGGCGTAAAGACGTAGCCGCCCATTTCGACAGAGCGAATGTCGAATTCTCCGCCGAAGTGGATTCCGAAAAACGGGCCGCTTTGCGCGATGAATTTTTCGATGCGGACGTTTTCTTGATTGACGGCAAATTCGGCGCCGACGTACTCCTTGGTCTCGTATTCCGTGTGGTGGTATTGATTGAGTCGGAACGTGACGCTTAACGTGTCGCTTGATTTTTGGGCGGGGAGATAAAGCCCGCGCAACGTCAAGTCGCGTTTGGAGAGTTCGATGTCAACGCCGTTAGGGTGACCGCCAATGAACCCGCCGGGGATTCCGTAGTTGGAGTTGAAAGTGCGGAAAGATGCTCCGAGATGAAAGCGTTCGAAGCTGTAAGCGGCACCGACGGCTATGCTCTTGTTCTTGATTTCAGTGTTTTTGAGCGTGCCATTGGGCGTTTGCATGTCGCCCATGTTGCGTGCGGAAAGTTCGCCTTTGAGCGATAGTCCGTGGATGTTGCCGTTCACGCCTACGACGGTAGCGAATCCTGGTTGGCCGCTTTCGGCGTAGTCGGTGATGTAGCCGTGAATTTGTATGTTGGACACCGCCGCGGATTGGGTCGGTGCGCCTTGGGGCTGCGCGATTTCAAATGGAATGTCGTTGTGCTCGACTTGGATGACTCCGCCTGCGGTGGCGAAGGAATGGCTTAAAATTTGTGGCCCGCGGACAATGCGCAGTTTATGTGCGGTCAGGACTTCGGAAGCGACAGCGTGATCGGGCGAGGTGGCACTCATGTCTCCACAAAAGGAGCCGTCCTCGGTGAGGGTAACGTGACTGCCGGAAAGTCCTTTGATGACGGGCCTTGCTGCGGCGGGACCCATGGATCGGATGGCGATGTCGGGTTCGTTCTTGATGGTTTCTGCGATGGTCGTAGAAATTTTGCGGTCGAGTTTTTGGGCTTTTAAAACTTCGTCTTCGCGTAGTCCGTCTAAAATGGTTTCGCTAGATTGCTCGGCGACAACGGTCGAATAGCCTAAATCTTGAATAAATTCCTGGGCGAAAGAATGAAGGAAGCCTCCCAGAAGGAGGCTCCCCATGGCAGCCCTAATAAGGGTGCTATTCATGATCGTGCTCGTGATTGTGATTTCCGCCTTCATGCTCATGTTCGGTCCCTGAGCTTGTCGAAGGGTCATCTTCGTCTTCCTGGAACGGGCACTTGTCTGCATCCAAAGCCTTATCGACGACAACTTTAATTTCAGGAGTTTTGGCATCGGCGTGGTCGTGGTGCTTGACCTTTAGAATCAAAGTCGTTTCACCTTTCTTGAGACCTTTGAGGTGGAATCCCCAACCGCCTTCGAAATGAATGTCGAGAATTTTGCTGTCGCCCACATCCCAGCCAAGAGAATGTTCGTCGTCGTTCGGACCTGCGATTTCTTTCTTGTTCTCGTCGAGGAACTTTACGTGAATGTGAGCGCTCATGCAGTTGGCGTTGACTTTGAGGCCCGGAAGTTTGGAATCTTCTTTGCCGCGGTAAACGCTGTAGAGCGTGTCCCATTCGGCGGAATAGAGTCTCCAGCCCTCGACTTCGAAGTGTTCGTGCTGTTCGGTAGATGTGGAATTGCTGTCACCGCAAGCGGCGAAGATGAGGGAGAAAATGGCAATAGCCAAGAAATGGATTCTTTTCATTATAAAACCTTTGTTTTGTGCCGGACTCTGTTCCGGCATCGGTTGTGAAGAATGTGTAAGGAGACCCCGGAATAAATCCGGGGTGACAGGCTGTGTGGGAATGACATCATTCTTGTTGTATATAATTACATGGATTTAACTGGATTCTTCGTGGCGTTCGCCACTCAGAATGACGTTTTTCCGTTTTTGTCATCCTGAGGCGTGAAACGCTGAAGGATTCAGTTACGTCTTGGTGGTGGGAGGGCCACGAGGATTATAATGAAGAGCTTGTGTAAATGGATTGCGCGAGGCCCATTGCGTTTGCAGAATGAATAGCAGAATCCAGAATATGACTGCAATGGGTGTGAATTCGTCTAGGTTGTATCCATCGTGAATCAATGCGCAAATAGCGCAGTCTTCGTGCTGCTCGAAATCGTCATGATGGTGTTCGGCAACGGCCAATAGGCACGCTGCGATAAGCACGATGACGAACTTGCGTATGGATAGTAGATGACTCATTTTGTGATTGAAATTTTCAACTATGCCTAATTATTTCTTTATTTGTAAAGTTTGGCATTTTTGATAATCGGGAATCCAATGCCGTCTTCTTCTTTTTCGAATTCAAAAGTTCCAACGATAGTGATGGATGCCCCTTCGTCAGGGTAATCGTTGGGATATCTGCGGACTTTTGCGGTCTCAAAGGCAAGCCCTTGCGAACAGCAGGCGAGGGCGTCTTTGATGACGCATCCGAAAAAGCGGCGTCCAGTTTCTTCGTCTTGATAACTGGAGAAAACTCCTTTCATTTTGATGGTCTTGCCGATGAATTTTTTGGGTTCCGTAACCATCTGGAACACCATGGAATAGACCATGGTGCTGCTCATTTTTGTGAGGTCTATGTCAACATGGTTGGCGGAAACTTTCCCAGCGGCAACGCTTGACGTGGATAGCGAAAAAATGCAAAGAATTGCAATGATTGTAATTCTAGAAAGTGCTTTGTACAAATTAAACTCTCCTGTTGCGAATGAAATTTGTCAAATAACAAATCAAAAATGCGACAATGTCCATAGCGACAATCGTTGAGCCTACGGGTGTTCCGGCGAGAATCGCGACAAGGATTCCGACTAGCGAACAAATGACTGAGATAATAGCGGCGACTGTCACTGAGAAAAAACTCTTGAACACCCGCATGGCAGAAAGTGCGGGGAATACGACCAACGCAGAGACGAGTAATGCACCGACGAGATTCATCGCAAGAACGATGATGACGGCGATGATGATGGCTATAAGGAGGTTGAAAAAGTTGACGTTTACGCCTGTCGCACGCGCAAAATTTTCGTCAAATGTAATTGCGAAAATCTTGTGGTAAAAGAGTACGAATGTGACAAGCACGATTGCTGAAAGGATTATGCAAAGATAAACATCGGTAGGCTTGAGCGTCAAAATGGACATGGAGCCGAAAAGTGTTGTGCAGACATCGCCTGCGACATTCCCTGATGTGGAGAAAATGTTCATCAGCAAATAGCCGATAGCAAGCGCCCCTGCGGAGACCATCGCGATGGCTGCGTCGCCCTTGACGCGAGTGTCCTTGCTCCTGCAAAGGAGCAGTATGGCGACCGTGACGGTGATGGGCAAAATGATGAGCATGTTATTCGTGACTTTGAGAACCGCTGCAATCGCAAGCGCTCCGAAGGCGACATGCGAAAGTCCGTCCCCAATGTAAGAATAACGCTTGAGAACGAGCGTAACTCCCAATAGCGATGAACAAAGCGAAATGAGAGTCCCCACGATAATTGCGTATCGAACAAAGGGAAAGTCTAGGTAGAAAAGGAGGGTGTCAATCATAGTCTGGCTTTGTCGCTTTCGTCAAACGGAAATTTGCTTTAATGTGTAAGGCGATGCCGGAACGGAGTCCGGCATGACATTTTCGTTGGCAGGAAACGTTAGATTATTAAAGTTGAGAATTCTCGTGGCGAATTTTGTTGCTGCTTCTACATCGTGCGTCACCATCACAATGGTCATCCCTTTCTTGTGCAGGTCATTGATGATGCGGTACATCATTTCCGTAGATTCTGGATCGAGTCCAGTGACGGGTTCGTCCAAAAGCAAAAGCCTTTCGGCGGCACATAATGCTCTCGCTAAAAGTACGCGTTGCTTTTGTCCTCCGGAAAGCTCGCGGAAGCAGGCTTTCCGCAAGTTTTCGGTTCGTGTCAGTGCCAGACATTCGTTTGCTCGATTCCGGAGGGCGCTACCGTAAAACGGCAAGAGCAGGCTTTTGCCTTGGAATGCCGAAAGCACGATTTCTTCGACGGATGCGGGGAAGTCTTTTTGTGCAATCGTGATTTGCGGCAAGTAGCCGATTTGGTTACGCTGTAGATTGTCGCGGAGTTCAATTTTTCCTGCTTTAGGATGCAGTACTCCGGCAAGCCCGCGTAAAAACGTCGTCTTTCCGCAGCCGTTCCTGCCGATGATGCAGAGATAATCGCCGGCGTTGATTTCGTAATTGAAACTGTTGACAACGTTCTTGTTGCCGTAACCGAGCGTGAGGTTACTACACTTGAGTAATGGTGTAGTAACAAGGCTTGTTGGATTTATATTAACGTTATTATTCATATGAGGTCTTAGTTCAATGCTTTTTTCAGAACATCTAAATTGGACTTCATCAGCGAGAGGTAATCGATACCTTCTGCGATTTGCTTTTCTGTAACGGATTGCATAGAGTTGAGAATGAGAATTTGTGCGTTTTGGGATTTTTTGCTGGTGGAAAGTACGGCCTTTGCGATTTTGCCGTTGCTATTTTCAATCGTGAAAATTACCGGAAGTGATTCCGCGTCCATTTTTCCTGCGAGGAATGCGATAGTCTCGAAACTAGCTTCGCTTTCGGCGGAGCAACCAACAAACGCGGCATAATACTTAATACTGTAATCGTCCACCAGATAGCGAAAAGGAAATCGGTCACCGAACAGGATTGTTTTGCGGGTTGCCTTTTCAACGGTTTCGCGGTATTCTGCGTCGAGGGCCTGAATTTGGGCGACGTAAGCATCAGTGTTTTGCTTGTAGATGGTTGCGTGGGCGGCATCGAGCTTGGAAAGTTCTTCGGCGATTTTCTTGACAATTATTTCAGCGTTCTTCAGGGATAGCCAAACATGTTCATCGTTCTCGATTTCTTCGTCGTGATGATGGTGCTCGTGTTCTTCTGCGTGTTCGGCGTGATGCTCGTGCTCGTCATTGTGGGTCATTTCGGCAGGCTCAATGACCTTATTGTGATCGTGGTGTTCTTCTTCAGCTTGCATGCCTTCGACAATTTCTTCAGCCTTGACGCGGTCGCCGAGGACTTCCATCAAGTTGATTTGAAAACGGCCCTTTTTCGGTGTCGCCTTGAGTGCATCCTCAATCCATTCATCTGATTCACCGCCAACATAAACAACCATGTCCGCGCTTGCAATCTTGGCGATATCTTGGGCGGTGGGCTTGTAGCTGTGCAAATCGACTCCATTTTTCATGAGAAGATCTAGTTTTACGGAATCTGCCCGATTGCCGAGAATGGACTTTGTCCAAGAGAATTCAGGGTAGATGGTGGTGACCACAGAAAGTTTACTTTCTTTGGTTGTGTTGTTTTTGGATGTGTCGCCGCAAGCGACAAGAGCGAATAAGGCTGCGACAAAAATGGCGCAAGCCAGGGAATAAATTTTTTTCATTTTTATCCTTTTAGGGATATTGAAATTTTGAATAATTTAAATAGAAAGGAGATGCCCTACTAAATAGGGCATGACAAGCCTTTGCATAAATGTATTTTGTTGTGCAGTTGAAAATTAATTTAGCAGTAAAATTTTTTGAGAAACAAGTGTTTTCGGGCGCAGGACAATGACTGCGAAACGCACTAGTTTAAAGAGAAAACAACGGCAAATGAAATCAATCGGTGCTTCGACAAGTTCGAAGCAGAATTCTGAAATCAGGTCAAGGCAGTGGTGGATGTGATGACAAGTATGACAATGTTCCCCATGACATTCGTGGTCAATGTGGTGCTCCGTGTAAAGCAGCGCCAACGAGACGAATAACTTGTCTAAAAAGTGAAACATCCTATTTCCTCCGCCTTTTGCACGAAGCGCAATGTCCAAGCAAAACCGATTGCTGGTTGTCGAGTTCAAAGCCGTTCAGACGGGCGACGGAATGTTGCAAAATGCGGAGCGCGGGACCTTCCAAATGGAAAAACTTACCGCAATCCTTGCAGACGAGGTGCATTTTCGACTCGCAGGAACCCGGGCCTGTGTAGCGGTACTGAAGTTCGTTGTTTTCTTCGGCGCCCACAATTTGCACTATGCTCGATTTTTCGAGACGTGAAAGATTGCGATAGATGGTACTTAGCGAAATATTCGGCAATTTGCGTGCGACATCGGAAGCCTTGAATATCCTATCCGGATTCTTGGCGATTAAATCCATAATCATCTGTCGCGTTTGTGTATTGTATTCCACTTTTGCCTCTTGCGCTGTGCAAAATGAATCTTCAAGATTATGTTTCACGTTGAATTTGCGGGTAAATTCAATTTGCGAATCATTTGCAAATTTAAATATAGCACAAAAAAGAAATTTTGGCAATAGGAAAGGAGATGCCCGATGGTTCGGCAGTGCTTCGGCAAGCTCAGCATACCAGCTCACCAACCTTAGTCGGGCATGACAGCATTGAAAAAATTTTGGCAATATGCAAAAATTCCCGACATTGCTGCCGGGAATCTTTTGTTCTAAGGAGGAGGTATGAAAAAGTTCAAAGTGCGCTTTGCGTTAGCCCGATTGCCGTTAGGCAATGGTAATCTTGCGGGCTGCGGCCTGTGCTTTCTTCGCGAGGTCGAATTTCAGGATACCGTCTTCCAAGGAGACTTTTATGTTGTCGGTATCGATGTCATCCGCCAGGCGGAAGCTGCGTTCGTAGGTGAATTTTTCGTCCTTGCGGGCACGGGTAGCCTTGACGGTCAAGATGTTCTTTTCGACCTGGATGTCCATGTCTTCTTTCTTGACGCCCGGAAGCTCGACTTCAAGTGCGAAGCCGCCTTCGGTCTCGTAGTAGTCGGCCTTCGGCGTGTAGGTGCATTCGCACTTTGCGTTTGCGGCGTTCAAGCTGTCAATGAAGTTCTGGATGCCATAGAATGCGTTCGGAAGGATCTGTGTGTTCATCATAATTTTAACCTCTTTTTGTTGCGGGCTCGGCGTTTACCGTTGGCCCTTTTGTTTTCGCTATACCTAAAGCGAAAGCCGTGCCAACTTTTCCGAAAACGTGCCGAAAAAGAAAATTTTTTAGAGAAAAATGTAGCGCGTACGCAAAAATTGCCGATATTGAGCGAATTTCGCCAATTTTTGAGTTCCAAAAAATGCTTTCTTGAGCAGATTGTGCCGCCTTTTCTCTCTTGCTGTGGGATGTATTTCATAAAGAAGCGGTGGGTGTTTCGCTTGTGAAACGTCCGATAGAACATTTTGAAATAGGAGAAAAAATGAGCCTTTTGCCCGCTTTTTCCTCTTGCTATTATAAAAAGTTTTGTCTCGTTATAGATTTTCTCTATAAGAAAGCAGTTTTTCTTAAAAAAATTTATAATCTAACGGTTTTCCCTATTGGTTTTGTAGGTTTTGATTTTTAAATTATGCACATCAAACGAACGAGGTGACCCGAAAGGGATAAAAGCCTGGAGGATTTCGCTATGCGATGTCGAATGTGTTACCAAAGCAAAGGCGGGCGGGCCTAATACCGCCAAAATTTAACGCTCAGAATTGAGCAAACCTATTAACAATCGCGTCGCCCGACGCCAACAGTAACAAAACGATCGGGCGACTGCGATATTTCTTGCCAAGTGCAAAAAAAAGGATTTAAACAATATGACGACTCAGAACAAACTCCATTTCGAAACTCTTCAAGTTCACGTTGGCCAGGAACAGGCTGATCCGGCAACCGATTCTCGCGCCGTTCCTATATATCAGACCACCTCTTACGTGTTCCACAACGCTCAGCATGCTTCTGACCGTTTCCACCTGAAGGATGCCGGCAACATTTATGGCCGTCTCACTAACACCACTCAGGATGTCTTTGAAAAGCGCATCGCCGCTCTCGAAGGCGGTATCGCAGGCCTCGCAGTCGCTTCTGGCGCAGCAGCCCTCACTTACGCCATCACGGCTCTTGCCCGCAAGGGTGACCATGTTGTCGCACAGCGCACTATCTATGGTGGCACCTACAACCTCTTGGAACATACGCTTCGTCCATTCGGCATCGACACGACTTTCGTGAACACCCGCGACCTGAAGGAAGTCGAAAGCTCCATCAAGGAAAACACGAAGCTCGTCCTTATTGAAACGCTCGGCAACCCGCACTCTGATATCCCGGATATCGAAGCGATTTCTGAAATTGCCCATAAGCACAAGATTCCGGTGCTCATCGACAATACTTTTGGCACTCCGTACTTGATTCGCCCGCTGGAACACGGCGCAGACATCGTGATCCACTCCGCAACGAAGTTCATCGGTGGCCACGGCACGACTCTCGGTGGCGTGATTGTTGACGGTGGCAAGTTTGACTGGGCTGCATCTGGCAAGTTCCCGCAGTTCACCGAAACGAACCCGAGCTACGGCGTTCCGTTTACCGCTGCTGCCGGCGCCGCTGCTTACATTGTCTATATCCGCGCCATCCTCCTCCGCGACGAAGGTGCTGCAATTTCCCCGTTCAATGCATTCCTCCTGTTGCAGGGCACGGAAACATTGTCCCTCCGCCTCGACCGCCATGTGGAAAACACCAAGAAGGTTCTCGAATTCCTTGCAAAGCACCCGAAGGTCGCCAAGGTGAACCACCCGAGCTTCAAGGACCATCCGGACCACAAACTTTACGAACGTTACTTCCCGAACGGCGGCGGTTCCATCTTCACGTTCGATGTGAAGGGCGGCCAGGCAGAAGCTTTCAAGTTCATCGACAGCCTCAAGATTTTCAGCTTGCTCGCTAACGTCGCTGACGTGAAGAGCCTCGTTGTCCATCCTTATACGACGACCCACTCCGAACTCACTCCGGAAGAACTCGCCGCAGCAGGCATCAGCCCGGCAACGATCCGTCTCTCCATCGGTACGGAACATTACGAAGACATCATCGCAGACCTCTCTCAGGCACTGGATCAGATTTAAAAAACAGTAGACAGTAGGAAGTAAACGGTAGGAAGTTATAGTAAAATAAACTTCACCGCAGGCAAAAATCTTCCTACTTCCTACTTCTAACTTCAAACTAAATAAAAGGATTCTACAATGTCTAAGATTTACTCTTCTGCCGACCAGCTCATTGGTCACACCCCCCTTCTCGAACTCGCTCATGTCGAAAAGGAAAATAATCTTCAAGCCAAGATCGTGGCGAAGCTCGAATATTTCAACCCGGCTGGATCTGTCAAGGACCGCATTGCCAAGGCAATGATTGACGATGCCGAAGCTTCAGGCAAGCTTAAGCCGGGTTCAGTGATTATCGAACCGACTTCCGGTAACACCGGTATCGGTCTCGCCTCTGTCGCTGCTGCTCGCGGCTACCGCATCATCATCGTGATGCCGGAAACCATGAGTATCGAACGTCGCCAGCTCATGAAGGCTTACGGTGCAGAACTTGTTCTCACCGAAGGTGCCAAGGGCATGAAGGGTGCTATCGCTCGTGCAACTGAACTTTCCCAAGAAATCCCGAATAGCTTTATTCCTGGCCAGTTCGTGAACCCGGCAAATCCGGCTGCTCACAAGGAAACTACCGGTCCGGAAATTTGGGAAGACACTGACGGAAAGGTCGATATCTTTGTTGCCGGTGTTGGTACTGGTGGAACGATCACGGGCGTTGGCGAATATCTCAAGTCTAAGAATCCGAACGTGAAGATTGTTGCAGTCGAACCGGAATCTTCTCCGGTGCTTTCTAAGGGTACTGCTGGTCCGCACAAGATCCAGGGTATCGGTGCAGGTTTCGTTCCGGACACCTTGAATACCAAGGTTTACGATGAAATCATCGCGGTCAAGAACGAAGACGCTTTCACTGCAGGCAAGGCTATTGCAAAGGCAGAAGGTGTTCTCGTTGGAATTTCCTCTGGTGCTGCTTTGCATGCTGCAATTGAACTTGCAAAGCGCCCGGAAAACAAGGGCAAGACCATTGTCGCTCTCCTCCCGGATAGCGGCGACCGTTACCTCTCCACTCCGCTCTTCGCTGACTAATAGAGGTATGAGGGCGGTCGCGAGGCTCCCTTTGCGCTATGAGGTATGAGGAAAAAATTAACTCGGTATGTGCTGCGTGGTTCCATCAGCCACGCAGTAGAAACCGCTCCACTCCTATTACATGTTACATATTGAATGCTAAACGCTAGAAGGTTCCATTCGCTTTCTAGCGTTTTGCTTTTTGCAAGCGACAAGCAAACTTATTCAACGTTCGACGTCATTCCTGCCTACGAGCCGGAAACTTGCGTCAAAAGCGGCAATCTAGATGGTGGATCAAGTCTGCCATGACGAAATAGGGAAAAATCAAAAAGGTTTATTATAGATAAAGGCAGACATATGACAAACAAGCGTGTTGCAGTTGGATTGTCGGGCGGTGTTGATTCCGCTCTTTCGGCGTATTTGCTAAAGAAAAAAGGCTACGATGTCATCGGCATGACCATGGCGACTTGGGACGGTTCCGTCAACATGCCTGCAGTCGAAGGGCGTGAAGGTTGCTACGGGCCAAGCGAAGACAAGAATATCGAAGAAGCAAAGCAAGTTGCCGAACGTCTCGGGATTCCGCATTATGTTGTTCCCGTTGCCGAAGAATACAAGCACAGAGTCCTGGATTATTTCCGTGCTGAATACCGCGCCGGAAGAACGCCGAATCCTTGCGTCCGCTGCAATCAAAGTATCAAGTTCGGAGCCTTGCAGCATGCGGCTCGCAAAATGGGAATCGAATTCGACTATTTTGCGACGGGGCATTATGCGCGACTCGATTTTATAAATCCCGACGTTCCGTTTTTGTACGAAGCTCTTGACGCGCACAAAGACCAGACGTATTTTCTTTCGCGCCTCACGGCAGAGCAACTTTCGACCGTCATTTTCCCGCTGGGCGAAATGCAGAAAGCTGACGTAAAAGCACTTGCCAAGGAAATCGGCTGGGATGATTTTGCGAACAAACGCGAAAGCCAGGATTTTATCGAATGCGGCGATTACTCGGTGCTATTTGACGAGAGTGACAACGTTCCCGGAGATTTCGTCGATGTGAACGGTAAAGTGCTCGGACAGCACAAGGGCATTGTGCACTACACGATTGGACAACGCAAGGGGCTCAACATCGGCGGACAAGCGGAACCGCTTTACGTCGTGGCGATTGACGCGCACCACAATCAGGTGATTCTCGGACCGCGAAGTGCATTGAGCTGCACGGAGGTTTCTGCTGTAGATTTGAACTTGATGGTTTCCGAAACTTCGCCGCTTTTGCATGAACCGCTCACAGCGCATATCCGTCTCGGGCACAAAGGCGCAACCGCACGAATTACAGAACTCGATGGCGGTGCCGGAAAAATCTGCGTACGCTTCGACGAACCGCAATTCGCATCGGCCCCCGGTCAAGTGCTCGTTCTGTACGCCAATCAAGGTGTTGTCGCAAGTGGAATTATAGATAAGTGAAATGAAATTTTATATAAATTATGATCGCATAAAGTTTTTTCCTATAACCCACTAACGAAAAATTATATAACCGAAAATGATGAAAATCAGTTGACAGCGAAAATTTATTTGTCTATATTATCCTACAAAATCAATAGGCATTTATAAAATGACTCCATTTTTCAAAACCATTTGTTGTTCCGTTTGTTGTTCTAGACGATGTTGAACGAGCATCTGGTTTTTAGACTATTCTATCTATTTAACTGAATCCCGCTCGTTCTTTACGCAGCGGGATTTTTTTTTCTAAAAAAAAAGGATTTTCAAAATGTCAAACTTCAATAATATCGAAACAAAACTCATTCACGGTGGCATCGATGGCGACAAGGTTACAGGAGCTGTCAATGTTCCCATCTATCAAACATCTACCTACAAGCAGTCGGGCCTTGGTGAAAACACTGGCTGGGAATATTCCCGCACAGGGAACCCGACTCGCGCAGCGCTGGAAGCGCTGATTGCGGAACTCGAAGGCGGTGTTGCAGGCTTCGCTTTTGCAAGCGGAATGGCTGCCACATCAACGGTTCTTTCTCTCTTTAAGCAAGGCGACCGCATCATTATTTCGAGCAATGTCTATGGCGGCACGTTCCGCGTTTTGGACAAAGTTTTCAAGAATCTCGGTATTACGTATTCCATTGAGGACACGACGAATCTCGAAACGCTTGAATCGAAAATTACGCCTGACGTTAAAGCGTTCTTTGTGGAAAGTCCGGCAAATCCGCTTTTGACCGTAACCGACCTTGCTGGGGTTGCCGCAATTGCGAAAAAGCACAACATCTTGACGATTGTCGATAACACGTTCATGACGCCGTATCTGCAGCGTCCGCTGGAATTGGGGGCCGATATCGTCGTGCATAGTGCGACAAAGTATTTGGGCGGCCACAGCGATTTGGTTGCAGGACTTGCGGTGACCAGCAATAAAGAAATCGCCGAACGCCTTGCCTTTACGCAGAATGCGGTTGGTGCTGTACTTGGACCGTTTGATTCGTTCCTCTTGATTCGCGGCATTAAAACGCTTGGCGTGCGCTTGGATCGCCACACTGAAAATGCAGAAGCCATTGTAAAATATCTCGAAAAGCATGACGCGGTAAAGCATGTGTATTATCCGGGACTCCCGACAGCACAAGGTTACGAAATCAACAAGAAACAGGCTAAAAACGGCGGCGCTATGATTTCGTTCGAACTTCGCGAAAATTACGACATCAAGAAATTCTTCAAAGCGTTGAAACTCGTTTCGCTTGCAGAAAGCCTTGGCGGTGTCGAAAGCCTTGTATGCCACCCTGCCACAATGACTCACGCATCCATTCCGAAGGAAATCCGTGAAAAAGTCGGCATTACCGATGGTTTGATTCGTTTGTCTGTGGGCATCGAAAAAGTCGATGATATTATTTCGGATGTAAACCAAGCCATCAACGCGGCTCGCGCATAACAATAATAGATTGCTTCGCTACGCTCGCAATGACGTGCTAGGCGAATACCGCGAAAAAGAACTTGTTCTTTAGCATGGTTGAGCCGACGCGGTCATGCACTTTGTGCAATGACGTATGTCTCAATTTTTGCGATACACGCCATTGCGAAGAATCATAGGCAATCCTGCCACGAGCAATGCGTGGTATAAGCAATCCAAATGGAGAAATTTATATGCATTATTATGAATCCATGAAATCTTTAATCGGAAAAACACCGCTCGTAAAACTCACCCACAGCGGTATTCCTGAAGGTGTTAATCTGTTTGTAAAACTGGAATTGTGGAATCCGTCTGGCAGCGTAAAAGACCGTACCGGATTATATATGGTTGAAGAAGCGTTTGCTAAAGGAACGCTCAAGCCAGGTGGAACGATTATCGAAGCGACTGCTGGTAACACTGGCCTCGGAATTGCTTTCGCCGCCTTGAATCGTGGCGTGCGCGTGATATTCGTGGTGCCGACCAAGTTCTCGCAAGAAAAGCAAACGCTTTTGCGCGCCCTTGGCGCAGAACTCATCAACACCCCGCGTGAAGAAGGAATGCTCGGCGCCGAAAAGAAGGCGGAAGAACTTTTAAAGGAAATTCCGAATTCCATTTCGCTCAGGCAGTTCCACAACATGGCGAACCCGCGCGCCCATTACGAAACAACCGGCCCAGAAATTTACAACGATCTCGATGGTCATATCGATTACGTTGTTGCAGGCGCAGGGAGTGGCGGCACGTTCTCCGGGATTCTCAAGGCGCTCAAGGAACGCAATCCGAAAATCCAGGGCGTGCTCGCTGACCCTGTAGGCTCTACAATGGGCGGCGGCGAACATGGCGATTACAACATCGAAGGAATCGGGAACGATTTTATCGCCGATACTATGGATATGTCATTGGTCGATCAAGTTGTCAAAATCAACGATGACGACGCTTTTGGTGGCGCCCGTGAACTCGCCAAGAATGAAGGAATCTTTGCAGGGTCCTCTTCGGGAGCGGCTTTTGCAGCAGCCAAGAAGTTGATTGCATCGGGTGCACGTGGAAACATTGTCTTTGTGGCTCCTGATCGCGGAGACCGCTACTTCAGCAAGGGTTTGTATGAGTAATAAATAAAATTAGGGTATTAATTTATGATTAGCAAAACTGCGCTTTTATGCGCTCTTGCGCGAGCCGTACACACCCACGATAAAACTGAAAAAATTTTTGAAGATGATTTTGCACAAGATTTTATAGGTTTGAAGGAATACCGCCATGCACGCAATCTTGCAAGAACGTATCTCCCTGCAAAAAAGTCTAGTTCAAAAGATGACTTGACTAGAGACCTGTTAGATCAATATTTTCTCCCTATCATTCTTCCGCGGAACCGTTTTGCCGAAGACATAGTCGAAGCAAAACAGAGAACGGGGGATGTGCAATACGTTCTCTTGGGTGCGGGTCTGGATTCCTTTGCGCTTAGGAATAAAAGTCCAAACGTAGATGTCTTTGAACTGGATTTGTACGAAACGCAAGTTTTTAAAATTGAACGGATGCAAGAACTTTTCGCAAAGAAACGGCCAAAAGTTCATTTTGTAGAAATCGATTTCAACAAGGACAGCATCATCAGCAGATTGACAAATGCTGGTTTTAATCCAAAAAAACGTTCCGTTTTTTCGATTCTCGGCGTGTCGTACTACATCCCCATTGAAATCTTTTTCAAGACTATCGCGCAGATTACTCAAATAGCGGCGCCCAACAGTGTGGTGGTTTTCGACTACTATGAAAAAGAGCGCGACTGCACGGACAATACGACCAAAATAAGCCGCTTAAAGCAAATAGCCGCAGCGTGTGGCGAGCGCATGGTTGAAGGTTATGACCCCGCGCAAGTTGCAGAATTGGCGAAAAAATCGGGCATCGAGTATTGTCTAGATCTTTCGCCCAAAGATATCGATGAAGCTTTTTTCAAATCATCGCCTGGATTATCCTCTTTCGAGGGCGTGCACTTGATGTATTGCGGGAAATAAAAATAAAGATTGCTTTCCGTACCGTTCGCCATCGGTACGGAAAGCAATTTTTGCATTCAATTAAAGGCGATTTCAAAAAAAGAAACTAGAGGTGGGCGGTATTTTTTTCTCTACGTCCTTAATTTGCTTTCGTCCAGAATAACACTTTGCGTTTCACAAATTCGAAAAGTTCCATAATCGCGAAGACGACGATGCCTGTCCAAAGAATTCCTGCGACCATGTTGGGGTAATCGGAATAGTCTGCATAAAATTGTACGAAATGCCCGAGCCCTGTATTTTCGCCGAAAAGTTCTGCAACCGTAAGCATGATGAATGAAAGTCCCATGCCAACAGAAAGCCCGGAGAATATGGAAGGAAGACTTGCGACAAAGGCGATTCTCCACAAATATTCAAATCGACCAATTCCAATGATGGCGGCGTTCCGTTTGTACTTTTCAGGAATTTCGCTTGCGCCAGCGGTCGTATTCAAATAGATAGGCCAAAACGCTGCGATGAAAATAATGAATGAAGACGAAAGGTAAAACGTTGGCAAAATTGCAATAGCGTAGGGAATGTAAACGTTGGGCGGAATCGGAGATGCAAATCTGGAAATCGGTTTCAGCATGTTGCCGATCCACGGAATGGATCCCGAAATAATCCCAAGCGAAATACCGACAACAGAAGCGAGTAAATAAGCCGGGACAAGCTTTAAAAGCGATGCCCCAGCGCTCCGCAAAAGTTCTTCGCGTGAATTGAAAAGAGCGTTTGCAATCGCTTTAGGCGACGGGAACAAGTATTGGCTGCTCCATTCCGGCCCACAACTGATGAGAGTCCAGATTCCAAGTAAAAACAAGAGGAATAGAATGCCCGAAAATTTTGAGAGATACTTTATAAAAATTCTCATATGCTTGCACCTCCTTGCACGACATGCCCGAGTTTTTCAAGGATGTCCTTGTGGTACGCTTCTTCAATGGTTGCGATTGTTTGTTGGACTTTGTCGTTGCGGAACCATTCGCTACGACTTTTCTTCACCGGGAAATCCAAAGGAATGTCTGCGATAATGCGGCCAGGCGTGGAACCTAATACGATGATTCGGCTTCCTAGATAAACGGCTTCGCGGATGTCGTGAGTTACGAATAAAGTTGTGATTGCGCGATCTTTGGAGCCGCGGCAAAGTTCGAGAATTAAATCTTGAAGGCTTGCTCGGTTTATAGGGTCTAATGCTCCGAAGGGCTCATCTAAAAGAAGGGCGTCTGCACCAACGCTCAATGCTCTTGCAATGGCTCCACGTTGACGCATGCCGCCTGAAAGTTCAAATGGGTATTTACGGAGGCTCCCTGAAAGCCCCACCAAATTCAAATATTCTTCGGCCAAATTTTTGGCGTAATTTGCTTTGACTTTTCTTGTCTTTTTAATGGCAAGGGAAACGTTTTGGAGAAGGGTAAGCCAAGGAAAAAGGGTGTAGTCCTGAAAGACTACACTCCTTTCAGAAGAAGGCTTTTCGATTTCCTTCCCGTTCCAATAAACATGACCTTCGCTTGGCTTTGTAAGGCCGGCGAGAAGGTTGAGCAAAGTGGTCTTGCCACTACCGCTTTCACCCAAAAGACAAACAAACTCTCCCTGATTTATTTTTAGATTGATGTCTTTTAAAATGGGTTTGCCATCATAGGAAAAACCGAGATTAGTTGCTTCGAAACCACTTCGCTTTTGTTTCATGTTGATTTACCTTTAATTTCTGGACTGGAATATTTTTTCTGCTTGAGCATAGAATTCGGATTTGGGCTGTTGCTTGCGGAGTTCGGCAAGGGCATCGCGATAATAGCCCGTAAGGACGTATTCAGAGACTTTCTTGTCGGACTTGATGAATTCCGCATCCTTCAAGAAATCCCAGAAGAATTCGACGCCTTTCACGTTGGGGTCGGTGTCCTGAGTGACGTATCCGCTATAAAACGCCTTGTTCACGAGAGCCGTGTCGAGCTTGATCCACTTGGCAATAATTTCCACGCTCTTTTTGTGGTCATTTGCAACAAGTTCTTCGGCTTCAATGAGCGACTTGACTAAACGTTTGTAAATGTCATCGCGACCTTCGAGTTTGCGAAGCGATGCGATAAGGCGGCAGCAGATGTGACCCGGATTGATGTCCTTGCTCCTGAGCACTACGGAAAGGCCGGCTTCTTCGGCGCGGAGGTCATGCGGACCCCAAGTAACACCTGCATAAACGCTTCCGTTCTTTACAGCTTCGATAACAGCAGGCGGGTTCTTGAGTTCTACAATGGTGACATCCTTACGCCAGTCGATACCTTCTTTCTTGAGACCTCCGCGGACAATGGCGTCTGCAGTTCCCAAGCGGATTGTAGCGATTTTCTTTCCCTTGAGGTCGCTCAGCTTTTTGACAGAACCGGCATTTTCCTTGCGGGTGATTACAGCTTGGTCACCACCCATGAGACCTCCGATAACGCGGATATCAGCACCCTGCGAAACATGGATGAGCGGAGCGAGAGATCCGAAAGCGCCAGCGTCAAGCTTTCCCGCACGAACAGCAGCAATGCCATCGCCAGAATTCGAGAATTCTACCAATTCCACATCAAGGCCGTTCTTCTTGAAAATGCCCGCATCTTTTGCGATGAAAAATTTTCCCTGACCCGTAGAAGAAAGGTAGCCGATGGAAAGTTTATCTGCAGCAACGGCAGAAGTTACACAGGCAAAGGCAAACAGGAATGCCAAAGCGATTCGGTTGTATAATTTATTCTGTTTCATTGTTGAAAATCTCCTTTATTAGAAACCATAAGTTGCAGATAGTTGATAGCGATTCAAGTCCGCTTCTTTTATTGTGTTGGCGGTCAAGTAATCCGTCTGGACGTGAAGGTATTCAAATCCCAACGAGAATACGTCTGTCAAATTGTAGGTCGTGTTGGCAAAGAACGAGAAGTTTTGTTCACGGCCACCGGTTTTTCTGATATCTTTGCGTTTCAGCTTGTCAAGGCCCGCTCCTACGTTAAATGCCAGCTTTTGAATAAACTTGGTCTGCAAGGCTACCCATCCGCCATAGGCCCCTATACTTTTGACGTTTTTGGGATTTTGTGTATCAGCTGCGAATCCGCGTCCTATGCCGGCTGCGTATGTATCAAGGTTTGCGCCGATGAACCATTCGCCAAGAATGGTGACCGCATTAACGATGGGGAAAGTCAAATCGACATTGAAAGACCATGTGGGAATCTCCTTGGTACGACCAGTGTCGTCGAGATCAATTTCTTCTTGACCGTAATGACCGGAAACTCCCAAGCCGAACTTTTTACCTTCTACCCACAGAGGAACCGAAATGCCGATGCGTCCCTGAAATGTGGGAATGTCTGCATCGACACCGGTCTCTGAGGCAGAAGAGGTGTTATAAGGCTGATTTTCGCCGATAGTGCGAACAACTGCTGCGGCGATATCCAAGGAGCCTCCGGCAACAGGGATTTTTTCGGTGAGCCTAAGTTGAGCCCTACGAAGGCCTGCGTCGCCAGAGTTGTTGAGAACGCCTGCGTTAAGTGTCGGAGTTACCAACGGAGAAATCAAATCCCATGTTTGGCCGCCCAAAATGGAAAAGCCGGAATTGCCAAAGGAAATTTCGCCGTAACCATGGCGGAGGCGTGGAGTGGGTGCGTTACCGGAACCGCCGCCATAAAAATCAACCTCGATTTTACCATTTGCCTTGAAATACGAGGAATCGTTACCGCTTGCAAGGTTGAGGCCGATTCGGGTGAGGTTCGGCGTGAAATGCCAACCGCCATCATTTTTATTGATGAGGTCAGAGGCGGCGACAAAGTTTGCAAAGTTGCCATTGTTGCTTTTAGAATCTTCGTAGGCCGCGTTCAAAGAGGCAAAGCCGTAAAGCGTGACATTGACTCCAGATTTCGTGGTAACCGAGATGGGTTCTGCGGAAAAAGCCGTAATTGTAGATAAAAGAATAACTTTAGAAAAAGTTTTGAAATTCATTGGAAATCTCCTGTTTTTGTGTATGAGTTGAGTAACCACGCAGGGTAAAATTCTGCGTGCCTTTAAAATTGCCGATTCACCTTCTAAAAAGATGTAGGCTTAATTACGAGAGAATTTACAGCTACAACACATATAGGTATCCTCGTGTTGATTTGTTAATGTCTTGGAACACAATGTTCTCAAGTTCGGTGCATAAATTAGAAAAGAAAAATTGATTTGTAAAATACTTTATTTTTATCACTTGATATAAGAAATTTATTTACATATAACATTTTATTATAGATGATATGTGTGAATAATGACAAACTATTATGGTATATAAAGGAGATGCCGGCACAGAGGCCGGCATGACATTCCTTTTTTTATCTTGGATTTATTCTCTTTGATCGCTTAGTACTTATGTGGTCATGATTCGCGTATGGGGATAGGGTCAACTTTATGATTTTTTTAACATTTTCTTCGATATTATTTTCCACCGACGGATGCGCTATAAATCTTTTCAAGGAAATTAAGCGCGCCCTTGTAACCGACGAAGCTTCGATTGATAATCAAAGTTTCGCTGGACGGAGGCGTGATTTCGAAGAACAAAGCGCCCTTATCGTTAGCAAGATTGATTTCCCAAGAAGAAGCAAGAATCAACGGCTTACCAGAAGAAAAATCTACTTCCTTGATTGCTTTTTCAATCAAGTAGCCATCTTCTTCGAATTCCACTTCAACATCGACGCCTTCGCTGATGTTATGGAACGCATCTTCGATGGTCTTGCGGAACTTCTGCGGAGGATCATCCGAAACAATGACCTTGCGCGGAATAAGGCCGATTTGGTCGGCAAGGAACTTGGTGTAGGCAAGCGCGTAAGCGGAATCAGCGGTAATCGCAAATTCACTCGGCATACCGTACCAGTATTCTGCGAAGAATTCAGAGAAGTGTTCCAGATAGTAGTAGTAGATACCATTTTCTTGTTCAATGAACTTTTCGCTCTGTTCCTTATCGATTCCGGCAAAATCAACAACCTTGCGGATAAATTCAGCAGTCGCTTCGGCACCGATTGGAATTTCAGGAATATGGAGGAACGGCTGACCGTATTTCTTTTCAAGGTGTTCAGCGTTTCTCACGCCAACCCACGGAGAAACCACCAGGTTGAACTGAGCTTCCGGAATGCGTAACCAATCCTTGACACCGTTATTTTCAGGTCCAAAGAGCACATTCACCTCAAAGCCTGCGCCACGGAGAATACGGGCCAGTTCCTGATAATCACCGCGCCAATTCTGGTTGTAATACGGAACCTCAAACCAAAGGTTGACAAGGCCCTTCTTGCGTTCACCCTTGTAGTCGCCCACAAACTGATCGACAATGGCGTTCACAACTTCTTCGTGACCGAAAAGGTTGTTGCCTTTGAAGCCTGCGGTATCCACAGCCACAATCGGGTAGCCCAAATCACGATATTCATTCACCAAGCTCGGAACGTCATCACCAATGAGGCCGCCCACGCAACCCGTGAGAACAACATAAAGGTCGCCATTAAAAACTTTGAGCGTTGATTTGATCAACTGATCCAAAGTCTTGATGCCGCCGAACACGATGTCGTTTTCGGTGGAGTTTGCGCTCGGCATGTTACCGGCACCAGCAAAAATGCTACCCTGGAAGCCGTTTTCAAAAGTGAGGAATGCGGTTTGCTTAAGCTGGCAACCCGGAGAGCAGTTGGCTATAGGAACTGCACCCTTGATGCCGACAACCGTATTGGACGCACC
>JAGCPZ010000064.1 GCA_017965445.1 Fibrobacter sp. | reverse complement strand
CTTGATGCAATATTCCGGAGTCAGTGCCGAAATGTCACGTTCGGCAAGTCGCGTTCCATTTACAGGAAGCAGAAAGTTTATAGGAACGGATTCAGGATTGAGTTCTTTCAACTCAAACATCATATCCACGACATCTTCCTTCGATTCGCCCATGCCGATAATTCCACCAGAACAAATTTCAAAGCCGATGCGTTTCAGCATACGCAAATTGTCGATACGTTCCTGGTAGGTGTGCGTCGTGCATATGCTTGGGTAAAAACGGCGGCTGCTATTTAAATTATGATTAATCCTGTTAAGCCCCGCTTCTTTCAGAATTTTCGCTTGATGCTCGGTCAAGAATCCGATGGAACAGCATATCTGCGTCCCGTTCTTTTTCATTTTGCGAATACGTTCCGCGAGGCTTTCTATGTCGCTATTCGCAAAACGAATGCCGCTAAGCCCAATGCAATGTCTAGAAAGATGGAATTCATCGACCATATCGTTATCGCCATATAGCTTTTTGTCTTCCACATAACGATACTTTTCAATCGGGGCTTCGGAATCACGGGATTGGGCGCAATAAGCACAGTTCTGTGTGCAATTTCCACTACGGACATTCGTAAGCAACTGGATGTTGACGCGGTTGCCTTTGTATTTCGTTCGCAGTCGATACGCAGCATCTAAAAGATTTTCCAACGCCTCACCTTGTAAATCCAATATCTCGAGAGCGCTACTTTTAGTCAACGTAGAATCTTCTGCAAAAGACAAAGCCATATATTACCTATCAAAATGATATGTTTTAGAATGCAAAGATAGAATGTACTTTTTCAATTGTCTAATAAAAAAAATTTATGACAAACGGCTTCATGCAGCAATAACGCCCCCGATGTTTTAATTATCGGAGGCGTTTCGCATTTTACCCAAAATTCAATTTAGAATTACTTCTTTTCGTAAATCTGATCGAAGATTCCGCCGTTAGAGAAGTGCGTCTTTTGAGCCTTATCCCAACCGCCGAAGTAGCTGATGTCAATCAAGTTCACGTTCTGGTCAAATTCCTTGTACTGGTCAAGAATGGCCTTGTTGGACGGACGGTAGTGATTCTTTGCGGCAATGTGCTGGCCTTCATCAGAGTAGAGGTAGTTCAGGTATTCGGTAGCGAGTTCGCGGGTGCCACGCTTGTCAACCACCTTGTCCACGATGGCGACAGACGGTTCAGCCAAAATGCTCACGCTGGGGATGACGATTTCGTAGTCCTTGGGGTAGTCCTTGAGCGAGAGGAATGCTTCGTTTTCCCAAGCGAGCAAAACGTCTCCCTGGCCGTTTTCGATGAATGTCGTCGTAGAGCCGCGAGCGCCAGAAGCGAGTACGAGAACATTCTTGTAGAGCTTCTTCACGAATTCCTTGACCTTGGCTTCGTCGCCGTTGTACTGCTTTTCGGCCCATGCCCAAGCGGCAAGATAGTTCCAGCGAGCGCCACCAGAAGTTTTCGGGTTCGGCGTGATGACTCCGATGCCATCTTTCACGAGATCGCCCCAGTCCTTAAGGTTCTTCGGGTTACCCTTGCGCACCAAGAACACGATGGTCGATGTGTAAGGGGCGCTATTCAGCGGGAATTCCTTGACCCAGCCATCGTTGATAAGACCGGCATCGCGTACAGCGTTCACGTCGTATTCGAGGGCGAGCGTCACCACATCGGCTTCAAGGCCGTTGGCCACTTCGAGGGCCTGCTTGCCGGAACCGCCATGGGACTGCGTAATTTCTACGTCCTTACCGGTTTTCTGCTTCCAATACTTTTTGAAAACCTCATTGTAGTTGGCGTAAAGCTCACGAGTCGGGTCGTAAGATACGTTGGTGAGAGTTTGCTTTTCGTTTGCAGTCTTTTCTTCGGAAGAAGAGCATGCAGAAAAAGCGATGGAGAGGATAGCGATAGACGCAAGTATAATTTTTTTGAAATTCATGTTATATACCTCACTTTTTGTTTTTTTAGGTTTTAAAAGAAACGCCATCAGCATGATGAATCAAAGATGCGTGAGTTACGCTGAGGGCGTTCGGGAATGTGCTGTAAGTTATTTGATGGTCGATGTGAAACGTGCAGCAAGAGCGACGTCAGAAGCTTTTTTCTCGCTGTAAAGGTTAAACTGGACCTTGGAACGGGAGCCAATCTTCTTGATGAAAGTGACCGTCCATGCGAGGGCATCAGCATCAGCCTGCAACTCGTCGCGGTTTGAAATGTATTCCAGTTCGGCGTAGAGGTTGTTCAGGAAACCGCCTGTAGGAATTTCTAGACCGACAAAGAACGGAACATATTTCGAATCTTGAGCGTATTCGGGCTTGATAGCGTTTGCGGCCTTGAGGTTTTCCCCATCACCGGTCGCAATCAGCGCAACTTCACCATAGAGCCCAAAATTCTTTTGGAAGTAATAGCTTGCACGGCCTGCAACGCGATGAGTGACCTGAGCCGTATGCTGGATAGGATCAAGAGCATTCACGCGATAAGCCAAACTGACTTTAGCATCTTCAAACTTGAGTGTTTCTTCAAAGCGGATATAACCCGTATTGAACTTGGCATCATAAGTACCGAGCAAAGCACTGAACGAAGAAACACCCTTTTCGTAGCCGAAGGAAACGGCATCATGCTGGTAATCGCGGGAGAGGAATCCACGTTTGTTGAGGGCGACATCGACATAAGTACCAAAGTTGCCGCCAACGCTCCAGTCAGTACGGAAACGACCGAATTGAAGATTGAATTTGCCGTATTCGGTATCCCACTTGTAATTGGCGAAGTAGGTATCGGCAGAAATCTTATCATAGCTCTTGCCATCTATGGTATTGCCAAACGCCGGGCTAAAAATACGCAGGTTGATGACAGCGTTGAAATTATCGGAATCGTACTTCACGCCTACATTCGCACGCAAGAACGAATTATCGAGCGTATTGTCAGCTTTATTATCATAAAGAGACTTGATGGTTTGAGCTTGAACGTTTCCGGTGGGTTTAATAACACTCTCTTTAGCGGCTTCTTCAGCAGAGCAAATGGACGACACCAGTGCAGTGGCAATCAATATTTTATATATGTTCTGGTTCATTCGTCAACTCCTTGGTTATTGGATTATTGTTTTTACTGTTGTTTTTTGACGCGGCAAAATATAGAACGCATTTTTCGCGTTGTCCAATACTAAATTTTTATGCTGAGTTATTGATTTTTCTTATCATCAAACAACTTTTATAGAATTAGTTTATAAGAAATTAAATGAAGAATCCATTAAAATTGAGATTAAAACGTCCATATTCAAACGATTTCCGAGCAGCACAGTTTATGCATCCGTCGTAATTTACTATCTATACAGAAATCAAAGAAATATCTTACAATGGCAACGAACAAGACAAGAATAGGCTGGATTGACGAATTCAAGGGATTCGTTCTTTTGCTCGTCTGCCTGTTCCATATCGAGCAGAATTTCCCGAACGCGCACCTTGGAATGTGGCACTTGAGCGCGCTCCGCATGTCCGCATTTTTCTTTATTTCAGGGTTCCTATTCAGCACCAAGCGATTCAGCGATTTTAAAAGTTATTTTATTCACAAAACAAAAGTCCTGCTAATTCCCTACCTTTATCTTTCGCTCCTGTTTTTCGCCATTGATCCGGTCGTTTATAACTTTGCGCTGTACCCGAAATCGCCCACGATGACAGTCGTAAACACCATTCCCGATATCAACAATACATGGCAATACATCTACTGGAACATCGCTAAAATTTTCATTGCCGGGAAATCCTCTGTAGGCGCAGGACCTCTGTGGTTTGTGTTTACGCTTTATTCTGTCAGTTTGCTCTTTTACTTTTTGCATCAGGCTTCGTACAAATTTGTTAACCGCACCATGTTCATCACGGTCATGGCAATAGAAGGACTTCTTTGCGGTTGGCTTTTGAACATAAACCACATGCACCTGCCTCTGGGCATTGAACGGGACCTCACGATTCTATTCTTCTTCGGATGCGGTTGGCTCTGCAAGGAACCCATCAAAAAAATCCACAGCGCGATTTCTGCAGGCGCCGCTCACGCCGCAAAAAACACAGCCATCGTTGCTGCCATCGGAATTGCAAGCTTTGGCGCCTACGCATTTTTGGAATCGCCTAGCCCGAATTTCAGCATCATGAACAACGACTTGGGCAAAAGCCTCCCCCAGTTCGTTGCAAGTTCCATCACAGGCATCATCGGATTAGTCGCCACATTCTTACTTGCAAGCAAAATTCCGGACATCGCGCCCATCCGCATTTGCAAGGGAATCCTGCGAAACATCTCCCGCAACGCGCTTGTGATTCTCGCCGTCCACTGGTGGATTGTTCTTATTTTGCGACTTTTCTTCAGACAGCAAATCAACCAACCCGGAATCGCCTACATCGCAATCCCGATTGTCGCCCTGGGCACCATCGCCGCTATTCCGCTATTCCGCTGCCGTTTGTACAAACTCCTCGGCAAAGAAAAAATCAGCGTCCGAGAAAGCCTGAACATTAGGGAATAATTCTCAAGCGGTCTTACGCAAGCATGTTCCTGCATCACTCGGCTTCCACATCATTCCTCTTCGAGGCTTGACCGCTGCTGTTCTCTTATGCAAGTATAAATACTTGCGCAATCGAACCTTGGACGTCATTGCACTTCGTGCATGACTCTGCGGAAATCAAATGCGAGTCCACAAGTGGCCTCGCGCTTGATTTCCTTTCACGTCATTGCGAGCAAAGCGAAGCAATCCACAAGGCAATCTATACACCGAGTTCAGAAAAAAGGTCTTTCCATTGAGGATTCATTGATTCAATCAATGCAATTTTCTTCTTTCTTGACCCACTTTTTATCTTTTTCTCTCTTTCAATAGCATTAACAACTGAAGTATGCTCTTCGAAATAACCCAATTGCGTAACATTATATTTTGCAGTAAATCCAGAAGTCAATGATTTATGCTCCTGCATTCGTTTGATGAGATTCGAAGTCACACCAGTATATAATGTTCCATGCGGTTTATTGAACAGGATGTAAGTGTATGATTTTTCTTGCATGAAAAGAACATACAAAAATTCTTATAGATTGCTTCGTCCTTACAGTCCTCGCAATGACGTAAGAGCCGAGTGATGCAGAAACATGCTTGCATGTTTCTATATCCGAGGCGTTTCTGTCATGCGCTTACGCAATGACGTACAAGGCGAGTGCAGCTCGCAATTACAAATAGCTCTTGAACTTTGGCTTTTGTTCTTCAGCGTTTTTTTTCTTAGGCACGTAAATTTTTACGGCATACACGTTAAAGTCCGTCTCCGCCAAGATATCGCCTTCTTGCAAATCTTCATAGACATCGATTTCAATTTCGACGCCATCGCGTGCGATGCAACGGATAGAACGTGCCGTCAGTTCCTCGCGCAAAAGAGGAACGTCAACGACCTTCTTGTAAGTGCCGTGATGAGTCGTACCAAGAATCCGATTGCAAAGCATGGAATGAAATGTAGAAAAATAGTAGACGGCTATGAGGTCGTGCTTCGCACTTTGAGGTCGCTTCGCTCTGGGCTATGGGCAAACATGTTCATTCCAAGATTTTTTCTTTTACTATCTTTTTGAAGAGCTCAAAGGCGCATCACGCCGTCCCCACAACCTCAAAGCACCGAAGGTGCGACCTCATACCTCAATGGTTCGCGCACGTAAGACTATTACTCCTGATCCGTATGCAAAACCGATAGCGAAACCGCTACCGCCTTCCAAGAGCTTGCCCGGAAAACTCAAGCAGTTCCAGGCGCCCACTCGTGCGGATTTTGACCTCGTAAGTCCTTACGGTGCCGCAGGCGACCAGCCCAAGGCCATCGAAGAATTGACCGAAGGCTTCAAGAACGGCGAACAGTTCCAGACACTTCTCGGCGTGACGGGTTCCGGCAAGACGTTCACCATGGCAAACGTCATCAAAAATGTCGGCAAGCCCACGCTCATCCTTACGCACAACAAGACGCTGGCCGCCCAGCTTTACCAAGAATTCAAGTCGTTCTTCCCGAACAACGCGGTGGAATACTTCGTGAGCTATTACGACTACTTCCAGCCCGAAGCCTACATCCCGCACACGGACACGTTCATTGAAAAAGACGCGAGCATCAACGATGAAATCGACAAGCTCCGCCTGCGCGCCACCGCAAACCTTCTCACCCGCCGCGATGTCATCATCGTCGCTTCCGTGAGCTGCATTTACGGCCTCGGCAGCCCCAGCGAATACTTCGACTTGATGGTCCGCATCAAGAAGGGCGACATCTACGACCGCGACAAGATTCTCCGTGACCTTGTCCACATTCAGTATTCCCGCAACGACTTTAGCCTTGACCGCGGTTCGTTCCGCGTCCGCGGCGACGTCATCGAAGTGCACCCGAGTTACGACGAAGACGGGCTGCGCATCGAACTTTTCGGCGACGAAGTCGATCGCCTTTACCGATTCAACATCGTCACGGGCGAAGTCATCAAGGAAGTCGAAGAACTCACCATCGCCCCCGCGAAGCACTTTGTGACCAAAGAAGAAAACCGCGCGGGCATGCTACAGCGCATCCAGATGGAACTCACCGACCGCCTCGCCGAACTGGACAAAGAAGGTAAAGTGCTGGAATCCGCACGCCTTTCCAGCCGCACCCGCTACGACATGGAAATGCTGCGCGAAACGGGCATGTGTAACGGCATCGAAAACTACTCCCGCATCATCGAAGACCGCGCTCCGGGCACCCGCCCCTTCACACTCATCGACTACTTTGGCGATGACTGGCTTTTGATGATTGACGAATCCCACGTGAGCATCCCGCAAGTGGGCGGCATGGCCGAAGGCGACAAGAGCCGCAAGACAACGCTTGTGCAGTACGGGTTCCGCCTCCCCTGCGCTCTCGACAACCGCCCGATGAATTTCGCGGAATTCGAGTACATGTACCCAAAGCAGGTGCTTTTTGTGAGTGCCACCCCTGGCGATTACGAACTCAAGAAGACTAGCGGCGTCGTGACCGAACAGATCAACCGACCGACCGGGCTTTTGGACCCGAAAATCGAGATGTTCCCGATTCAAGGTCAGATGGACGTACTCCTGTACCGCATCGAAGAAGTCGTGAAAAACGGCGACCGCGTGCTCGTCACGACGCTCACCAAGAAGATGGCGCAAGACCTCACGGAGTTTTTCATCGAAGCGGGCATCCGCGCCAAGTACCTTCACTCGGACATCAAGACGCTCGAACGCCACGAGCTCATCCGCGGACTGCGCAGCGGCGAATTTGACGTGCTCGTGGGCATCAACCTCTTGCGCGAAGGTCTCGACCTCCCCGAAGTGAGCATGGTCGCGATTCTCGACGCCGACAAGGAAGGGTTCCTCCGCAACTACAGGAGCCTCATCCAGACGATGGGCCGTGCAAGCCGCAATGTGAACGGCACGGTACTCTTGTTCGCGGACAACATGACCGAAAGTCTGCAAAAGGCTATCGACGAAACAAACCGCCGCCGCGGCCTCCAGGAAGAATTCAACAAGGAACACGGGATTACCCCGAAGTCCGTCACCCGCAAGATCGAAGAAGACCTGAGAATCGTGGATCCAGCAGGTATAGACGAGAGTGTAGAGGCGAGAGACGAGAGATGGGATGAATTAGACGAGAGTGATGGCGTCATTCTGAGTGAAGCAGAGTGGAACGAAGAATCCAGTAACTCTGAACTAGGAACTAATTTAGGCATCCGCCCAATGGAACCGCTGCAACCGTCGAATTTTAGACGACAACTGCACAAAGCGAGAGTTGCGACCAACGAAGTTGGGCATAACCGAGCCGAGCAGTTGGTACTTGAGCGAAGCGAAAGTACAAAGACGAGAGACGAGAGGCGAAAGAAAGGTTCTAATTACTCCAAGCGCGCGGAAAACGCCGAACTGAGCAAAACCATCGGCGCCTCCGCATCTCGTCATCCTGACCCTCGCAGAGGGGAAGGATCCAGTCAAAGTTCTTCCAAACTCGCCGATTTGGAACGCCAAATGAAGGAAGCCGCAGCCCGCCTCGACTTCGAAGAAGCCGCCCGAATCCGCGATATTATACGCTCCATGGATGGCTAAAATTCGGTTTCTTTTACAATATCATTGTGACATTCGTCAAATTGTTCCAGCAACCAAGAAAACATGCCAATTTTTTTTGTATTTTATAAAAAAAACTAAATAATTAGTGCTTTTTTTCAGTATTTTGTTTATTTTAATCCAAAGACTACACAAAAAGGGTATTCAAATGAGTTCTAAGTTCGTAACACCATTGCTTTTGAGCACCGCTCTCTCTTTGGGAGCATTAAGTTTCATTGCTTGCGGAGACGACCCTAACCCAGGAATTCCGCCCACAGGAACTCCTTCGTCATCGTCCACCTATATTCCTCCTGACGATACACCAGAAACCGTATTAACGGCAATCGTTTTTAATGACATGGGTGTCAGCTCAGCCCTTCTAACGAAGGTCAAGTTCAAAGGTTCCATTACCCTCGACTTGAGCGATTCGAATACCGTTGCCGATATTAATGCCGTGCGCTTCACGGATATCAAGTTCGACATTGTCAATACAAGCCATACGAGTAGCGGCAAGGCCGAAACAATCGTCCCGTTGGATTTCAACAGCCAGGCACTCACCACGGTAAACCTTGCTGAAGTCGGTCTCTACACAGACCTCGATGCAAACTATTCCGAATGCGGGAATTATCTCCTGATTGTCACAGCAAAGGCAACAGACGGAATCCTCGAATCCGTTTCTAGAGATACCATTCCGTTCGAACGTCCCATTGAAAAATGCCAAGTTCCGGAAAGCTCTTCTAGCGAAGTTGTCGTTCCGGGCGCACCGCTCGACACCATCAGCATCAAGGTCAACACCAAGACCGACAAATGCTTGAGCATCGCTACGGGCCTCGCCTCTGCCGAAGCAACCGGCGACATCTGCTTTAAGACCGTCGGCTCTGCTGGTAGCGTCCAGCTTTCCAGCACCACGGGCATCAAGTTCGCCGTTTATAGCAACACGAGCAACGATACTCGCCTTGACGACTGGAGCAAGAACTACCTGCCGGATAATCCGACAACGGATTCGTTCCTCTACCTCGACGGTTCCCTCAAGGAAGTCTTCCCTGATTTCTTGAACGAAGTTGACGTATTCTTCGTGGCAATCGGTCCGAAGTACGTCCGCAACTCGGGTTCCGCAACCGACTTCTACGCATTCGTAGTCTCGGAATTGGGAACTGCAGACACCAACGGTGACATCACCTTCACGTTGTTAGTCTATAAAGCCAAATAACCCTTAAAATTGTGTTAGAGCCCTCCCCTACGGGAGGGCTTTTTTCATTATGTCATCCCGCCGGCCTGACCCCCTCTGTCATCCCGCCTAAGCCTGCCCCGGACATGTTCCGGTGTGCTGGGATCTCCTTTTCATTTTTCTATCTTTGCGCCGTAAACATTAAAATGGAGTAAATCATGCTCAAGAAGCTTTCCAATTTCCCCGGCATCAAGGGACCCGTCGTCACCATCGTGATGGATGGTTTTGGTATCACCGATAAGGTCGAAGGCAACGCCATCAAGGCTGCCCGCACCCCGACTCTCGACAACCTCTTCAAGATGTACCCGAACGTGCTTCTGAAGGCTCACGGCCGCGCCGTGGGTATGCCGACCAACGAAGACATGGGTAACTCCGAAGTGGGCCACAACGCCATCGGTGCTGGCCAGGTGTACAACCAGGGTGCCGCCCTCGTGCAGGACTCCATCGTCTCCGGCGAAATTTTTGGCCGCGACGCCTGGAAGGAAATCGCCTCCAACGTGCGTGACCACGGTTCCGTCCTCCACTTCATCGGCCTCTTCAGCGACGGCAACGTCCACTCCAACATTTCTCACCTCAAGGCCATGGTCGCCCAGGCCAAGAAGGAAGGCCTGAAGAAGGTCCGCGTGCACATCTTGCTCGACGGCCGTGACGTTCCGGAAACTTCCGCACTCGATTACGTCGGCCCATTCGAAAAGTTCCTCGACGAACTCCGCAGCCCGGAATTCGACGTCTGCATTGCTAGCGGCGGTGGCCGTATGCAGATTACCATGGACCGTTACAACGCCAACTGGAAGATGGTGGAACTCGGCTGGAAAACCCACGTGCTCGGCGAAGGCCGCTACTTCGACAACGCCACCCAGGCTATCGAAACTCTCCGTGGCGAAACCAAGGCTATTGACCAGGATCTCCCGCCGTTCGTGATTGCTAAGGACGGCCAGCCGGTCGGCACCATCAACGACGGCGACTCCGTGGTGTTCTTCAACTTCCGTGGCGACCGCGCCATCGAAATCACCCGCGCCTTCGAAGAAGAATCCTTCAACGAATTTGACCGCAAGCGCTTCCCGCACGTCTGCTACGCCTGCATGCGCCAGTACGACGGCGACCTCAAGCTCCCGAACCGCTTCCTCGTTCCGCCTCCGGCCATCAAGGAAACCAGCGGCGAATGGCTTTCCGAAACGGGCGTGAAGCAGTTCGCCTGCTCCGAAACGCAGAAGTACGGCCACGTGACCTACTTCTGGAACGGTAACCGTTCCAGCAAGTTCGACGGCGAAACATACTTGGAAATCGAATCCGACGTTGTTCCATTCGAACAGCGCCCGTGGATGAAGGCCGCCGAAATCACCGACGCCATGATCGAAGCCTTGAAGAGCGGCAAGTACCAAACGCTCCGCTGCAACTTCCCGAACGGCGACATGGTGGGCCACACCGGTAGCTTCCGCGCCGCTACGATGGCTATCGAAGCCGTGGATATCGGTCTCGCACGACTCCTCCCGGTGATTGACGCCCTCGGCGGTGTCGCCATCATCACGGCTGACCACGGTAACGCCGACGAAATGTACGAAATCGACAAGAAGACCGGCATGCCGAAGGTCAACAAGGACGGTACGTTCAAGGCCAAGACCAGCCACACCTTGAACAAGGTTCCTTGCATCCTTTACGATAACGTAACAGGCGGCAAGCTTTCCCTCAAGGAAGGCGACTGGGGTCTGTCGAACATCGCTGCTACGACGGCCAACCTCCTCGGCCTCGAAAAGCACGAAGCGTGGGATGATAGTATGTTAATCATCAAATAATTGATGATTAACATAAGACAAAATTAAAAATGGACCCCGTAAGGGGTCCATTTTTGCCACGCTTCCAAATCCTTGTTAAGAGCTGCGGCAGCCATAGGCTGGCGCATCTCTAAAAACAACGATTTCGTTCGACGAACGGAGGGCATAAAGCCCTCCTCCCGCACCATAGGTGCGGAGTCTCACGAGAGGCCTGGGACGACTCGATGCTCATCATCAAGTAACCCTTCGACAAGCTCAGGGACCTTGAGCCAGAATTAAAAATGGAACCTGAAAAGGTTCCATTTTTGCTTCGTCTAAAACGATACTGAGCAACTCGCTAGAATATTACCGCATCACGGCATCGCCCATAACGACGCGGTTTCCGCCAGCCTGCATGGCCATCTGGAGCGAGGCTTCCGCTGTATAGATAAGCGAACCAGCGTCCTTGGCGTGGGTAGGCATCACGGCGACGCCCATGCTAAGCGTAGTCGCGAGGATTCCTTCGCCGTAAGCGATTTGGAGCTGCGAGATTTCATTGCGAATGCGTTCGGCGCGGTCCCTAGTAATACTGAGGTCTGCACCCGGCATAATTACGCAAAATACGTCATCGGAATAGCGGCACGGGATGTCTTCGCCGCGGATGTAGCTAGGCAGACGTTGTCCTAACTCCCAGAAGAGCTGTTCCACGGCATGGCGGCCTTGCGAGTTCTGCACAGCAGGGATAGCGTCGGGATAAAGCATCACGATGCCGATGGGCGACTTGTGGCGCATAGCAGCAGTGATTTCGCGGTTGAGCGACTCTTCCATATAACGTCTGTTAAAGAGTCCGGTAAGTACATCGCGAATGCTATGTTGTTCAAAACGCATGTTCAAGTCTTGATTTGCGACATAGAGTCCGAACGCAGCAGAGACAATACTCACCTTCGCCTGCCAGTATTCCTTTGTCTCGGTTTCGGGGAGTTTATCCACCTGGATTGTCAAGATGCCAAAATGTTCTTCGAGACCTTCCACGGGAGCACAAATAGCAAGGCCCTTCGGGCGGTGGTGCAAGTGAGTGCAGCCACTGGAGACTTCGGGCGAACTGTAGTCAGTTACGACGATATCACCAGTGTTAAAGCTAGCGCATTCGGCGGGTAACACAGTCTCATCGCTGATGACGTTCGGGCCAAAGCGGAATATCTGCGAAAGCTCGGTCTGCACACCGCCGTACATATAAAGTACGCCCGACGCATCGGGGAAGAGTTCCGGCAAAAGCTTCTGCATAGCGTCGATGACTTCGGTGAACGGACGGTTGCGAATGATGGCGAGTTTGAAGGCGTTCCAAGATTCGAGAGGGAATCCAACCTTGAAGGCGGCCACATCAAGCTGCTTGACGGACACGGGCACAGACTGTTTGAGAGCCTGTGCGGCGGGGATAGCCCCCGGCGGGAGGTCGGGTTTCTTTTCTTCTTGCTGGTGGATAGGCACAAACTGCGTGACTTTCGGTTGCGGCCTGTTCAAGACTTCGTTAAAATCGTTCTCAATCGATTCGATTTGTCTCTTGCAGACAGTGTAGAACACAAAGCCGAGCACTGCACCCCAAGCACCGACAAAAATAAACTTCGCCCCGATGGACATTGTTTCTTCGGGGACGACGTAAGCGACAATGACGCCCATCAAAAAGGCGACCAACCAAAAAATATATTTGACGATATTCATATTATAAATAATATTAAAATATTACGGGCGGTGGAGATAAGGTCCCTTCAAAAAGGTGTAAATTTTTCTTTTTTAAAGAATCCTTTAATTCTATATTTGTTCGCATGACCATTCTCGAAAAAATTGCGCTTGCGCTCCCGGCAGTCGAAAGCCCAGCCCGTTATATGGGTGGCGAGGCGAACAGTGTTGTCAAAGACCATAGCAAGATGCTTGCTCGTATGGCGTTCGTGTTCCCGGACACTTACGAAATCGGCATGAGCAACAACGGGCTACGCATTCTGTACCATGTGCTGAACCGCGAACCGGACTTGCTTTGCGAAGTGGCTTTTGCACCGTGGGACGACATGGCGGCGGAGATGAAGAAGTTCGATATCCCGCTTTACACGCACGCAAGCTATACCGCAGTCAAGGATTACGAGGTGGTGGGGCTCACGCTCCAGACGGAGCTCAACTTTACGAACGTGCCCTACGTGCTTGAGCTTGCTGGGATTCCGGCATGGCAGAAAGACCGCGCCGAGAGCGACCCGATAGTCGTTTCTGGCGGACCTGCAATGGGAAACCCGGAACCGGTAGCCGACTTCTTTGACGCGTTCATGATTGGCGACGGCGAAAAGCTGATTGTTGAATTTGTACGGTGCGTGGGCGAAGGACGCAAGGCGGGTCTCAAGCGTTCCGAGATTCTAGAGAATTTATCTAAAATAGATGGGGTGTATGTACCAAGTCTGCGAGAGGTCGTCAAAAACGAATTTGGCGTTATCGTTCCAAAAGAACCGGCAAAAGGTTCCTACGAGCATACGAATGGCGTGCGCAGACAGTTCATTCCGTTCCTGGATCCGAAGGATTATCCCATCAAGAACTTGATTGCAAACATGCAGCTTGTCCACAACCGCTTTAGCGTGGAAGTGATGCGCGGTTGCGCTCAGGGTTGCCGTTTCTGTCAGGCAGGCATTTGGTATAGGCCGTGCCGCGAACTCAACCCGGACGATGTTTTGGACATTGCGAAAGCAGGCATTCAGGCTACAGGCGAACGCGAACTCGGACTTTTGTCGCTTTCTACCGCAGACTACAAGCCAGTTGAAGCATTGACGGACTCCATCATCGACGACCCGTTCTATGACAACGTTGACGTGAGTCTGCCAAGCATTCGCGTGAACAGTTTCGGACAAAGTCTTGCAGAAAAGGTTGCAGCCCTCAAAGGCGGCCGCAGTGCCACGTTTGCGCCCGAAACGGGTTCCGAACGCATCCGCAAGATGATCAACAAGACCATCAGCGACCAGGACATGTACGATGCCGCCGAACACGCGTTCTCTAGCGGATTCAATAAAATCAAGCTCTACACGATGATTGGGTTCCCCACCGAGAACCTGGACGACATGCAGGCGTTCTGCGACCTCATCTTCAATCTCGTGAAGATTGGGCGCAAGTACAACCGCGGTATCCAAATTGCAGTAAGCATCGGCATCCTCATTCCAAAATCATTTACCGGGCTGCAATGGGCGCCGTTTATGGACAAAGAAACTGCACTCGGTCACATCCGCTTTGTTCGTGAAAAATTCTACAAGCACCCGAACGTGAAAATCAACTGGGCCGCATGGGAAACGAGTTTCCTCGAAGCGGTCTATAGCCGTGGCGACAGGAGCCTCGGGCCGGTCATCTACGCAGCTTACAAGAAGGGAATTATCTTCGAAAGCGACAGTTACCGCTTCGACTTCAACAAGTGGCTCGAAGTCTGGGACGAATGCGGGTACGACACAAGCTGGGTCTATCGCGAACGCGAAAAAGACGAAGTGTTCCCGTGGGACTTCATCCACGCAGGCACGTCCAAGCAGTACTTGCGCCGCGAGTGGGAAAAGGCATTCGACCCGACGTCTGCACCGGTGCCGAACTGCAAATGGGGCGATTGCCAAAAGTGCGGCATTCCTGGCTTTGGCCAAGAAATCGTTCTCGCCGACGACCCCGTCCGCCACAAGGCGCCAAGCCGCACTCCCGACGAAATCAAGAAGCTTGTCGCAGACCGCAGACCAAGCCAGAAAGTCCACTACAGCTACAAGATTACGTTCAAGAAGACTGGCATCAGCAGATTTCTCCCGCACCACAACATGCTCAGTTTCTTCGAGCGCACGTTCATTTGCGCAGGCATCCCCATCAAGTTCAGCGAAGGTTTCAGCCCCAAGCCCCGCATTGTGAACATGGGCGCGCTCCCGCTTGGCCTCGAAACGTACTGCGAAGTCATCAGCGTTGACTTGCTGCAACCGCTCGACCTCTCGCCCGAGGGCAAGCAAAAAGTCATCCAGATGCTAAGCGCTCCGTTCCCACGCGGCATGGAGATTGTCGATATCGAACCGCTAAAGGAAAAGCTCTCGAAGCATTTCCCGAAGGCGATGGTCTATCGCCACACGCCCGAAAGCATTCCGACCGACCTCATGCAAAAGTTCGAACAAAAGCAGTTGTCGATTGTCACGAACCACCGCGGCCAGCAGATGGACTTGAACGAACAAGTTCTCGGAATCGAGATTGTGGACGGGACGATGACGGTTCGCGTCAAGTGCAACAACCAGGGCACGACGCCTAGCCCGTTCGTCATTTTCGCAGGGTTGCTCGGCATCGAAATAGACCCGGCCAAGCTCGACGAAGTATCACGCCGTTTCCTCGTCGCAAAAATTGCGATAGAGTGGTGAGGGGTTAGTAGGCAGTAAGAAGTAGGAAGTAGACAGTAGGGGCTTAGACGAGAGACCTACAAAAAACATGCTACTCCAAACTTTGGAGCAACAAAGCAAAAGTTCCTCGACTAAATCGTTGGTGAAAGCAGCAGTTATTCTGCAGGTAGAATAATTTCGATGTGGTTCGTACTGACGTTGAGGAAGTGCGTACGGAACAGATCCTTCTCGTTCCTGTCACAGACGCGTACCTGAGTCACTGCGATAAAGTCCTTGTTTTCACGGATATAGTCCGTCAGGCGCTCGTCACGCAGCGTGTCAATCTCGCCCGTAATGACAAAATTATCTGTCCACATTTTTACTAACATACCCTTAATATATAAATGTTATTCCAAGTAAGATGATAAAAACTTTATTTTTTAGTCCGCAAAAGCATTTTATCGTATATTATTCAGTAAATGTGCGAATAAAAAGAGGTTTAATATTATGGCACCGAAAAAAATCCACCCGGTTCCGGGACAGATGGCTTATCACAATCCCGAATTCATGGAAAGCGATGCAGCGCGTACTATTCGATTCCTTTCTGAATTTTTGCAGCCTGACCAGATTTTCAAGCAGGAAGATATAAAGAACACTATCGTGTTTTTCGGTTCAGCCCGAACGCTCCCGCCTGATGAAATCAAGAAGCGCCGCAAAGGATGCAAGAACAAGGCTGAACTCGCGAGACTGGATCGACTCTCCAAAGTAGCCGAATCCTACAATGCCGGACGCGAGCTCGCCGCTCGCCTCGGCAAGTGGATTAACAAGCAACACCAAGGCTATGCCATCATGACCGGCGGAGGCCCAGGTATCATGGAAGCCGGCAACCGCGGAGCCACCGATGTCGGAACGCCCTCGATTGGCCTGAACATCAAGTTACCGTTCGAACAACATTGCAACCCGTACTTGGACGACGCGCTCAACCTGCAATTCCGTTATTTCTTTATCCGTAAATATTGGTTCCTGCGCATGGCCCGTGCGTTGGTAATCTTCCCCGGTGGATTCGGGACTCTCGACGAAGCGTTCGAGATGCTCACGCTTATCCAGACCGACAAATACGCCCAGCAGATGCCGGTCGTCATCTTCGATTCGAAGTTCTGGAAGAAGGCTATCAACTGGGATTACTTCGTCGAAACCGGCATGATCAACCCCGAAGACTTGAAGCTTTTCAAGTTCTGCGACACAGTCGATGAGGCGTACGACTTCATTACTGACGCCCTTACGAAACAAAGCGAAGGGCAGGTCACGTTTGCCCGCACCCACGTCGAAGAATTCGAAAAAAACAAGAAGAAAAAGTAGTTGCAGTCACGTCATGCAGCCCCGTAAGAGGAAGCTTCCCGTTAGGTCTTGACGAGTTGTCACCCCGCACACTGTTGCGGGGTCGTCTTATTTTACTAAATTTGGGCCATGTTTTGGAACAACTTGGCTGAAACGATGGACAGGGTATCGCGCAACTTGGCGCTCCGTCCGCACTACACCATGGAAGAATACCAGCGGTGGTTCGACCATAACCCGGATTTCAAGCACAACGGCGATGCCGAACGCATCGAGCTTATTGAGCCGCTTTCGCTAGAAGGCACCAACCAGCTTTACCGGGCGAAGCTTTGGTTACAGCACCCCCGCGACGAAAAGCGCTACGACGAAAAAGAAATCGTCGTGAAAATTTGCAAATACTGGGCGCATTCCGGCAAGAACCGCTTGCACCGTTTGAACATGCTCCTGAGCGCGTTCCAAGACGAAATCCGCATTAACAACCTCGTCCGCGCCACGAACATCGAAGGCGTGGTACAGACTTTCGGCGGTGGTATCGCAGGTCGCCACCCTTACCTTAAGCTGGAATTCATCAAGGGCTGTTCCCTCGACAGAGTAATGAAGCCGAAGCTCACCGAAGACGAAATTGTCAAGCGCGTGGCGCAAATGGCCTATCTCGCGAACACCATCAGCCAGCTCCATTACTATCAGATTGTCCACAAGGACCTCAAGCCCAAGAATTTGCTCCTGTGCCAGAATCCGGCGCACAAGAACAACCATAAAATCTTGATTTGCGACTTTGGTTACGCCCAGGCAAAAATGCGCGAAACGGTCACCGAAGGCGGAGGCCTTGCGACCCCCTGCTACAGCGCACCCGAACTGACCCAGGCTAGCGAAAACATCACCTACGCGGTCGATTACTTCAGCTTTGGCGCCGTCATGCACGAATACCTGACCGGGCAGAAGCTCTACCCGAAAGCAGGCGAAATCTACAACGAGGACAGCCACCTCATCACCAAGCGCTACTTGGACTACATCGAGAGCGGTCGCGAAAACGTATTCAACGACGACCGTTTCCCGGAAATCCACGACTGGATTGACGCTCTCACCACGTTCGACAGCACAGAACGCATGAAAAAAAGTCCTAACTTGTTCGCCATCGCCCACAAGCTCCGCGAAGAGGTCAACGCCCTTGGCTACCGCGATGTGAACACGGATTTTCTGTGGAACCAGCTGAACGAATACGGAAATCGCACATTTTAGCCACTAAGCCAATACCACTCTGCTAATGATTTGTTTATATTCATTAGTATGAAGAAAATATTGAGCATTCTCTTAGCCCCGTTCAGGGTGTTTAAATTCCATCACTACTTGACGCTTATTGCGCTTGTAGCTATTGGAGTATTCAACTTCAATACGACCCTCAACCCGACAATCCAACAGTTGCGGCAAGAAAAAGACCTCCACCAGTCATTCGACAAGTGGTGGAACGAGGAACGCGCCGAGGAATTCAAGAGGGTCGGACTCACTCCGGACAAGAACACCAAAAAACAGGAATTTGAACTTTACAAAGAACGCTACCGCGTCGAAAACCCCACCCCCATTATCGAGGACCGCATCGAGGAAATGAAGGGAGAGTTCCTTGACTGGTGGGAAAACCAGGGCGGCAAGGAGCAATACGCGGCAGAGCACAAATCCTACCCCACCGACAAGCAGTTCGAAGAAGAACGCAACAAATGGATTAACAATTATACAGACAAATTCATCCGCTACCGTTGGGCGTACATTCCAAGCCGTGGCAACACCGAAAGTTGGCTTACTTGCAGCCTCTTGCTCCCGAGCGCCTGGTCCTATATTTTCTTCGTCATCTTTTTCATGTTCGCGCTCATGCAGCTCGAAAAGCGCTGGAATACGCTGTATGTCTATGCCTACGCCATCGTGGTTGCAATTATCAGCGGGTTCTTTGTCGATTTGCTGATCGACACGTCGTTCTTTAACCAGTTTGCATCGGGGCGCTACATGGGCGTAAGCCTGATGCTCTGCTTCTTGTTTGGCGCCAACACGTTCGATAGAGAAAAGGATGCCATTCCGTCTTACGTCTGCAAGATTTCGGAATTCGCTCTTGTCATCAGCATGGCGATAGACTGGTTCCTGAACCCTGGAATTTTCAATGCGGTGGCCGCCGAATCGCCGATATTCTTTGCGTTAGGCGGAGTCGCGGGCTACTACATGCCGCACCGCAGTGTAAAGCTGGCAACGGGAAATAACCGCGAGAATGCGGAAACGACAACGCCGGGCGAACGCACACGCAAGATGATCAGCAAAGGTCTAGAGGCTGCAAACAACGGCGAAACCGAGAACGCCGCGCGGTTGCTGCAATACGGCCTGACATCGCTTTTGCAAGAAGAACCGATCAAGGCCCAAGATGTAAGGGACTCCGTGAACAGAATTGTGGGCTGCTATATCGAGGTTCCAAGTACGCAGTGGATTGAATGGGGAACCATAGCAAAGCAAAAGGGTGTCCCCGAAGCCGCTATCGTGCTTTTGGAAAAAGGTATCGCCAAGGAAACCGACGCAGGGATTCTACGTCGCGCCCGCTTTGACATCGGCGAACTGCGCATACAGTCAAAGTTGGATGTGAATGTCGCCATGGAATACTTGAGCAAGGTCATCGAGGATAATGCCGAAGACAAGCTCGCCGAAGACGCCAAGAAGCTCATGGAACAAGGCAAGGACATTTTAGCGCAAATGGCATTTGCCCCCACTAGAAAATTCAAGCCCACAAATTAGTGGAGCGAACGCCCGCTTAGCGGGCTACAGACGAGAGAAAACAACTGATGCCGGAACAAGTCCAGCATGACAGCACCGGATTCGTCATCCTAAGTCCGGCATGGCAGCATCGATTTCGTCATCCTAAGTCCGGCATGACAGTTCCGAATTCGTCATCCTAAGTCCGGCATGACAGCACCGATTTCGTCATCCTGAAACCGTAAGGTTGAAGGATCCAGTGCTGAACTTAACTGGATCCTGCTCCTACGAACCTAATTCAACTAAGGCAACAAGTTGCCAAGTTTCATATATCGCGTAGCTCAGGATGACGACTACTTTATAATGTCACCCCGGACTCCGTTCCGGGGTCAGTTTTTCACCTCAGCATTATCTTCTTAGCGGACAAATCGCCAACTTGCACAAGGTAAACTCCGCTCTTGAGCGCACTCACGTTCATCGTCTCGTTCATACTCTGCACTGTCTTTTGCATTTGCACATTGCCGCGCACATCAAGAATTTTAACGGACTTGCCAACAGCAACGCGTGGCAAATTGAGCGAAAGCGTTTTGCCCACAAGCGACATGCCGAATTTGGCCGTAGCCAAAATCTTCGGCAATGCAGAACGCGGCGGCTCGATTATCTTCGTCATTTCGTCATAGCGTTCCACGACAGCCATCAAGTACCACGTGCTATGCGGCAGCCACTGTTCGTCCCAGCGCCATACTTGCCACGTTTCCTTCAAAGCATCAAAGCCCACAGCACCAACACCGTCATCCGTCCAGGCAATGCCCGAGCCGTCTTGGTTCTTGCCGCTAATTCCGTTTGCAATACCGCCTTCAAGCGTTGCATCGTACGTAGATTGCCCATCGTACTTTTGCGGATTCTTGGTTCCTTTACCGTACATCATGCAAGTCGCATACGGATTCTTGCCCAAAATCCAGTCGAGCTGATCGGCTGCATATTTCTGCACGCTATCAGCAATACTCTTGTCCAAAGAGCGAGCTGCATACATTGCCGCCGCAGAGAGGCTTGCGATACGGGCATCTTCACCCTGCCACCAATAATTACTTTCATTATCATGCGGAATGAAGAAACCGTCCTTTATCTTATCCTGAGTCTTGTAAGTCTGGCGGGCATAACCGAACGGATTATCCACCTTGTTCGTAATAGAGACTAGCCAATTGAGATGAGCCTTGACAGCATCCATGACCTTACTAAAATGCGGATTATCGCAGGTAGCACCTAGCCTATCGACGCAGCTCCAATCCATAAGATCAAAATCAGGGGACTCCGCATACACGCTAATCGGGCTTTCGATTTCGGCATAACGGACAAGCGCAATCAGCGGGAGGCCCGCATCGCTCGCATGCCAGAACGGACGCTTTTTATCGTTATCGCTCCAGAAATAGCCATCTGCGCTCAAACGACCGATAAGATGTTCTGCACGTTTACGAGCATCCGTCAAATAATCCTTTTTCTGAGTCGCTGCAAAAAGTTCCGTTGCCGCCAAGAGCGCCGTGTAATCGTCGATGATGTTTTCCTTGTGGTCATCGCAATAAGCACAATCGCCATTTCCCTGCTTTTCGGACAAATGCTTATAGCCCTTTTCAGCCGCTTCCAAATACTTGTCGCTTGTAAAATCGCCCTTCAGCTTAAGCCTTGCAGCACTTGCAAGCCCGGCAATCGCCATGCCACCACCTTCGCGGAATGCCGCCTGATAATCCGTACTCTTGACACCATCCGAACCCGTAAACGCACAAATTTCGCGTTTGCCCAAAGGCGAGCCCCAGTTATCGAACACGGTCATGTAGAAGTAGCCCTCGTCGGAGAGCATACGCACCAAGAAATCCGCACCGTAAGCCGCTTCATCAGCCGTTTTAGCCTTTGTGGATGTCGAAGAAAGCAACTTCGGGATGCGTTCCGAAGCAAACGCAAGCGACCAAACCGTCAAGGGAATCTGCTGCGGATTCAAGTAGTTTGCGTAAGAAAGGTGGCTCAAGTATTTGCTCACGTCGCCACTAGCATCATACCAACCGCCATGGACATCGACCTTCTTGTCGGACTTATAAATGCCCATGCTCTTGTCCCAACCTTCGACGGTCGGGTTGTTCGCACGGTCGTTATAGAAATAATCAAGCACAGTCGCAAGCGTGTTTTTCGCCAAAGCGTTCTCGCCCACCGTAAATTCGCCCGATTTTTGCGGTTGCCCGTTCTCGGAAACCTGCAGCGTGTATTTTCCTGCCGCAAGGCCGCTCAAATCCGCTACGAAGAACTTGCCGTTATTCAGCCAGTTGTCTGGATTGGAACCGGCCGAAAGTTTTCCCGTCTTGACCGATGAGCCGTTCGACATCACGCTAAATTCAGCGCCATCTTGAAGTTGGTCGCTCCTGACAATCACAGTAATGGGTTGGTCTGTATCATAACCCACCTGGTTGTAGAAAAATTTCGTGTCAGCAGAAACTGCGGACGCGCCCAAAAGGACGGCCACAGGGAAAATCGGGAAAAAAGACTTATATATATGCATGGGCATAATATACATAAGCGATGGGCTAGAGCAAAGTAAAATAAAATAGGGTGTGATTTTTGATGACACTCCGTAATTGTAAAGAAAGTCAAACAATCGATCTAACAACTATTTAACGCACATTTAGCGTAGATTGTCAATTATTCAAACTCGGGCACAATATTTTTCAGATTGAAGCCGTTCAAACAACAGCCGTATTTTAATCAAGTATCAGGGATACAGGGTCATAAAAGTTCTGTTTCCAGCTATCCATAAAACTCAAAGAACCTTAAATCCATCAAATTTTCAGTATTGCGTTTCTTTTCTTCGCTACAATTGCGTTAAATAACGAAATATTTAAAGCTTCTGCAACGACAGCTCTTGACCATTCATTTTTTAAAACCTATGTTTGCGATGTAATTGAAAAATGACTGGATTCTTCGCGATTTCATCGCTCTGAATGACGGTTCAAATCACTTTAACCTCAACCCACGACGATAACGTCAGCCGTTTGAACTACAAGCTCTTTCGTCTCTCGTCTTTCGTCTCTCGTCTAACTATGTACTACGAAACAATCAAAGTCCTCGACTGCACCATCCGCGACGGCGGTCTCGTCAACAAGCACGATTTTTCTCTTGAATTCGTGCGTAGATTATACACGCTCCTTTCTGCAGCCGGCATCGACTACATGGAAATGGGTTACAAGAACTCCCCCGAACTTTTCGACCCGAAGGAATACGGTCCGTGGAAGTTCTGCGACGACGATTTGCTCTGGAAAGTCAAAGACGGTATCGAATCCAAGATGAAGATGGCCGTGATGGCCGACGTGGGTCGCGTGAACATGGACGCCGTGAAGCCCGCCAGCGAAAGCCCCTACCAGATGTTCCGCGTGGCAAGCTACGTGAAAAACATCGACAAGGGCATCAGCATGGTGAACGCCTTCCACGACATGGGCTATGAAACGACGCTCAACATCATGGCCGTGAGCCGCGACCGCGGCCCGGAACTTGACGAAGCGCTCCACCAGGTGCAAGAAGAATGCAAGGCCGACGTGCTCTACCTCGTGGATAGCTTCGGCGCCTTCTACCAGGAAGACATCGACAAGGAACTCGCTCGTTACAAAGCCATCGTGAAGAACAAGAAGTTCGGCTTCCATGGGCACAACAACCAGCAGCTCGCCTTCTCCAACACGATTCAGGCAATCATCAACCACGTCGATTACCTCGACGGTTCCGTGTCCGGCATGGGCCGCGGCGCTGGCAACTGCACCACCGAACTTCTGCTCAGCTTCCTCAAGAATCCGAAGTACGACTTGCGTCCGGTGCTCGACGCCATCCAGGAACTATTCCTCCCGCTCAAGGAAAAGTACGAATGGGGCTACATCATTCCGCAGATGATTACGGGCATGCTCAACCGCCACCCGCAAGACGCCATCGCCGTCCGCAAGACAGAAGACAAGGACAAATACCGCAAGTTCTACGAGCGCATGATAAACGACTAGGAGCCGAGCGTCGCGGAAAAATGCTCGCATTTTTCCATGACCGAGGCGACGAGTTATGGACTTGCGAAGCAAGTCCCACGACTAATCCAAAAGGCGAATCCAGCACGAAAGCTTGCTTTCGTATTGGTGAGCCGAAGGATTAGGGACTGCGAAGCAGACCACTAATCACTAACAACCGTCCCGGAATTAATCCGGGATGACAGCGAAGCAGGATAACAAGCCGCTCTTAATGTCACCCCGGACTTTTCTTACTGTCACCCCGCACTTGTTGCGGGGTCTGTTTTTTATGCAGAACAACCGATCCCGGAATTAATCCGGGATGACAGCTCGGGCCGGGACGACATTTCGCCCTTACCCTTCCCTTTCCAAAAAAAACTTATCCATAACAGCAATTTGAGGTTAAATTTATATTACGTATTTTGGATTCAATTCCAATAAGGAGGAATATTTTGAAGCAACCGTTCTCTCGCTATTTAGCATTTCTATTACTTTTTCCGTGCTGGCTTTCTGCGCAAGACGTTACAGAACAGGCTGTACAGGCTCCTGACTCTTCACTAACGCCGACGGCAGTTCCGACACCAACGGAAGTTTCAACTACGGCAGAAAATCCCGCCCCGGCGGCCATCCCGCAAATAGATTCGGCTTCCGCGACCCCAATCAATTACGAAATCACATCATACGAACCGACAACAGCAACGGATTCATTGCAGGCCCCCGACACCACCGCAAACGCAGTTCCCGAAATAGCACCTGAAACAGCGCCCGAAGCAGCACCGGCAATCAAAGAAGAAAAGCCAGCCGAGCCGCAGCCAGCGCAAGACAAGCCCAAGCGTATTTGGGGCGGCATTACCGCAGGTATCACCTACAACGACTACTTTAGCACAAAGTTCGGCCTGAACGATATCAAGCCAGGCAAGGATTACAGCCTTACCATTAGCGGAGCCGATGATCTGTTGAGCAATTTCTGGGGTGTCGGATTCAAGGTCGGTATGAGCGGCATGTTTGTCGCATCGCCGTACTTCAACGTACGTAGCGACTTGAGCCTAGCGCTTAGACAGGGAACCGGCAAGACCAACGCATCCGTCATTTTAGATTGGAAAGACTCCGGCTTGGAAGACCAGAAATCCGACCTGGAAATCGAATATTCCGCAATGCAGTTGAATATCGACTTGCCATTCCTCGCCCGCGTCACCATCCCAAATGTCATCTACTTCGAAGCGGGCCCGATATTCTCGTTCAACGTTTATTCGAAAAGCGAATCTAAAATCACCGATATTTACGGAACCGAAAAGTTCGAAGACAAGGGAGGGTTAAAGGCCTTTGAATTCGACATCACGGCAGGCATCGGTATTTCACGCAGCATTGGCAAGTCCATGCTCGATTTCGACCTGCGCTTTGTATTCGGGATGACGCGCATCAGCGACAGCAACGATGCGCCAAAGACATGGCAAGGACAGTTGAACATCACATACTGGTTCTTGTAAGGAGGGAAAGAAAATGAAATTATTCAAAATCGTAATGGCGGCGGCGATTGCCTTGGGCATGACAAGCGCATGGGCCGACTTGACAAAGTCTGATTCGAGCAGCGAAGTCTGTTCGCCGAAAGTTCACTTCAAACAGCCCTACAACTGGTATAGGACTTACGTTGTTGTCGGAGACAGCGTTATCACGGCACCCGTAGCAGATGAAAATGGGTGGACAACCATTGATTTTAGTAATAAAAGGATCCCCAATGGATCGAGTTTCTTTTTCAACGCATCAAACAGACCGGATTGTCTCTACAACAAGTGCATCACAAGCAAGGGCGTCAAGAACAAGCTAATGTACGCCAGCAATGAAGGCTTTACGTGTACCATGTTCAAAACGGATAGTGCCGAGGTGTGGATTCAGGAGCACCCAGACCCGAAAAAAGCCGACGAAATTTACATGACCTTGCAAGAGCCCAACGTCAAAACATTTTACGTTTTCTTGCCGCAAAACAAATATTGGATGAGTGCCACACCATTAATCAACGAGGACGGTAAAGAAAGAGAAATGAACGTGGATCCCGAAAACTGCGGATGGTATTTCAGAAGCTATGTCGATGAACCTCTTCCGGCAAGTGTCGTAATCCGCTCAGACGAAGATGTAGTGATGGAATTCGCAATCGGTATGAATGGAGCTTGGGAAGAAGGCGCTGCCGAACCTATTGCATTGAGCGGTTTATTTGAAATTTATTCAACCGAACCCGGCTATAACAACGCACTTTACCTTGTCGCTGATGAGGAAGAATCTCAAAAATTCCCCAGCGCAAACCAGGGCTGGTACGTAGTACGTCCCGAAGTGATTGGGAAATGCACTTTTGTATTGCCCTCAATGATTTACGACACCGATGCCAGTTTGCATGGAGCATTCACCTGCGCCCCGAACTGGAACGCGGCACAAACAGATGAACAAGCTCTCGCCAGTGCCTGCTTCTATCCGAATGTCAAATACCCCGTCGTCACTTCAGATTCTGCGGTCATGCCTTGCGTCGGTGTTACCACGGGCATGGTGGAATCCACGCTAGACTCGAAGACAAAGAAGATGAAGCTGACCTCTAAAGGCCAGAAGTGCTTTGGCGCCCAAGCGGACTCCGCTTTTACGGCAATGTTTAATTTTACACAGGGCGTCAACGAAAAATATTGCCTCGACATACCATTCTCTAGGACCTTAGACAACAAATTCGAATTCAATTCGGATTACTACCAGAGCCCCGGTGCTACCGTTCCGGGTGGTTTCTATCCGGCCGAAGAACCGCCTGCTGCTAATATGATGAGGTCTGAACGTCTGCCCGCCGCCGAAAGCAAGCGCAGGGCTGAAGGTCCGACGTTCTTCACGACGGACTTGTACAATACAAAAACTACGTCTCCGCTAGGGCTCCGTACAGTTCATGCGACCGAAGGATTCCCTGTGCATAAGCTTATTTGCAACGGCCCGGGCTGGGATGGCGGCATTGACTGCGAAGGCCTCTTTGCTAGAGGTTCCGAATTCAGCATGAACAACGAGCTGACAGACGTCGGGAAATCTATTTCCCAAAAATTCAACGTCACTTGGTGCGGCGATGGTTGGGGCTGGTCGTGCCCGAGCGATGAGCCGGAAGGATGGCCCACATATACCGAAGGAACAGAAAAACAATTAAACACAAACGCCGGCGGAACGTATCGCTGGACATCGACCGACGGCAAGGACGGCGATGACGGTCGAATCTTGACTGATGCAGGCCGCAACATGCACTTCTGCTCTGAAACGCACACCAAATTCCGATTCAAGGAAAATCTCAAGTTCAGCATAAGCGGTAACGACGACATTTGGGTATTCATTGATAACAAACTCGCTGTAGATATCGGCGGAAACCATTTGGCCGCTCCGGGCTACGTTGATGTGGATAAGTTCTTGCCTAATGCCGAATTCGGCAAGGAATACGACATTGATATTTACTTCTGCAATCGCCGTACGCCGACAAGTAATCTCGATATCAAGACGAACATGTTCTTTGAGCAGCCTGAATCTGGCATCACCGTGTTGGGAACGCAAGATTTGAATTTGTTCGTCGGCCAAAACAAGTACAAACTTTGCCAAAAAACAATTAACATAAGCACATGCTATACAGAAATCAGGTGCACAGAAGAAATTAGTGATCCAATTACCTACATCTTCACAAAAGATAAAACCGGACAGGATGCAACCAAGACCCTTGTCGGAGAAGATACTTTCAAAGCAAACCCGGTACAATATGATGGCGGCATCGATGTTTCTAAACCAACCACTCCGATTATCAACGAAGAAAAGCTCAAGACAAACTTGCCACCCGGTAAGTACTACCTCATCATCAAAATCGGCACCGACCAGAAGGCTATCGAAATTAACATCAAGGGAACCCTCGCAGTCGCTAACCGCGAAGCCGTCGCTATTGATCCAAACGGCAACAAAAGCAAACAATACGCATTCAGGTCCCAAGCCATGGCTTCCCAGTTGAAAGATGATGGTACTCCAGACATCAATCAAATGATTCCGCTCTATATCGCTCCGATGATTGATCCTTGCAACAGTATCGATTGCTCGGATCCTCTCGAAATGCATATGGCTCCAAATTCGGATTACAGTTTACAGGTAAGCAACCCTAAAGCTCAGTTCTACGCCATGAAGGATGGCAAGCTTAGAGCGTTCAACCCGACTACGAGACGCACTATCGGCGATGGCGGTATCGATACCATTTATGTGACGATTCCGTTCGACGAAATGGATGTTAACGCTGTTGAAACGGTCTTGGTCTATGTGAACGGCAGCTCCCGCAAGGCCGAAATCAAGTTCTTCGTGCCGCGCCTCGTATTCGTGGACAGCGACTCTACATACAAAATCATTTCAGAAGACAAGGACAGCGACATCCGCTTGAAAGGTTCCGCTTATGACTTCTACGTTGTAGCCCTCAATGGCGACAACACCCCATGCACGGAATGCAGCTTCAAACTCAATCTGGGTTCCAAGACCTCTGCCGGTTTGACAATCATCTCCGGCGGCGAAGTCGTGAATAGTCGTGCGACAATCACGGTCATGTCCACCAGAACTTATGAAGCTGACAACACCGGCAATGGCTACGCTACACTCCATGTAGTTGGCCCGAGTGCAGCTATCATGCAAGCGAAATACTCCAAAATGCAGTTTACGGAACCTGCCGTTCCTATACCTGTATTCGCCGATATCTTTGATGTCCATGGAGAAAAGCCGAAAGCAGAAATGGATATCCCGAGCAAGTACTTCAGCATGGAGCAGGAATATCTCGACGGTATCGGAGACTCCATTGTCGTGTATTACCATCGCAACTTCCACAAAGATTCGCTCCCCGAAAAGATAGCCGTGTTCTGGGAAAACCAAAAGGATTCCGTAGTCTTCGATAAGGACGATGTCAAGAACGGTGCAGTTTGCGGATCCGACGCCAAATTGGATAAGGGAATCTGCTTGCCGAGAATAACCCTTGGCGGCAAAAATCTTTCCAAGAAAGTGAAAACCAGTGGCACCGGTAAAATCAAGTCATGGGCCACTTATACATCTCGCGGCGTAAATGTGACGACATCATACGACGGCGTTATCTACGACCGAATCGCTCCGATTATAGTCTCTGCCCAAGCCATTACCGACACCGACGCAGGTAAGAACATTCAGCTGAGAATTACGTTCTCCGAACCGGTCCAGAAAACAGAAAAAGGCGCCGAAGAAGGAGATAAAGTATTCTCGTTCTATATCGCCAACGGCAAGAAGCCTCAGTTTGCAGAAAGCATTCCTGTTCTCTCTGGAGTCTCTTATGGTAAGATGTACGATTCTGTCCAAACCTTCATTTACGACAAGAATTCAACCTACCCGCAGGCCGGCGACTATATCCACTTCAGAAGCAGCAAAGGAACCGGTCTCATTATGGACCAGTCTGAATACGCTTCCGCCTATGACATTTCGCTCCGTCCGGAAAATGAGGCGACCTTCCTGTGGAATTACGCTCCGGGCTACGATTCCAAGGACCGCCTCCCCTCCCCGTGGGTAAAGATTACAGCATCAACCGCCGAAAACAAGGATAAAGACAAAGGTAAGGATGGCGAAGAAAAAGTTTATGCAGAACCGACCTTCCGCGTCGTCATGATAGCACCGTTCGAGTTCGCCATCGTCATGGACGAAACCTTGCCAGAGCGCGCCAGAACTTATTCCGTCATGGATATGAAGGGACAGGTCGTTTCGACAGGCGTGCTGGACAGCAAGGACACTCGCGTGAAAATGCAGACCACAGGCTCGTACGTCGTGAAAGTCGGCCTCGGCTATAGACGCGTCAATGTGAAGTAACAACTGAATGGGGCTACGCCCCTCCCCCTGCGGTCGTCAGGATGACATTATAACCGACCCCGGAATCCGTTCCGGGGTCTTTTTTATAGTACAACTACAGCAAAAAGTGTATCATGAAAATGCGTTTTTTAGGAAATAGCATAAATTTTTGATATTTTTACACTTTTTCGATAAAAAAGTATCATGACCTATTGCTTTATTCAAAAAGTAAGTATATATTTACGAATACAAGGGGCTTCTACTGGTCTCGACAAAATGAGGAGGAACATATGAAACCTTTTAAAACATTCATCGCGGCAATCGCTGCACTGGGTATATCATATACGTGGGCAGAAACAGTCAAGGAGTTCCACGTTTTTCTGCCTAAAAATATGACGTGGAAATCGTCCGTCCCGATGATAAACGAAGACGGCAAGTCACGGGAGCTCACCATCGATCCCGACCACTGCGGATGGTACTACAGACGCTACGTTGACGAGGCAATCCCGAAAAAAGTTTTCATTTACAGAGATGACGATGCGGAAATGTATGAAGCCATCGGCATGAACGGGGCCTGGGAAGAAGACGATGCCAAGCCCATTGTGCTGAGCGACCTCTTTGAACTTTACAACGCCGACGCAAACTTCAAGAATGCGATTTATTTTGTCGCCGACGCTAACGAAGCCGCGACGCTCCCGAGCGACAATATGGGATGGTTTACAGTACGACCTGAAATTACAGGCAACTGTAGTTTCAACCTCGCGACCATCATTTACGATACAGATGCAAGCCTGCACGGAGCTTTTTCCTGCGCCCCGGAATGGGTTGCGGGACAAACCTTAGAAGAATCTCACTACAATGACTGCTACAGCGCATCGGCCAAATTCCCGGTTGCAACATCTGCAACCGCGGAAATGCCCTGCATCGGCATGACTCAGGGCATGGTGGAATCAACTCTTGACGCTAAAAGCAGAAGAATGAAGCTTACTGCAAAAGGCAAGCAATGCTTTGGCGCCCAAGCAGATTCCGCCTTTGCCGCCATGTTCAATTATACTAAGGGTGTAAACGAAGAGTCCTGCTTCGACATGCCCTTCGCACAAACGGCCAACGGCAGCTTTGAATTCAATTCCGATTACTATACGAGTCCAGGCACCACCGTTCCTGGCGGATTCTACCCCGCCGAAGCACCCGACGATATCATGATGATTTCGGAAAAGCTTCCGGCCGCAAGAACCAAGCGCGCAGCAGATGCGCCCCTGTTCTTCTGCGCGGACTCCACTCCGAACTCCAAGACTCCGCTTGGTCTCCGTACCATCGACGAAAAAGAAGGCGTCGCCAAGAGCAACCTTATCTGTAACGGTCCGGGTTGGACAGGCGGCATCGACTGCGAAGGTCTCTTTGCTAGAGGTTCCGAATTTATACTTGGCGAGAGCGCAACCGCAACAGCGATTTCCAAGGCTCTCAACGTTTCCTGGAACGGCGATGGCTGGGGCTGGTCTTGTCCCAACGACGCCCCGAAGGGATGGACGACTTTCGACCCGGCAAAAGAAAAACGCAATCGCCACTTCTGTACCGAAACTCACGCAAACTTCCGCTTTAGGAAGGGCCTGAAGTTCAACATCAGCGGAAACGACGACATCTGGGTGTTCATCGACAACAAATTGGCAATCGATATTGGCGGTACGCACCTTGCCGCACCGGGCCACATTGACATGGACAAATTCATGCCGAATGCAGAAACCGGCAAATACTACGACATCGACATATTCACCTGCAACCGCCGCGCAACATCTAGCGACCTCAGAATCAACGCCAACTTTGCATTCTTTGCAGAAGAAACATCGGGAATTTCTGTCAGCAGCAAGTTTGACACGGAAGATTATATCAAAAATGGCAACAACCATATGAGAATTTGCTACAAATCAGCCGGAGGCTCATGCTCGTACGCTTTATCAGGCGGAATTTCCGAAAACTGCGAAACGGCAACAATCGAAACAACGATTAAAGACAAAATCAAGTACATATTCACTACAGACAAAACAGGTAATGATTCCACCAAGATTATTATCAGCGAAGCAGAATTTGCCAAGAACCCAATTCAATACAAAGGCGGAATCGATATCACCGACCGAGCCAAGCCTATTGTCAACGAAAACATATTGAAAGAATCCCTCACTGGCGGTAGGTATTACCTTATCGTCAAGATAGGCAAATATTCACACGCCATCGAAATCAACATCAAGAGTTCTCTCGCTGTTGCAAATCGCGAGGCAGTCTCCGTTGACGAAAACGGCAAGCGCAGTGCACCAAGCAAATTCAAGTCTATGGCTACGGTTTCAACGCCATTGGCAGACGGTTCGCCGGACATCAACCAGATGGTTCCGCTCTATATCGCAGCAATCATCGACCCATGCTCTGGTTCGAATTGCACCGATCCTCTCGAAATGCAGCAAGCCCCGGGAACTGCTTACTCATTGCAGGTTTCCAACAACAAGGCAGTCTTCTACGAGAAAAAGAACGGAAAGCTCGTGGCGTTCAACCCAACATCAAGCCGCACGATTGGCGCAAGCGGAATCGATACCCTTTACGTGACAATCCCATCCGACGAAATGGATTCACAAGAAGAGAAAGTATCCATCAACGTGAAGGGAAGCGCTCGCAAGGCCGAAATCAACTTCTTTGTGCCGAAACTCGTATTTGTCGATTCCTACACCACGTACAATGTTGTAACAAAAGACAAGGATACGGAACCTCGTATTAAAGGCGGTATTTATGCATTCAACGTGATTGCCCTCAACGCAGACAATACTCCATGCACGGATTGCAACTTCCCGCTCGCCATAGGTTCCAAGACATCATCCGGTTTGAAGATTCTCTCCGATGCCCTGGTAAGGTTCGGCCGCGCGGTATTCGAAGTTTCGTCTTCCAAAGTTTACAAGAAAGGCACAGAAGCATCTTGCAATGGGCCAGCTACTCTCCAAGTCGTAGGGCCGAATCCGGCACTCATGCAGGTTTCTTATAGCAACTTGCAGTTCGAGGAACCGCCGATGTCTATACCGCAGCTTGAAGCAGTCAAGAAATCTACATTCAGCGTCCAGGCGAACGCTCCGCAGGAAATCTCTATCACCACAAGCAATTTCACGAAGAACGGGACAAAGACATTTGCCGTGATGGACATGAAGGGACAAGTGATTTCTACAGGTTCGCTGAACAGCAGCTCAATCCGCGTGAAAGTTCCAGTATCCGGTTCGTACATCGTGAAGGTCGGGACGAACAGCAAACGCGTGAACGTACGATGAAACAAAAGACTTGTTGTTAGGAGGGAACAGTAAGGGGGAAAAGAACTCCCGCTCTACGGAGCGGGAGTTTCTTGTTGAAACAACTGACCCCGGAATTAAATTCGGGGTGACAGTGTAAGAAATGACTATTTTACTTCAAGATAACGTTCTTTGCATTTACCATGCCGTTCTGTTCAATCTTCACGATATAGCGGCCGCTGGGAACCATTCCGGAATTCCACTTGATTTGATGGACGCCCGGCTGGAGGCTTTCTTGAGCGATGTTCGCAATGACGGAACCGTTCACATTCACGATAGAGACCTTGACTTTGCCTTCGGACTTGAGCTCGACAGCCACGGCGGAGCGGTCAAGACCCTTGATTGCCGGGGCAAGCGGAGCGGCAGCGACAAGCGGCTGCCCAGCAGAAATCGGGGATTCGGCGACATCAGCAGCGGACTTTTTCAGACTTGTTTTCCACCTGATTACGTTGTAAATCGTAAAATTAGAACCATTCATAATATTTTGGAATGCAGATTGCAAATGGGTTGGTATGCTCTTAAAACTCCATTCGTTCGTATTGATAATCGACTCATCCTTTATGTAAATTTGACTTGTAACTATAGAATCTTCTTTTCCAAGATTCGAACGAGGTCCTGCAAAAATACCATACTTGGTACTGACAGGGTACTCCAAAGTTGAGCCTCGTTGATTTGGCACATAGCAATATTTCAATGTTGCATCATGATTTACTACACTAGGCCATATATACGTAGAAGTGGGCTGATTGTGAGTACCACCAACAGTATCTTCGGTATCGTGATAACGAGAAACCTGATACGAACCCTCAGGACACTCCGAATCCAAGCTCAAAACAGCATAACTATAGGAGGTTTCAGGAAGTTTTTTGTACGCAAGTGTGCAATATTTAAAAAATACATTTCTTACCTTTACTTTATTAACAGTCGCATCAGCGATTTTTATTCCCAAAGGACTTCCCGTAATTTTCGTTTTAGAGATTTCAGCACCACTTTCTGCATCAAGCGTTATCTTAATAATGTCATTACTCGGAGAATATTTGGAAAATCCATTCCCAGAGCAAGTCGATACATTTGTCAAAACGCCTATTCGCCTTTCTTTATCGGGCTCAGGACGTTTTTTTCCTAGGTCTTTTCCATCTTCCCAACTAAGCAAAACTTCACCAGACCGTGATTCCACCACATACGCTCTGAGTTCATGACCAGGCTTAGCCCAAAGAGAGCCTTGCCCAATATTTTTTATTTCAATCGATAAATAGTCAGATTTATTCTTAGACTTTTGTATCGGAAAACTTCCACCTGCTGGAATTGTAGTATTGCTATAATCAAGTATCGCCATAAACTGTATTGCTGATTTTCTTTCATATTTTACTGATTTCGGTTTAACATCAGAATCAGAAGCATAATTTCCAGACGATTCTCCTCTTCCTACTACATAGTGGCGAGTAATATCATAACCAAATTCTTTCACATCTTTTACAGGGCGACTATTAAAGTAGTAATACAATTTAAACCCTTTAAGATCTTTTTTTGTATTGTTAGTGATGTAAATCCGACTTACGTATCCATTGTCTGTTTCAATAGAATAGTTTGCAGCAAAGCTCATGGATACTGCCAACAGTATTAACAGGTATATTTTTTTCATATTTCCCCTTTTATTTTGTTTAATGTTAATGTTTAGTTTGGCGAAAACTTTCCCGCCAACTTGGAGAAATAACAGCGCAACGAGAACAAAGAAACGCATTCACGGTCTTCGCAGAAGTCGCGCTCTCATTCTCTTATGTATAAAATAAACAGACGTTTAAAAAGACGCAATAGATTTTATTATACAAATATTAGTTTATTTCGTATTTTTGACAAATTTTGTATTTGTACAAAAATTTTTACAAAAATATAATACGCAGCGTATTATAAACAAAAAAAAGACTCTCCCCCGCATTTTTCAAATGTAACTCACTTCGGCTACATTTATTCTAAAAAAACAATTACGTTGTTTTCACCTAATGTACCATAACAACATTACAACCGACCCTGGCACTCTGTGTGGCTCGGAACTTTAGTTCCGTTTACAGTTCTTCTATGATGAATCAGCCACCGATGTAACTTGCACATCCATAGAAATTTTAATTTCGTTATGGATGTAGCTGGGTGCTGAGGCCGGGGTGACAGAGTGCAAGCCGGGGTGACAAGGCAAAAAGAACCGTGACTGGATCCTTCACATTCGTTCAGGATGACGGCGGAGTAGCAACGTCAGGATGACGGAGGAAAGGCAGCGTCAGGATGACGAGAAGGCGAATGCCGGGGTGACAAGGTTACAAGCCGTCGATGTCGAGGAGGGTCGCCATGTCGCTCGAATTGATTTCAAAATCGAGCATGGCATTTTGACGGATGCGGTCTTCGTGTACGGATTTCGGGAGCGGCAACAGCCCGAGCTGCAGCACGAAACGGCTTGCGAGTTGCGGCACCGAGACGTTGTATCTTTCGGCCATCGCGCAGACTTTGGGCACTTTGATGAGGCGCCCTGTCGCGTTAGGCGAATACGCTTCCACCAGAATGCCGTTCTGTTCGCAGAAGTCAATCAACTCCGTCGGAACGTGCCCGATATGGACGCGAACCTGATTCACGGCAGGCATCACGCGGCCACCCGCCATGATGTTGTTGAGGTCTTCGATTTCGAAATTGGAGACGCCGATTGCGCGGATTTTTCCCGCCTCGTACGCTTCCTCAAGGGCTTTCCAAACTTCAATATTTTCATTGAAATAGCGGTTTCCCGCCGTCGAGGCCATTTCACTCCACGGACGCGGTGCATGGATGAGCATCATGTCGATGTGGAAAGCGTCCAAGCGGTCCATCGACTCCTGGATGCAGCGAACCGCGCCGGCATAGTTCTTGACTTCGGCTGGGATTTTCGTCGTGATAAAAACGCTTTCGCGATGGATTCCCGTCGCCTTGAGAGCGGCCTTGAGGCCCTCGCCTACGCCCGCTTCGTTTTCGTATGCAATCGCAGTATCGATATGGCGATACCCGGCATCAATAGCGGCAGCCACCGCCGTCGCGGCCACATCGTTTGGCGTTTGCCATGTCCCCAATGCAATTTTTGGAATGCGTTGACCGTTGTTCAGCTTGTAAAATTCTTCTAGCACCATATCCTACCTCACAACTTATACTAAAGTAATATAAATTGAAAGTGTTGAAATAGGAGCTAAAATTTTTAAGATTTAGACCACTTTGGAATATTTACTGGTGTGAACGGGGCTACTTCTCGATGGTCTTGATTTCGTTTTGGGCAGCACGCTTGGCATTGTACGGGTCGATATGCACCATCGCATCGACGACGTTCTCGCCGGAGTCGATCAGCAGCTGTTCGACTTCTTCGGCGACATCGTGAGCGTCTTTCAAGGTCATCTGGTCATCGACGACAATGTGAACATCCACATGCAAATCGCTACCGACGTAGCGGGAACGGAACCCGTGCAAGCTGATGACTTTCGGGTGCGATAGCGCTTCGCGTTTCAGCTTTTCAAGGATATCGGCGCTAGCCCCGTAATCGACAAGCTGGCGAAGCCCGGGCCACGCAATTTCAATCGCGGAATGCATAATGAAAAATGCCACGATTAACGCTCCGACGGAGTCCGCAAACCAGAGCTGAGGAAGCAAAATGGCAAAGACAACCGCCACAAGTACGGGAATCGAGCTAAAAGCATCGCTACGGTGGTGCCAGGCGTTCGCTTCGAGCACCTGGCTGCGAATTCTACGCCCCGCGTTTCGCGTGTAGCGGAAAAGAATTTCTTTCACGACGATAGAGGCAAGAGCCATGACGGCCACCGATACTTCCGGGTGCGACGCCTCGCCTGCCAAAAGCGCCAAAACCGCCTTGTAGCCAATTCCAATGCCCACGGCGGCAACCGCAAGACCGATACCGATGGTGACAAGCGTCTCGAATCGCCTGTGCCCGTAAGGGTGTTCCGCATCGGGTGGAGAGTTCCAGAAATGGCTCCCAACAATGACCGCGACATCGGTCACAAAATCGGACGCACTGTGGATAGCGTCCGCAACAAGCGCCTGGGAATTCCCGACGACGCCCACGACAAACTTGGCCACGGAGAGAGCGGCGTTCCAGCCAAGCCCCACCCAAGTCACACGGCGGACTTCTGCGCTATCGTCTTTTTTGCGGACACGAGTCATGTAATTCAAGCTAGTAAAAAGAGTGCACGGTCGGCATGCATCCAACGGAAAATGCAACCAGAACGGCCCCAAAGTCATCAAAATGTTTGTAGTTAAAAAATCAATGTTTCTATTTTTCTAAAGCATATGAAGAAAATCTTGAAATTTATCATCGTCATCGCCGTTCTGGCGGCAATCGCCTTCGGTGTCAAATCATATTTCTTTGACGGAGCAGCCGCCAACCAAGTCGGTTCGCTTATCAGTACCCCGGTGGTTACAGATACCATCAAGACGACCATTTCGGCCACAGGCACGTTGGAACCGGTTGACCAAGTGGAAGTCGGTACACAGGTTTCGGGCGACATCGCCAAAATCAACGTCGATTTCAATTCCAAGGTCAAGAAGGGGCAGGTCATTGCCGAGCTCGACAAGTCCAAGCTGCAATCGACCTTGAAGCAGGCCACAATCTCGTACAACAGCGCCGAAAACGACCTCAAGTTCAAGCAAAGTACATACAACCGCATCAAGAAGCTCTCCGAGAACAGGAGCGCGAGCGCCGTCGAATTGGAACAGGCGGAATACAACCTGAACGCCGCCAAGTTCTCGGTGGAACAGCGCAAGAACGAAGTTTCGCAGGCTCGTTTGAACTTAAGCTACGCGACAATCAAGAGCCCGATTGACGGTGTCGTCTTGAAGCGAGCCGTCGATGTCGGACAGACCGTGGCTGCGTCCATGAGCACGCCGACGTTGTTCGTTATCGCAAAGGACTTGAACCAGATGAAGGTTATGGCAGCCATTGACGAAGCGGATATCGGACAAGTGAAAAAGGACCAGCGAGTCACGTTTACTGTCGATGCGTTCCCGAACGATGTATTCAACGGTACGGTGCAAGAGGTCCGCCTGAACCCGACGACGACAAGTAACGTGGTGACTTATACGGTTGTCATTTCGGCCCAGAACCCGGAACAGAAACTGCTCCCCGGCATGACCGCCACCTGCACCATCGTGACGCAAGAAATTACTGATGCCGTCACGATTCCGGTCAAGGCGCTCAAGTTCACGCCCGCCGAAGGGACTCCGATGGTGGACCCGAAGGACATGCCGCGTCCGCAGCGCAAGTCTAGCGATTCTGCCGCCGTGGCAGAAGGCAGCATGCCACCCCCGCCACCGGGAATGGGACCGGGCGGGCCAAGTGGTAAGCCAACCGCAGGCGCCAAGAAAAAGAACAAGAAGCCAAGACTCGAAGGCGATCACGTATGGATTAACATCAACGGGAAGGCGGCTCCGCGCCGCGTGAAAATTGGCTTAAGCGATGGCGTGAAGGTCCAGATTCTCAAAGGCTTGAGCGTGGGTGATTCCGTGGTCACAAGCCAGGAAATTATTACCGAAAAGAGCGCCACCAAGTCCAATGCAGCAAGCCCGTTCATGCCGCAGCGCCCAGGGAAGAAGAAGAAGTAAGCTCAGAACCGTGTAAGGTGACCCCAGCACTGTGGCCGGGGAGACAGTGCCAAGGCCGGGGGGGGACATTTGGCTTATTTCGCAGAGAACATTGCCTGCGAGTTCCGCAGTTCGAGCACTTTTTCCATGGAAAGGTGCGAATACTTGACGATTTTTTCAATCGGTTCGTTGTCGGCAAGCATGTCAAGAGCCATTTCTACATTACGCTCATTACGACCATCCACAAGGCCTTCTGCTTTGCCTTCAGAACGGGCACGGACTTTCAGCATAGCAAGATAGTCAAGTTCTTCTTCCGTCATAACCATATCCTTTGCCTGTTCCTTGAGCAGTTTGTCTGACGCCCTGTTTACCAGCAGTCTATTGATTGCCTTCGCGATGATATCATCCTTGAAGTCCGGGAGGCTTTCAGCTGTTCCCGCATGCTTAAGCAGGTAAAGCCAACGGTCTTCAGCGGTCCTGATTTCTTCGTAGGGCTTATTGAACTTTGTCAGGTCATATACAATATACATCACCTTGTCGCTCAGCGTCAAGCCCTTCTCGTTGCGAACCGACCAGTCACCACGATACGATTTCTGCTTGGGTACAGGGAATATCATGTTGATTTCGGAATTCTTGATGACCACGGATTCAATCTTGTTGCGGTCATCCTTGAAAACCCCGTTCAAGAAACTCTTGAGAGCCTGCTCATCGCTCAGAAAAGCCTTGAAAGCCGCGTCGTAGAGCGGGTTGAGGTACTTGTGCTTCTTGATTTCTTCGACGGTCTTATCGACCCACTGTTCACGATAGAGATCCCTATCGGCCAAACTGATAGGCACGATGCCACTGTTTTCTGACATGCAAAATCCTTTCTCTTTTTAGAGACAAATTCATATAAGAAACGATATAAGAAAGGATATAGATAAGTGCAGTTCATCAGAACTGGTCACAGGTAATCTAGCAAAATCGTTCACGAAAAACAACAGGACGCGTGTCAGCTATTCATTTTGTCAACAGTTGTTTGCAAAAGTACGCAAGAGACAATGCGACCGCCGGGGAGACACTGCCAAATGCTGGGTGGCGGTCAAGAATCGTCTTTTTTTACTTCAGCAATTGGGTTCCGAAACCGTGGATTTTGATGACGGTCGGGTATGTGGGGAGCTGCATGTTGTTTTGCAATGTTCCGCGGCGGAGTTCATGACCGTTGACATCGAACAGAGTAAATTGACGGCCAAGCAATTTCGGGGAAGCCGTCAAACGATGGTTCTGCACGCGGATTGTTTCAAGTTTGTATTTGACCGGAGCGATGCTCGAAATGGCGGCATTGCGGGCTTTAACAGAGTCTATAGCAAACTCATGAAATTCAAAGATTGGACTACCGACAATCCGGCCTAACATTCGAGCACGAGAATGATCATAAACAAGAGCACAATCTAATGTACCTTTTTCGCATTTATTACTTGCTGGGACTAGTACGGAATCAATCTTTGCAAACATGGAATTGTATGTAGAGTCATCGGCTATAATCCCCCTACACAGCCTATAATGATTAAATTCATCCTCAATGACTTCTCTCCATGAATGTGTTGCGCCTGCTAAAACGTAGAATTCAATTCCCTCATTATACAACCAAGTCCAACCAAACAAAACATTAGAATCTAGTATTGCGGTGCACAAACCATCTTCCCCACATGCACCATAACCTGATTTTATACGTTTTCCATTGTAAATAGAACAATCTCCATTTTTATCATCCATGTTATAGATTTCAAAAATTTCTTCAGGAAGATTTTCAATACGGACAATCATTTCAATTTTGGTTTCCGCCCATAATGTTGCTACAGCAACAAGCGATAGAATAAGAATCTTTTTCATTTTCGACCTCCTAGCCAAGCAACGTCGAGTGGCATGCTGGACGTGGTTGATTTTTGCGGATTGAATGGGACTCTAAAAACTTTAGAATATTGATGGACGGTAACGCCCTTCCCTAAAAATTGACCATAAAATTTCTTGTTCTGTGTTTGTCCAAGCACCAATTTAGCATTGGGAGCAATCAATGTCCCCGCCCATACTCCATGGACAAAGAATCGTTCGCTACCGTAATAATATAACTTAAAACCTTTTGCAACGGCGCCAAAATCTTGATTTTCTATAGTCGTATTCCATTGAATATTTTCGTTGACATGTAAAATCGTCGAAAAACTAGGCCTTACAAAATCTATACTAGAGCCCGCGTCCAATTGCAGATTTTTCACGGTGATTTCACCTTCATCAAAATAGAGTTTTCCACCAGCTTCCACCTTGATGGTTTTAAACGAAATAACGCCTCTCAAAGTATCGCACTCACCGGCCCTTACAATTTTTTCAGCATTCGTATTTATCATCTTGGCAGAAAAACTTGGAATATGGTATGGCCAAAGTTGTTCATCAAAATTAAAATCAAGATTTACACTAAAGGAATCGTAAACACTATCCTGTCGAATAGTGATATCCTGTAAAATTGTTTCGAATATCTGAGGCAATCCGTAATAACGAACTGTTTTAACAGTTCCCTTATTCCGAACCCAGACTTGCCCTTTGGTATAAATATCTCCTATCATACCATTAACACCCACAATTACAGATATATCCTCTTTAGCTTCTGCAGCAATGTCGCAATTGTCTGGACAATATGAATTTTCAGAACTTCCCTTAAAGAAGTTAACTCCGTCATTAATTCTTATATAGTCGAAAGAGTATATGATGATGTTATTGGGAATTTCGTGTTCTATCGAATCTGTATTATCTTTATGGTAAGGGTCCGTTTCCCCTACATCCACCAATCCATTGTGGTTAAAGTCTTCTTCTCCGTCTTTAATGCCATCACCATCGGAATCATCATCGTTTTCAGCACGTTTTTCATCACCATCGATATCAGCATAGGTTTCTTTTTTCACACCGCTTCCTATAAACATTCCAGGATGATAAACATCTTTCTTACCATTTATTTTTTCCCTTATAACATAGGAATAAATTTCAGTTTTGTCGTCAATGCCGTCATTATCCGTATCTTTCAATCGATAATCCGATTCGAACCTGTACAATTCGTCAAAATCCATAACTCCGTCGGAATCTGAATCGACATGAACTTCAGGAAGCGTTGCTCGAACCGTATCGGTATTGCTTATGATAAAAAATGAATATATATAATGCCAATTCTCTCCTTTTAACAATCTCCATTCATTTGTACCGTAGTTATCCGTGTTTACAAAATGGAATTCAACGGTGTCTGCAGTACGATATCGAAAGCCATCTATAAGCAACGCATGGTGTCCCACGTCCCGATCATCTAAATCGCAGCTATCTCGCTGAAAATTGCATTGACCCACATAAATGGGTTTTCCGTCTGACAGGCTGTCAATCCACATTTGCGCGATTAGTTCTTGACTTCCCTGAAATTCTTCCTTGGTTGAATATTCCTTGGGTCTTGGTATATTCAACGCCCAACTCAACATGTAAGATTCAACATTAAGATATCCACCATGATTTAACGGGAAAGCCGCCAAGGCGGGACTTTTTTTATTGGAGTTTAAAGCACCGGGGTTTATCTTTCTACGCCAATCAGAGTAGCTCAGAGGGAATGTAGTTGTCGCTGTATCATAAAAATCGGCTGCATCTTCATACATGTGCCCTAATGCGACAATTTCATCCAAAGTCAAGTTGCCCTTTTGCCCATTAGCCATCCTGTAATAATGATTCAGATTCTGGATTGCGATTGCCCAACAACGGACCCCTTCGTCTTCATCCAATGGTCTTGTCGCAGGGTCAAGCGGCGCATGAATCGTATCCCACTTCCGAACATCGGCCAATTCGCCCCAGGAAATGTTCAGCAACCGCGTATCCTTTCTCCCATCCGACGATACAATGGTGTCCGTCGGTCCACCAATTCGATATCCAGGGAGCCCCGAACGGTAATCTAGTATATTCATTCGATAGAGATAGGAAAAATGGGATCTAGCCGGTTTCTCCGAATTGATAGCCTGTACATTCCACAAATAGTGACCTGCGGGGAGCTGAACGTCCGCCACGTTTGTCGTGTACTCCGCACTATGGACTAATGTGGAATCATCGCGAAGAATGGTCAGCAAATATCGTTCCGCTTCGTCAACGTGGTTCCAAACAAAACGATAAGGCTCGTTCGGCCCTAGAACTACGGAAACCCCGTCAAACGCCGAAAGCGGGGTCGCCTCAGGCAGGTAGGCATCGGAGTCGTTCGCAACTTGATAGTCCGAACCGTACAGGAGAGTTTCATCTATATAAAGAGCTACGTTGTCTGCTCTGGAAAACGCCGACGATTGCGGATTGCTAAAGTCTAGAGTTTTGTTTCGGGGAGACCAATCGCGATAATGGACTCCTATGCTATATCCGCTTTGGTTTGGATAAACTCCGTGAGGAATGCTGTCCATTTTGACACTAAAGCATGCATTTGTAGAATCAATGTTTTCTAAAGAGACCTGCGAATTACCTACGTAATAGTTTTCTACATCAACAATTTTATTCGGACTTTTTGTAAGGCAGTATTTCAGCGAGGCGTCACGAAGAGTGACCGTGGTATTATTGATTATTCGGAAGCGCAGAACGAGCAAGTTGTTAGAAGTCCTTTGCTCGTCCAAGGTCTCAATGTAGAGATTTTGAGCAAAGGCTACCATCGCAAGAAGTAAAATCAATGTAATTGTATTGTAACATTTCATAAAAATCAATATATATATATATATAAAAGCTCATCAATAACGTTTACAACAATTTACATTTAATTGTTCAAAAATTCAGAAAAACTAATCGTTTAGCATTATTCTAAAATCAACAAGCTTAGGAACCGTGTAAGGCGCCGGCATCGGTTGTTCTGTTTAAACAACTGACCCCGTGACGGAGCACGGGGTGACAGAGCCAAGGCCGGGGTGACAATGCGTTAAACGCTCTGGATCCTTCGCGTTGCTCAGGATGACGAGCGTGTGTGTGCTGTCATGCCGAACTTATTCCCCTAGGACATATGTCAGGTACAGCACGACAAGCTGGTTGCCCCAGAGATACATGAAGGGGGCAGCCACAGCGAGGAACGGGCCGAACGGAATTTGTCCGACATTCTCGTCTTCTGGCGCATTTTTATTTTTTGCGGTGCCGTTCTTTGCACCATTGTTCTTTGCGCTATTCTTAATCATCCCGTACGGGAGCATCACAATTAGCCCGAGCACAGCGGCGACAATCAGCGTTTCAACAGCACCAGTAAAGCCCATCAAGGCGCCATACCCCGCCAGGAGCTTGACATCGCCAAAGCCCATCGCTTCTTTTTTGAGTACTTTGGTCGCAATCCAGCCGAGCAGATAAAGCCCGCCGCCAGCACCGACGGCCCCGAGCAGACTCTGGAGCGGCGTGATACCGCCCGGAATAAGCGAAATCAAAAGACCAGCGACAATCCCGCCCACCGAAATGGAATCGGGAATGAGTTTGTATTTACAATCGACCGCGCATACGGGATACGCCCCGAGCAAAAGCCAGAACAAGGCCGCGGCGTTCGCCCAAGCCTGGGGCGCCAAGACGGGTCGCGTAAAATCAGTTCCGAAACCGACTGCCACATAGAGAGCAAGGGCGCCGAGCAGCCCGCAAAGGCCTTCGCCTATCGGGTAGATGATGCTGATGGGCTGCTTGCAACAAGCGCTTTTTCCGCGAAGCCAGAGCCATCCGACAATGGGCAGGTTGTAGCGGATGGGGATTCTCTTTTTGCAAAGCGGGCAGTGCGAAGGCGGGTTGAGGAGCGAAATTCCGCGAGGCATGCGATAGACAATGACGTTATAGAAGCTCCCGACACAGGCTCCCAAGCAAAAAAACACGATTAACCAGTACCAAAGTGGAATTTCTTCCATAAAAACCTCGTTTTTTAACGAATATATTTATAATTTAGTTAAACATTTTTCTAACACTGGGAGAACCCTACATGAATATTGAAATTGCCGCTATCTGTGACGCCGCCACCGCTAACGATGCCGGAGGTCGCATGAACATTCTTGGTGCCTTTGACCGCATTTTTGCAAAGTTTCCGCTTGTGATTCCGCAGTGTTCCGCAGCGTTCCGCTTGCGCTACCAGCGTTCCGAGGCTGGCACACACCAGTTGAACTTGTCTATCGAAGATGTCGTCGGGCACCCGATTGTGCCTCCGATGCAGTCCGAAATTGAACTCCAGCCGGTTGCGCAGGGATTCGATACCGCTGCAGTCAACATGATTCTGAACATGCAACGTTTGCAGTTTGCTCGCCCGGACAAGTACATTGTGCGCCTGATTGCGGACAACGAGGAACTGGCAGCACTCCCGCTGTACGTGCTGGAAGACCCGCGTTTGGCACAGCAGAAGCAGCAGGAGCCGCAGACCGACGACGGTCCCGTTGACGGAAGGGCTTAGGAAGTGTTCCGCTAGGGGGACTGTGTAAGCCGATCCCGGCACAGGGCCGGGATGACAGTTGCAAGGACAACAGCACTGGATCCTTCACATTCGTTCAGGATGACGACGGAGTGACATCTTCAGGATGACTATCGCGAGGCCGGGACTTAGCGCCCGGCTCTTTTGCATACTTTTAAACACCCGGCGTTTTTTTCTATTTTGGGGATATGAAATCCGCATTTTTGAAACGATTTGCCGTTATCGCCGCGGGCGCATTGAGCCAGGTCTTGTGCGCGGGCCTTACCGCCTGTAGCGGCATCAACGACAGCTGGGAAGTGAAGGGCGGCGGATTCCTCAAGTACAGTATAAACGGCGAAGACGAAATTCAGCAGGAACTCGACCGGGACGATGTGGAAATCCCCTACATACGCAACAGGCACCATTACTTGCAAATAAGAATCCCGATGGAACACAGCGAGCGCAAGGAAGCTATCGCCGTCATGGTCAACTATCCAAAACTCGGGATGAATAACGTTGTCCCGACTTACACCTGGCTTCAATTCGAAGGCGTCCCCAAAGCATATATTACGAGCGACAGCAACTACGTCCACATCGACCAGAAAGACGATACCAAATGGACAGCGACGATCAACCTGCATTTTGAAGACTGTAGGCAAGGGAAATGCAACGCCAACCGCCCTCCAATCCACTTCAAGGGAAGAATGCACTACTGGATTGCCGAAGAAGACCAGTAGTATTTTTTAGTTGGCAGAGCTTAGAAAAACATCTAAGTTCTAATATACCCTTGACAAGCGGATTTGTTTTTTCTATAATTGGTCTCACCTCGGTCGATTAGCTCAGTTGGTTAGAGCGCTACCTTGACATGGTAGAGGTCACAGATTCGAGTTCTGTATCGACCACTGAAAAATCCTCGCATTTCTGCGAGGATTTTTTTGTACTCGTATAAACAACAGACCCCGTCCCCATTCGCGGATCATGACCACGTAAGCGCTGAAGCGCTAAGTGGTCAAAGAGAACAAGGCCGGGGTGACAGTAAAAAAAGCCGGGGTGACAGAGTGATTGTTCTGTATAAAAAAAACTGACCCCGGCTCTGTTGAACCGGGGTGACAATGTAAAAGGGCCGAAGGACTGCAAAAGTCCGGGGCTTTCTAATTATTTTGCGGCGGCAGGTGCTGCAGCAGAAGCAGCGGCGCTGTCAACAACGACCTTAGCAGCGGAATCCGCCGGGATAGCGACGGCACTATCAAGGGCTGCCGGGGCAGCGGCTTCAGCCTTCGTTTCGGCGGCCGGAGTTGCAACAACCTTTTCAGCAGCGACAGGAGCGGCAGGAGCTGCTTCAGCAGCCTTCGGAGCCGGAGTTCCGAAGAAGTTCATCTTGGCGAGAAGAATCATCATCACCCAGGAGAGGGCAAGGCCAGAGAGGCCCATCACAACGCCAGTTTTCGCCATGCCGTTCGTGTCGGTATAACCCGTCGCATGGGCAAGTGCGTTAGGCGGCGTCGAAATCGGGAGGCTCATGCCAAGAGAGCTTGCAAACGCAACGGACACGAGGAGAGCCGTCACGCCACCGAGACCAACGAGGTTGTCCTGGCAAGCGATACCCACGGCGCAGAGAATCGGCACCAAGAGCGTAGCCGTAGAGGTGTGGCTCATGAAGTTCGCCATGAAGAGGCAGATGATACCGCAACCGACCATCAGCGCGAACGGAGACCAGCTTGCAAACGGAATCGTCTTGATGAGGTGAGCGGCAAGGCCAGTCGCATTGAGGCCCACGCCAAGAGCGAAACCACCAGCCACAAGCCAGAGCACGTCCCAGCTCATCGCATTCAAATCCTTCTTGGTAATCACACCCGTGAGGGCGAATACAGCCATCGGAATCATGGCAATCGCGTTATCGTTAATGCCATGGCCCGGGATAGGACCGATACCGTTCTTGCTGATAACCCACAGAACAACGCAGACAACAAAAGTAATATAGACGATAATGGCCTTGGGGCTCGTATCAAACTTGCCAGCACCTTCAATATTCAAGACCATTTCCTTCATCTTGATCGGATAAATCTTGAGGAGCAAGAGCCAAGCAATCACCATCAAAACAATCACGTACGGAATACCGAAAGCCATCCACTGACCGAAGCTCACCGGGTTTGCAACAAGGTCACCACGGGCAACAGCGTCGTTCAAAGCGCCAAGAGCAATAGCGTTAGGAGGCGTACCGATCGGGGTACCCATACCGCCGATGTTTGCGCCGAGAGGAATGGCAAGAGCAAAAGCAGCTTTACCGCGGTCGTCTTCGTCAAAGAGCTTGAGCACCGGAGCGAGGATGGCAAGCATCATGGCAGCGGTAGCGGTGTTGCTCATGAACATGGAGAACACGGCCGTGATGAGCATGAGGCCGAGAAGCACGAACTTCGGGTTCTTGCCGAAGGGCTTCAGGAGCACGCGTGCGAGGTTCAAGTCCATCTTGTACTTGGTGGCGGCGGCAGCAAGGAAGAACCCACCCAAGAAGAGCATGATGATGGGGTTTGCAAAAGTCGCCATGATGGACTTATGGCTAATCATCGTCACGCCGTCCACGCGGAACACGTTAAGTGCGGAATCGGACATCGTGATAATCATAAGCACGATGACGAGCATGGAGGTGGACCAGATTGGGAACGGTTGGAGAATCCAGAAAAGCGCAGCCATGACGAAAACGCCAATGACACGAATTTCGAGCGGATTCAGGACTCCCATGGGGCTTGCGGCATCGAATCCGAGGGATTCGTAGGGCAAGAAAAGTGCGGCGATGGCAAGCACCGACGCAATGATGAATTTGATGAATTTTGCTTTTGTCATAACGAGCGCAAATTTAGTAATTATTGCGCCGTTCGGCTATCCCTAAAATGCACAAAACCGACCCCGGAATAAATCCGGGGTGACATTTTCACGTTCTAGCAACTAGTAACTCAGAACTAGTAACTCTACTACCGAACCATGATGCGCTTGGAGGCGGACTGGCTACCGACACGCACTCTTACGAAATAGACACCCAGTTTCGGCTTTTTCATGGAAACGACGTTCGAACCGGCGTTTGCGACACCCCTGTTCGTCGCGACGACGCGGCCATCGATGCCCACGATGCTCACCTTGACGTTTGCACCCGCGAGCTCGGAAGCGGCATCGAATCCGACATTCAAGACGTTCGACGTCTGGTTCACGCGGAAGCCCGAGAGCCAGTTTTTCGCGATATTTGCCGTGACCGCGCCCTTCGAGACGCGGACAGACACGTTTTTCGCCTTGGACGAAAGCTGAACGTCCAGCGGCGTGTCGTTCGTGACTTCGAACATTTCGTCGCCCACGGTCGCATAGACGCGGAGCCCCTTCGCCAAGACGCGTTCGAGGCCGACAAAGCTCAAGCGGCCAGCACGAGGAGTCGTTGCGCTCGCTTCGAGGTTCCACTCAAGGTTATCACTATTCTGCTTCACGCTCTTGGCAAATCGTTTTTTGCCCTCGACAATGGAGAGGTTCACACGGTCGCCCATGCCTGCCGGCGGTTCGCTGAGAGACTTGGCGGAGCCCACAGCGAGTTCGTTCCAGGAATCGCGCTTGCCGTTGTTATCAGAAAGCACGACGCGGAGGTTCCAATCATCGGAGGCTGCACTCTTGGAAAGCGATTTCTTTTCGTCTTCGAGGACAATAACTGCCTTGAGCGGAATGCGAAGCGTCCTGGACTTGTCCGTCTGCACCCAGACAGCTTCGTAAGGGCCAAGCGTATCCGTCGGAACGTATTCGCTCGCGTCCGAATCCCACTTTGCAAAACGCACACCGTCTTGTTGCGGGAGCTTGACGTACCATCCGTACGGATTCGCGACGAGGTTCCAGCCGGAATACTTGTTTTCGAGGTTCCATACAATTTCCGCATTCGTGTTGGGAGTATTCAAGCTCATTACCAGCGGTTCGTTATCCATGGGGCCGTACCAGTATCCGCGAGTCGAATCGAACTTGTCGTTCACGCTATACTTGCGGTACTGCCAGTAATCGCCCACCGGATTCGTTTCATCCCACCAATATACGGAAGCCTTATCGGACACGCAATTGTCCGTGCCATTTTGGCAGAACGCATACATCGAGAGCGTCTGCCAGGAATGCATTACAAGATTCTTTTGTTTCGGAGTCGAGAACATCTTCTTGTACGTCACGGATTCTTCGCCATCCGTAAACGTAAAGTTCACGCTATATTCGCCTGCAGGTGCCGGGTCAAGTCGCCATGTGCCGTTTTTCGCCTTATCGATTACCTTTCCAGCGACAACGGTATCGAGATAGATGCCAGCATCAGAAACCACCTGAATATGGCAATCGACCTTGTCAGAAATTTTCGCAGTCGAATCATCAAGCACCATGCGAAGCGCGTTGCCGTCCTGTTTGACCTTCGGGGCCGCAATCTCGTAAAGGGACTTTTGACTGCTGCTAGAGCCAGCCTTGCTGGAGCTGCTCTGGACAGTGGCAGAAGAACTATACGTCTCGACGGAAGAACTACTTTGGACAACAGCAGAGGAACTATTCGTCTCGACGGAAGAACTACTTTGGACAACAGCAGAGGAACTATTCGTCTCGATGGAAGAACTGCTCTCTGCATTGCTAGAAGCAGGCGTCGCTTCGCTAGAACTAGACGCAACAACAGAAGAACTGGACTGAGCAACGGAGCTGCTAGAAACTGCGCAGAGCTTATATTCCGGTTCGAGGGTCATATCGCTCGTCACGTTAGTCAATTCGCCCTTCCAACCGGCAAAGCACTGGTCGCCTATTTTCTTCGCGACATCATCCGGTCCCGTCACGTCGTTACCGTGCAAGACCGTTTCTACCTTTTCGGCAGACACGCCATCATCATCAACATAGACAAACGTCACCGTATATTTGCAGGTCTCATATTTAGCCGTAACATCCAATTTGCCAGTCACATTGCTAAAACTAGGGTTCCAACTGATAAAGCACAGATCATCCATTTTTTTCGGAACATCAGGAGCGGTCGCGGACTCGCCATGTTCAACCGTTTCCGTCTTTTCAATGTGAGGCACTCCTTTATTATCCGTGTACATAAACCTGACCGTATATGCACACTTTTTCGTATTTGCCTTGACTTCCAAATCGCCTTTGACCTCGCTAAAATCAGTGTCCCAGCCATCAAAGCACAGGTCTCCCAACTTTCCAGGCGTGGCCGGTGCCTTTGCCGACAGTCCTTCCTGAACGTTTTGTGTTTTTATTATACTCGTGCCATCCAGACCATAGAAATTGACCGTAAATACGCACTTTTTCGTATTCGGTTTGACTTCCAAATTGCCTTTGACCACGCTAAAATCAGTGTCCCAGCCAATAAAGCACAAGTCATCCTTCGATGGCGGGTTTGCCGGAGCAACAGCTGCTTCCCCGTAAAGGACTTCCTGCTCCGAGCCTTCAATGACAAATCCTCTAATGTCATAGAACTTGACTGTAAATTTTTCTATCGGGCAATCCCCATATATGGCAGTAATTGTCATCGGGGCAATCACATTCGTAAAGTCCGCCGGATTCCAGCCCGTCAAGCACTTACCTTCCGACTTCAATTCGACATTCTCCGGAACAACGGCAGCATCACCAATTTTGACATTCTGCTTTTTGTCGCCCGCTGCATCCTTAAATACCACCTGGACCTTCGGAGAAACATGTGGCGTTCCCAAAAACGGGTAAACATGAGTATTGTCAAAAGACCACACCTGTTCGTCTTCATCCCACGGAGAATTCAAAAAACCAGCAAAGGTTTCAGACTTCATATAAGATTCCGTAACGGTACCGTTCATAGAGGAACCATTTTCTCCATTCTGCAGATTCATAGCAGAACCATTACGGACATTGTTCTTTGCTACAAACTTGTTGAAGGTGACGCCATTCTGATTCTCGTTAAAATACATTACATTGTTAAATTCACCATAATTGTAGAAATAGCCAATAGCCTTAACATTATCGCTACCATAATGGAAATTCGAGATAATTTGGGGTTTATTTCCCAAGCCATCACCGACAAGATAACCAAAGAGATAACCGGCCTTACCCTTGCCCTCACTAGCACTTAATTTATTTTCAATAGAACCAATAAAGTAATTATTTTTTACAATACCAAGATCAGCCTTAGCATCTACCGTACCAATCAGGCCTCCGACATGGAAATCCTTTTGAGGGGCATCGGTCCCTTCAGAACCCTTGAAATTACCGTCAACTGAACTCTCGCTTATTTCTCTAGGCGACAAGCACATACCGCAAATGCCACCAATCGACGACGATGTACTAGAGCTTTTGGTTTCACCACTATACGACACAATATTATTGTCTTTTTCACTATCACCCTTTACTTGAACATTACTGAATTCAATTTTGGGATTTCCAGACTGAATCATCGGGAATTTCCCAACAATACCGCCAATACGGGCATTAATACCATCATCATTAATATCAAGTAAACCCTTATAAGATAGGTCAGTCAAGCGAACAAAATCTTTTGATGAATTAAAAAAGCTGACAGCACCAAAAATGCCACCGACAAGCACGGAATCCATATCAGCACTTTTTTCAGATCTTTTGGCTTTATATGAAATAGAAACTTCCGATTCATTGTCAGAAATTCCACCGTCATCATAAGAAACAATGGCATCACCAACAAGGCCTCCCATAGCAGCAGAAATACGAACAATCGCAGATGTTTTTCCGGATCCGCTATGACCACCTTCCAAATTAATACTCCCCGAAGCCGTATTTTTTTGAAGAGTCAAATACAAGTCGTCACGGTCACTATTACCATTTATTTGGGAGCAAGACGCACGACCAGCAATTCCTCCCATGTAGTACTGGAAAGGTGCTTCTTTCTGTACCGTTTCCTCAATGTTTACATTCACTACTTTTGATTCACTAATTTTTAGAATACCACCTTTGCAAAGGTCACTATTCCCGACAATGCCGCCCATATAAAGATTTTTCGTCGCATCGGCATCACTGATTTTAACCCTGCTTTGCTTTATATCCAAATTCGTCACTGTCGATTTACTAATAGAGAACTCTGTAATCGGTGAATTGTCGTTATCAAGTCTTCTTGAAGCCCCAAATATACCACCCATAGCAGTACCACCGGAAATAAAAGCATTAACACCCACATCACTGGAAGAGCCGTGAATATTCACTTTGGTAATTTTAGAATCTCGATTGGTAGCCTGCATGAACTGGTTACCTTTCGGAGCATAAACGTAATGCCCAACAAGGCCGCCCAAAGCAGACATATCTACAGCAGTTTCATTTTCCACTTGGACAGCAAGATCAATATCCTCAAAATTTGTAAAGTATGCCGCACCAGCTAAACCACCCAAAAGAACCTTATACGGGTCAAAAACAGCGACATTTTCACCATACTTATAAATCGCTTTTCCGATATAGTCTTCTGTAATTGATATTTCATTCGTTACTTTAATAAACGAGTTATCAATAGTCGAAACTTTTGTAATTGTCGATCCATCGATAAATCCGGCTAAACCACCTGCAAGCGGAGCTTGAATAACAACATTCTTTAATTTTACATTTGTCACAGTGCTATTAGAAATTCTAGCAGCAAGAGCGCCTGCCGGCTGATAATCACCGCCACTTGTTAATGCAGGTTCCCCGCTTGTAACGGCAAAATGGACATTCGAAATTATCAGGTCTCTTATCGTTTTATTACCATTCGTTTGATCACCGACCACTTCCCCAAACAAGCCTAAATACCGCTTGGTCTGTCCATTGTCAATACGACAAAAGTTCGACATCATGTGGTTATGTCCATTAAAGGAAAGACCAGAGAAAGGCAAAAAGTCAAAATTTTCCGAGCAACTTCCATTTGCAAAAGTATAACCAAAGTCAATGTCTGTAGCAAGATTCAGCGTAGCCGATTGCATCTTGGTCGCATCTGGTGTACCTGATATCCATTGCTGACTAATCGCATTAACGAAAGCGGAGCGAACAGTTTGCGCGGGCTTTATTTCATAAGACTTGACACAAGTACCTTCTTCAGAAGAATTTCCGGCAACACAATCTTTTTTGTACAGACCTACAAAAAGTTGCGAATTTTTATAGTAGAGATTTAGATATTTTTTTACAGGATTAGCCGCCTGCGCCCAAACGGACATCGGAATTATCAAGCTTAATGCCAGCAACAAACGAATTGTGTATTTCATAAACCACCTCTTTTCCGGTATAAAAATAATTTTTATGCAAAATTTCGCAACCGTGAATGCAAGAAAAAAATAGTATTTGTGACTATAAACACGATATAAGCGCGCCTTTCGGGAAAAAGATTTGCAGACCATCCATTCTATTACTAAATTGGAGTTAGCCATTTTGGTGATTTATAGGAGTTACGATGATAAAAAAGGTTATTCTTCTCGCGGCATTGATTGCCACATACAGTTTCGCAACGTGGGACTATTTCGGTCTGTTGCAGAACAACCAGGGGTCCATCAAGGCAGGACTTTACTACGACAAAGATGATGACTGGTCCCAAATGGGTCTAAAAGTCGGCGCCCGTTTCAATGTTTCTCCCAAGTTCGAGCTTTCTCTGCAAAGTTTCGGTTACCAGTTCTGGAGCGAAACCGACTGCGACGCATGCGAAGACGGCGGTAACGGCATCCGCGACCTGATGATTGGCGGTCGTTTTGCCATGACCCCGATGGTCAACCTCTTCCTCGATTTCAACTTGCCCATTGGCCGCGAAAAATATGACGGACTCGGAACAACGCCTCCGAGCCATCACGAAATGTTCCTCTATTTCGGCGCCCAAATCCATAACGATATTGCAAGCATTAAAGGCGCCGCATTCGGTACTGAAGCCGGTGTTTTCTGGGGTTTCGAGCACCACAAGCAAGAGAGAGGCCTTGAGCTCCGTATTGGCGGTGAATTCGACTACACCCTCCCCTCTGCCCCGGTAACGCTGTTGATTGGCGGCCAGCTGTGGCTCCGCATTTTCAAGTCGGAATACGACAACGGCAACAAGGATGTCAACCTGCATGACGACTGGTCCAACCAGTGGAAGTTCTGGGTCGGTGCCGAATTTGCTGTGACCAACCAGATTTTGATTAAGGGTAAGGTTATCGCCCGTAGCGAAGACATCAAGAAGAAGTCCAGGGATCCGTTCACTATTAATATGGAAGGGGATGCTGTCGGATTTACCTTGGATGTGGAGTTTAAGTTCTAATCAGGTTTCAGGTTTCAGGTATCAGGTTTCAGGTTTTAGTAACGTCATCTAGAACGTCAATAAGTTATTAGAACGTCCCGGACTTTAAAGTCCGGGATTTTTTTGTGTGTAAGTGGGTAGAACCGTGTAAACTGGCCCCGGTATATAAAACCGGGGTGACAATAAGGAATGACCGTCATTCTGAGAGTCCATGGGACTCGAAGAATCCAGAGGTGTTCTGGATGCATCGCATTGTTCAGGATGACGTTGTGCGTGCTCTCTTCTATCGAATATCGTACTCGGGCACGGGCAGGCTTTCGCCGGATTTCATCGCCTTGTCGAGTGCGGCGGACTTGACCGGATCGACCCACCAATAGACGGGGATAGCATCTTCGCGGTTGAACTGGTCGAGCACCTTTTCGGGTGTGCCGTAACGGTTCCAGTAGAGGATGCGGTGATGGTCGCACTGCCACATGAGCACGTACGGGACGATTTCGGCGAGGCGGTTGTCGAGCGCCTTCAAGATTTCGTTCCTCTTCGCGAGGTCGAATTCCGTCTTTTGCAAGTTAATTAAACTATCGACGACTTTGTCCTGAACGCCAGCAAGGTTGTTCGTACCTTTTTCCATTGCCGTCTTGGAAATCCAGCTCGCTTCGGGGTCGCGGAGGCGGCCTGCACCCCAGTTCACCCAGTAAAGGTCAAAGTCTGCATCGTCCAGGCGCTTGCGGAGCGTGCTCTGGCTCATCTGCTCGATGGTCGCCACAACGCCCACCTTCTTCAAGTCTTCCTGGAACAGCGTGAGGTGGCGCAAGTCTTCTTGGCTCGTGATGAAGTTTATGGCAAACGGTTTGCCGTCTTTTTCGAGAACGCCCTGACCGTTCACCTTGTAGCCCGCCTCGGCAAAGAGCGCACGGGCCTTTTCCGGATTGTAGCTATAGACAGGCGCCGTCGGGTTCTGGTTATTCGCCCACAAGTCGGGGTAATAGCTGTTGAGCAAGAAATATTGCCCGTACATGTACTTTTCGTTCATCGCTTCGCGGTTCAAGAGGTACGAGAGAGCGCGGCGAACGCGGACGTCCTGGAATTGCGGCTTGCGGAGGTTGATGGCCATGCCCTGGAAACCAATCGGTTCCTTGTTGAAGATGCGCTGTTTGATGGCCCACCCCTTCTTGATGGCATCAAAGTCTGTCTGCTTCATCCAGATGCTGCTCGTGTAAATCGCGTAAGCGTTGAAATCCTGCTTCTTGAACGCTTCGAGAGCCTTCGTCTGGTCGTTCATGAAACGGTAACGGATTTTCTGGAAGTTGTACTTGCCGTGGTTCCAGTTCTTTTTGAAGCCCCACCAGTCGCTGCGGCGCTGGAGTTCCACAAAGCGGTCTTCGCGGAACGTCTTGATGATGTACGGGCCAGAGACAACCGGGAATTCGTAACGGATTTTGTTGAAGTCCTTACCGGCCCACACGTGCTTCGGGAATGCGAGCATGCCCGCCGCTTCCCAGAAGTTGCCCCAGTGCGGTTCCTTCGCCTTCATGCGGACCGTGAGGCTATCGACGATTTCCGGGCGTTCAAATCGGCTGAGCCCCACCTTGAAAATCGGCGTGAGGTTTTTCTCGTCCATGATGACGTCGTAATAGAACTGCACGTCTTCGGCAGTAACCGGCTTGCCGTCGCTCCATTTGGCACGCGAATCCACATGGAACGTGAACGTCTTGCCGTCTTCGGAAACTTCCCACTTATCGGCGAGAATGCCGACTTCGCGGTCTTCGGTACTGTGCAGGCTCACCAGCGGTTCGAACATCATGCTCATGAGTTCGGCAGAAAAGCTGTTGTAGTCTTCCCACATGTTGAAGGACTTGGGCATGGCGGAGCCCCAAAGCGTGATGGAGCCGCAGGCGCGGGCCTGTTTGGAGGCAATCGGGTCGAACTCGCCGGTCGCTGTCGAATCAAGTGGGAGAATCGGGCAATCCGCTTCGGAAACGGGTGCGCCTTTTTTGGAGGCTTTCGTGGATTGGCTGGATTTGGAATCGCCAGATTCGTTGCAGGCGGAAAGAGTAAAAGCGAGAGCCGCCGCCATCGGCAGGGCAAGTAAATTACGGAGGGAGAATGTTTTCATGTGGGATAAGATAATAAAATAGTTACTAGTTACTAGTTATTAGTTACTAGTTAATAGTTACTAGAGATTGCAATAAGAACATTTCTAGTAACTAGGAACTCCATACTCGTAACTGCGGCGTAGCCGCCCTACGGCAATCCCACGTGGTGGGCGGGTTGCTTGATTTTTGGAGCCTCGGCTTTTTTGCGTTCGGCTTCGGCGACTTCGGTCTTGAGCATTTCAAGTGTCGTGCGCGAAGCTTCCTGTTCGGCCTTCTTTTTGTTCGGGCCAATACCGCGAGTATATGCCTTGCCGTTTACAATGACCTCGATAGTGAACTGTTTCTGGTGTTCCGGACCCGATTCGTCAACAACCACATATTCCGGGGAGCAATGCAGCTTGCCCTGGCAGAACTCCAGAAGTTCGCTTTTGTAATTCGCAAAATCGACCGCATTGATGATTTCGCTCACGCGCGGGAAATGGAACTTGTTCAAAATCGCACGGACTTCGTCCAGGCCGCCATCGAGATAGACCGCACCAAGCACGGCCTCATAGGCGTCCGCCAATATGCTTTCCTTGCCACGGCCGCCCATCTTGGCCTCGGACTTCCCGATTTTCACGAACTCGCTGAGATTCCATTCCTTGGACGACTGAGCACAGGCGTGCCCCGATACGATAGCGCTCTTACGCTTGGAAAGTTCACCTTCCGAATCCTCAGGATAGGTCTTGTAAAGGAACTCGGTCGTCAGCATGTTGAGGACGGAATCGCCCAGGAATTCCAGACGCTCGTTGTTGTTTGCGTATGGCACGTCCTTGCCGACGATGAACGAGCGGTGGACAAGCGCATGAGCCAGCAGTTCAGGATCGCGGAACCTATACCCAAGCTTAGCCTCAAGCCCGTCACCGGACTTCTGGCGAAACCAGAGTTTTAGGATCTTGTGGAGCAGATTTTGTTCTTCCAATAGATTTTCCTTTTGTTTGATGCATAATTTACATATTTATCATGCTTTCCGCAGCATGGCTGATAAATACAGTGTTTTACAAAGGTGTTACGTGTAAGCTGATCCCGGCACTGCGGCCGGGATGACATGCAAAAGCGTTTTGTCATGCCCGTCACAGGACGGGCTCCTTCCTTTCATAAAGAGAAGGTGAAGCTGATCCCGGCACTGCGGCCGGGATGACATGCAAAAAAGAATCCCCGGCGATACCGGGGACCCAAAGCTCAATCTTTGCCCAACTGTTGCGGGCTAAAGCAAAACTAGATTACTTCTTGTGTGCTTCGAGGAAAGCGACAACGTCAGAAACCTTCTGGAACTTTTCGGCATCGGAATCGAGGATTTCGACATCGAATTCGTCTTCGAGAGCCATCACGAGTTCAACACGGTCCAGAGAGTCGGCACCGAGGTCATTACCGAATTCAGATTCGGGCTTGACATCTTCAGCCTTGACTTCCAACTTAGCAACGATCACGTCCGTGACCTTCTTGAAAATTTCTTCGTTCATTTTTTTCTCCATGGGAAAAAGTTTTGTCCAAATT
>JAGCPZ010000009.1 GCA_017965445.1 Fibrobacter sp. | reverse complement strand
GCTATCACGACCCGTGGCTTCGACGAAGAAGACACCCGCGAAGTGGCCCGCATCATCGACCGCGCCATCCAGGCCAAGGACGACGATGCCGCTCTCGCCAAGATCCGCGAAGAAATCGTGGCTCTCTGCAAGAAGCACCCGTTGTACAAGTGACACGACAGTGTCATCCTGAGCGTAGCGAAGGATCCAGACCAGAATATTGGCGGCCCGTTAAAACGGGTCGCTTTTTATATATAGAAAAAGCACAAAATTGCCAAAGTGGCGGTGAACCAGCCAAAAAAATGTATAATTATAGAATTCATGAGGTTTTCTATGAATCGTTCTTTTGCCTTTTTTGCTTTGCTTGCGTTGTCATTCGCGACGGACGCTCTTTGCGGCATCTTGACTGATTCTCGTGATGGTCAAACTTACAGGACGGTGAAAATCGGCAATCAGGAATGGATGGCGGAAAATCTCAACTACGAAACGGCAAACTCCTACTGCTACGAAGACGAAGCCTCCAACTGCACCAAGTATGGTCGCCTCTACGCCACCTGGGCAGCAGCCATGGACAGCGTGGGCACGTGGTCTACGAACGGCAGGGGCTGTGGCTATGTTCGACATGCTCACCAACCGGGACTGTGCGCGGTGTCTGTCCCGAGGGATGGCATCTGCCGACAAAAGCCGAGTTTGAGACTTTGTTCACTGCCGTTGGTGGTCAATCAACAGCGGGCAAAATGCTCAAGTCCACTAGCGGCTGGAACAGTAGCGGCAACGGCACCGATGCTTTCGGTTTTTCCGCGTTGCCCGTCGGCCTCAGGTACAACTTGGGCGATTATTACAACGAAGGCCGCCTCGCGGGCTTCTGGAGTTCTACTGAGAACGGTAGCTACAGCGCGTACGGCATGGGCTTAGGCAGCGACATCGACGGTGCGGGCCTGGGCGACTACTACAAGGACTACGGGTTTTCAGTTCGTTGCGTTAAAGACTAAAAACGTTTTTACCATTTTGTCAATGATTCTTGTTGTGGAATAGTATTTTTTTTCGCTAAAATAGGCTAAATTCCATACTAGGAGTATATGTATGGTATGTTTGAAAAAATCCTTTTGCGCGGCATTGTCTTTTGCCGCATGTTCTGCTTTTGCGGGCCCCATTACCACTGTCGCCTGGAACGGGCATCCAGGGGCCGCGACTTTCTCGTTTGATGACGGGCTTCATTCACAGACAAAGAATTTGACATTCTTGGACAACATGCCGGATGTCAAGGTGACTTTCTTTGTTTGTACGAATGCGATGGACTTTGGTAGCAATTCCGGGCCTCATATGGAATATGCAAAGAAGGGACACGAAATCGGGAACCATACTTCGACGCATAAGAACTTGACGCAAGGGGCTAATCTCAATTCTGAAATCGGTGGTGCTGCCTCGAAGTTGCGTAGCATGGGCTTGGAAGTGACTTCCTTGGCGACTCCGTATTGCGCCCAAGATCAGGCGGCTAAAAATGCAATCAATCAGGAGCATTTCATTAACCGCAGTTGCGGTGGTGATGGCCTTACGTCTTGGGATAGGGAACCGGATTGGATGGCGGTTGGGTCGCACTACTGGCAGGAAAACGGAAGCAACGTGGCGGGATTCAAGCAGACGCTGGATCAGGCGGCTAGCCAGAGCAAGTGGCATGTTCAGCTGAATCATGGTGTTGCGGACAACTGGGATAAAATTTCTACCGCCGACATCAAGACGCTTATCGAATATGCGGTCAGCAAGAAGTTGTGGGTGGCGAGTTTCTCGACTGTGGGCGCGTACCTGCGTGCTCATTTTACCATCGACAAGGCGACTGCTACGAACACTTCTAGCGGCTTTACTGTCAAGTGGACTTCCCCGCATGCACACATGCCCAAGAGCGTTCCGCTGCGCGTGAAAATCCAGGGTGCCGAGGGCAAAACCGTAAGCCAAAAGGGAAAGGTTGTCGAACCCAATTCGGATGGCACATACACGATTGAATTTATGGCGCTTGAACTTGAAGTTTCCGGGGCTGCTGCGCAGTCCTCCAGTTCTTCAGAACAGGCTCAGTCTAGTTCTTCGGAACAGGCAAAGTCGAGTTCATCTGTAATCGCTTTGAGTTCTTCGAAGATTGCGCAGTCCAGTTCCTCTGCTTCTGTTTCATTTAGTTCATCTGAAACGATACTTAGTTCTTCTTCGGGAACGGAGGCTGTTGCACCGCGTATTGCGTTTGAACTTGGTTCCGTTATGTTGCTTTGCCGAGTGTTCGATATGAACGGGCAACTTATAAAATCTGCAAATGTGATGGCGGGTTCGGCAAGTGAAGCTTGGAACAACGTCAAGGCAGGACTTGTGAATGGTGCCTACATTTTGCGTTATGGGAAAATGAACGGCAACATGCATGTTGTTAAAGTGCATAAGTAGAAAATAACCTCAAAGCCCGCTACCGCGGGCGCCCTCATACCCTGTTTGGGTCATAAATCTCTAGTCTCCTCATAGAGGATAACTCTACTAAGGTGCTTAAAAAGCACCAAGTATCGTATATCTCGTCTCTAGTCTCACGTCTAAAATCTATCTTTGTGCTGATAACACGAGGTTTTATGCAGTCCTGGACAGAAATCAAGAAAATCGAGAACCCGACCGAAGAACAGCAGCTGGAGGCAATCAACCTCAACTGGTATGCCATCAGTCTTATCCAGAACCCGACTGAAACGGTGCAGAAGGCTGCATTCGAAAAGAACGCACAGACGATTCTTTATGTGAAAAATGGTCCGTGTGAAGCTTTGAAAGAAGCTTTGAATGCGATGGACGAGGCGAAGTTTCTCGCCGAGTTTAACGCGGAACCCAATTTGCTTAAGTTCGTGACGAATCCGGTTCTCTTGAAGGCTGCTGTCCAGCTCGATTGGAAAATCGTCCGCAAAATTGACGGAGCGTCCGATGAACTTTGGGCCGAGGCTGTTCGCCAGAGCGCGGATGCGTTGAAGTTTATTCGCAATCCTGGCGAAAAGGTGCTTGTTGCCGCTGTTGAACGCGACTGGAAGTACATTCAGGATATTGAAAATCCGACAGCGGCGGTTGTTGTCGCTGCCGTCAAGCAGGACTTTCATGCGTTTGAATACGTGAGTATTCGCCGTCGAACTGAGCAAGTTCAGCTTGCTGCTGTGCGCACTGATCCGCGCTGTATCCAGTATTTGCAGCGCGCAAGCGAGGCTGTGCAGATGGAAGCGGTCCGCAAGGACAAGAGCGTTTTCGCACTTGTCAAGAATCCCTGTGACGCAGTCAAGGATTTCTGCAAATAATTTTTGTGGGTCTGTGCGATGAAACTTTCGAACCCGCTAGTGCAACTTGAAAAGGTCTCTTTCCGTTATCCAAAATCAAAATCAGATGCGCTTTTTCAAGTCTCGCTAGAAATTCCGCAAGGTTCGTTTTTTGCGCTCTTGGGCCCGAATGGCGCTGGCAAGACGACGTTGTTGCGACTTTTGTGTGGCCGCATGCGCCACTTTGAAGGTTCCCTCAAAATTGATGACGAAATGCGCAATGAGGCGGGCTTTTTAGATTCGAAAAAGTATGGCGTATTGCTCGAAAATCCAGGAATTTATCCGAAACTCACGATTGAAGAATATCTCCACTTTTTTACGGGCTTTTACGGATTGGGTGAGGGTGCTTGGCTAGAAGGCGGTTCGGTCTATAACCGTTGCATGTCTTTTGCGGAACGGTTGGACTTGCCACCGCTGGATACGCGCATGGATGCCCTTTCACTTGGAAACCGTCAGAAGGTACAGATTGTCCGCGCCTTGTTGCATAATCCAAAGCTGTTGATTCTCGATGAACCGGTGGCAAATCTCGATCCGAAATCTCGCGAGACCGTCTGGAAACTCCTTGATGAATGGCGAAAGGAAAATCATGGAACGGCAATAGTTTGTTCGCACGTGCTTGCTGAAATGGATGAGTGGGCTACGGATTACGCGATTATCGATCGCGGCCAGGTTTTGGAATCGGACAAAAATCCGGGCCTCGGGAACGCTTCCGTGGCGACGCATTTTGAATTGACTTTCGAAAGCGCTGTTGCTCGCGAACAACTTGAAAGTGCTTTAAAAAATGCTGGAATTGTTCCATCGCAAATTAATGCCAAAGGCAAATCCCTCGCGGATATTTACCGCTCAATTTTCCAGTAAAAATACTGACGGCACTCCGTTCCACACGCTTTCCCCAGCCTTCTGATTTCTAACCACTAATCACTAACCACTGTTTACTGCCTACTTCCTACCGCCTACAGCCCTTCCTTCTCTCGTCTTTCGTCTCTCGTCTTTCGTCTAAACTAGAACGCCTGCGACAGGTCGAACGCGAATCGACCCCATTTAAATTTCATGGAGTTCTTCTTGTCTTCGTCATAGCTGGTTATGCCTGTGACGATTGCGTAATCGAGGCGGAACGTGAGAAACTGCCAACGATAGCGGATGCCCAGACCGAGGCTACCTTCCTGGGCGTCTTCATAGCTTTTGTCCTTGCAATCGACAACCCTGGCCCAGTCGAAGAACTGTACGATTTGCCAAGCCCTTAAGGATTTCCATGGGAATGTCCAACGGATTTCTTCGTTAACGCGGAAGTACATCGGCGTGAGAGCTGTGTTGATAACGTCTTTGGAAACTTCTTCGGTGACTTCTGTACCGTCGTCTTGTTTCTTGGTGACTAGCTCGGTCATGGTCGTGGTGTAGCCGGCATAAATGCTGCGGAAACGGTAACCGCGCACGGAGCGGGATCCGCCTTGGTAAAATACGCGGGCATCGTCTTCGATGGCTGTGTTGAAAAACTTTCCGATACTTCCGCTGAGCGCTCCGTAGAACGTCCAGAACAAAGGCCAGTAAACGTTTGCAGTCGCTTCGCCGTAGGTATAGACGTGGCCGTCTCTGTAGTCTTCTTTTCCGCTGAAGTTTGTGCCAAGGCCAGCTAATGGCATAACGCGGATGCCTTTCGTCGGGTTGAAGTAATCGTCTGTGTAGTCGAATGTCAAACCGATTTCGCCTTTGAGCTTGAACAGCTTATCTTCGTTCTTGTTCACGTAACGCGTATCGATTGTTCCGCGGAATTTAATGTTGTTTGTAATGCCGAACGTCAAGTCGCCACGGTTGATGATTTCGTAACGCTCTTCGACGCTATCGGGGTAGGCGGGCGGGTTGATTTTTTCGTGGTTGAACGAAACGCGATCTACAAAGCGGATTGCGGTCGGGATGAAGGTGAACGATGTCCCGAACAAGAGTGGGTTTGCGTACCCAAATGTAATTTCTTGCTTGTTCTGTGCGATTTGTACGCTTGTCGAAAATTCGTGGAACTTTCCAAAAAAGTTCTTGTGGTCTGCGTAAGCCAAAGCTCCGAAACCATAAATTTCTTCAAAGAAGAATCCGTATCGTGTTTCGCCTGGAACACGCTCAACGACATCCAGGTGGATATCCGAAAGTCCATCCTCGCGTAATTCGTCATTCAGCTTGACTTGCGTAAACAGCTGGGTTGAATACAGTTTACTTTTGAAGTTGAAGTATTGGTTACCGTCAATAATTTGACCCTTCGGAATCCGCCAAAGCGAAGAAAGCCAAGATGTATTTGTGAGCCCTGGCTCTGGTTCCGATTTTTTCTCGAATTTGCTCTTCGTCCGTTGTGTCGTAGTGATAATGTTGCCCATCAAGACTTTGGGACCTGGGGTAACGTTGATGACCACGTTAACCTGCTTTGCGGTTGTATCGACGTGTTCTTCGGATGAAATATAAACGTGCAAGTTACCTTGTTTGCGGTAAGCTGACTGAATCTCTTGAAGGTCGTCCGAAATATCTTCTTGGTTGTAATAACGGTGCTTCAAGATTTTCAACGAAGTCAAATCTATTGGAATAGGCTCGTCGCCGGAAGAAATAATTTTGGCATCGTTGAATCTGTAGCATTCCCCTTCGTTGACTGTGATGTTGTAGTTGCGCTGAATCCTATTGTCGGACAACGGCTCACGTTCTATTTCCAACTTCAGGTCAAGACTGTAGTAGCCGCGGGAATAGTAAAGGGCCTTTACGTTTTCCGTCGAGAGACGCATCAAGAAGTCTTGCTTGATTGTGTCCAGTTGGGCGAATTCGTCAGGAATATCGAGTTGCTCGTTCAACTGGAATTTCGAGAATACCTTGTTCCCGGAAATCTTGACAGACCAGGGACTTTTCTCATCTGTATCAGCAATCGCAAGCGACGAAAAAAACAATAATGCGCAAATTAATAAAATCATTTTGCTTTCTCCGTGGGCTTGGTTGCCGTGCTGTCGCTATCCGTGTCGTTGGGCTGGCGCATCGCTCTTGGCGGGCGGACTGTTTCGCAATGCCCGATTCCCAAGATACATGGATTCCAGTACTTGTACGAGTAGTTCATGCCGATGTTCTTTTCGACGCGGCTTTCGCTATTGCTTTCGGTTCCGCTGTTAGCCGTGTATTGCTTTGAAATAAGCAACCCGTTCACCGATAGCGACGGCGAAAGGTGATTCTTGTGGGAATATTCTTTTTCCTGGAAGAACGGAAGCTTGTACGTAACGCCGAACTGCAAGGCCTGATCGTAAATCGGGTCGATGCTTTGATCCTGTGTATAACCGAGAATGAGGCTTAGGTTCTTGACCCAGCGATCCAAGGAAATCGGAATCTTGACATAGGAGGAATCTTTTTCGTTGTTGGAATTGTCGAATAGCATCACCTTCATGTCGATATCGCCGATGTAATCGCCACCAAGGGTCTTGTTGGCTGTAGAAGCGATGACCTTGCCGAGAGCCTTGCCGGCAAGCTTGTTCCAGTCCGCATCGCCAGATTCGTTAGCCACGCATCCAAGGAAGATATTGTAGTAAGTCGCTGCCGCCGATGATTCCGTTCCGCAGTTGGAACTCGGCGTTGGCTGTAGGTTCGTTATAGTTCCCTGAATGTCAAAGTTGATTGGACATGTCGCTTTCTCGCTGTCGTCGGGCTCCGAACAGTAGGGAAGTTCCTGCATGCTTGAAACATCGACAATGCCGTGCTGCCAGAGAACGTCGTTCCATGAAATGTTGAATCGGCTAAGTTCGAAATCGTAAAGTCCCTTGATGCCGATGAATCCGTTGTCTGTATTCGTGACGTCGCCGCGCAAGAGAGGCCTGTTCGATGTTCCGAGAACCCAGATGTCGAGCGTGAGCGGGAATGCGGCGAATGGCGAGATAATTTCTACAGAATCGCGTTGCGAATCGCTGATATGGAACGACAAATCGATGGGGCTGGAAACAGAAATCTTAGCTTCTTTGTCCTTGCTACGCAAACTGGTAATGGCGTTGTTGAGCATGGACAAAATTTTGTCGAGGGAACTAGGCGTGATTTCGATTTCCAAATCCTTGCGATATACGAACTTGTCTATGATGAAGTTGCCGCTGACGCTCTTGTTCTTAATTTGGCCTTCTTGCGTATGCGGAATGTTGAACTGGATGTCGCTTCGTCCGAGCAGTCTTGCGTTGCCGTACGTTTCGTCGTCGAAGGTGTATTGTATCGAAGGAAGCTTTGCAACGACGGACATCTGCTCGTCGGAATCTTCCAAGTGTCCGGAAACATTACGAACTGTAACCGTATGTTGATCGGTCTTTAATGTGTATCTCTTTGTACCGAAGTCGATGGCTCCGATTTTCATGGTCTGCAAATCGTAAAGCAACGTACCGAACACTAATTCCCCAAATTCGTTCTGCGTCGAAACTTCGGTGATGTTGAGCTTGCTGTCCTTGATGTTGCCTCTCACGTGGATGGGGAAGGGGTTCTCGATGGTGGAGTATCTGAGTAGGGTGGAGTCCGACTTGATTTGAGCGTTGATGCCAGGAAGGCCTTCTTTGAACTTGGCCTGGATGTCGATGTTCAGGTCGGTCTTTTCAATTTCGCCGCGTATGCCGGGAATGAGCCATGTTCCGCCGAGCTTGATGGAACCGATAAAGTCCAAACTGTCGGTCAATGTGCCGCTACCGTTGATGGACCCGTTGTTCGGGCTCTTGTATGTCAAGCTGATTTTCCGAGTCGGGTCAAAGATGTTATCGACGGCGATGTTTGCGATGCCGGTCCAGACGCCATTGGAAATGTCGAAGTTGGTGAGCAACTCGATTCTGTCTTTCTTAGCAGATAGATTCATCTGCTTGATGTTCAGCACTTCCGAAGGAATGTTGTTGAAACTCAAGTCCTTGAAGTCGATATTTCCGAGCAGTCCTGTTTCTTCTTCGAACGCAATCTCTCCGTTGAATCGTCCGGAATAAAGCGTTGTATCGCCCAGCGGTTCCAGCAAGAACGGAATGTTGAAGTTGTCGATGGAAACCTTTGCATGCAGAAGCTGGAGCGGAAGCATGGCCGTTGGCTTGTAGTCCGGGTTCGAGTCGTTGGGGAGTACAATCGACGCTTCCATCGTGACGTTGTTGTTGTTGTGTGAGACGACAGCCTTGTCGATGAAAACTGTGTCGCCGTTTTCCCTTATCTTGGTGTAGCCGTGGACGATGAACGGATCAACGTCTGCATCGATGTTGAGTTCCGCTTCGGCGATTCTGGAGTCGAGGTCGTAGAACACAGCTCCGGTAACCGTGGTCTTGAGGTTGTCGTTCAAATTGATGTCAACAAGGGGAATTGTCGATAACTCGACATGGTCTGTCTTGGCCCATATCAGGAGCGAATCGCCGAGCTGGACATTCACATTGGCTGTTCCGCCGTTCTTTTGGGCTAGCTGCCAGTGCGTGTACATCTTTTTCGGATCTCTCCAATCCACATCGCCTGTGATGGAGAATTCATCCTTCGGTGCGTAGAGGGTCGCTTTGGGGACTGTGAGACCGTGTCCGTCGAGGACAAGCGCCAAGCGGAGGGAGTCCGCTTTCAGGTGGTAGGCGTTGATGATGGAATCCGCTTTCAGGAACGCTTTCAACTTGCCGTTTTCAAATGTACCGATTAACTTGGGTCTATGCCCGAACTCGATGTTCCCCTTGACCCAGTCCAGCGCCCAAGGTTCCATGGTGGCGAGGTTTGCGGCGAAGAATACCTTGAGGCTATCCTTCATCGCCACGCGGGCTTTGATGACAGAACCTTCGCGGGTTTCGATGGATGCTTCTATGTCATCCCCGGTCTTGGTAATCGATTGGATGTCCATGTCCATCGGCATCATTTGCGGGCCGTACATGGCGCTCATGTTGGCGATTTCTCCGGAGAAGTCGAAATCCAACTTGTCGTTGAGGTTGCCTTCCAAGAAAATGGTCCCACCTTCGTTGTTCTTGATGGAAGTCTCGACAAGCGTACGTTTGGGGGTTCCGCTGACCTTGATGGTGGCGTCCAGCGGTAGGAACGGCCAGAACTCTCCGATGTGCAATTTTAGCGTAAAGTTGTAGTGCAAATTGTTCATCTTGGTGAGCGATGCCGATACGTTTCCGCTAAAGCTCACGTTGGTGATGGCTGGGATGGAGGGCGGCAGCTTCATCGGGACCCACTGGAGCGGATCCTTGACGGCAATGCTTGTCGATGCCTTTAGCTGGGTGAGGTCTTTTTTGGGGGCGCTAGCGCTGATGGTCACGTTGTCGTTCTTTGTCTTGACGGCTCCGTTGATGAGGACGTTGTTATCGCCAAAATCGACATCCAGTTGCAGTGCGGCGGTATCTTTGACGAACGTGCCCGCGATGTGGTCGGCACTGAGTGCAACCTTCCTTTGACCGACGTTTTGGGCGTTGATGTTCTCGGCGCTCCAGCCCATGTCTCCCATTGTAAAGTCGAGCTTCCCGATATTGACTTTTACAGGGAGCGGTATGCGCAGATTGTCCGGAAACTCGATGGCTCCGAGCGCTTTCGAGGAGTCCTTGGGGGCTTTTGCAGCCGCTGCCGTCGTATCCACCACTTGGTTTGCGGAAATTTCCTTGACGTCGAGGGTGACTCCCGGATTCTCACTTAACAGCGTGATGTCCAGATGCGGTCCGCGAATCATGTAGGTTGAACCGCCCTTTTCAACTAGGATGGAATCGTAGTAATGGTCGAGAAGGTTGTTCTGGTGGTGACCGTATGGGGTGATGGTTACGTCCCCGAACGTATGCGGGGTCGATAGCAGTTCTTCGATGGCAAAATGACCATACCAGACGCCAACAGCTACGGCGCCCACAATTGCCGTCGTTATGGCGGCCTTGATTGCGAAAATGGTCAATAAAGTTTTCAAGTGGCTATAATATAGATAATGTTTGAGTTTTATTTTTTTATATTCTCGCTCACATATCCATGAGGACTTTATGAAAAACGCTTTGCTTGCGATTGTTTCTGCCTGTGCCCTGTTTTTTGCCGGGTGCAATTCTATTGGTGACAAGGAATCCATTGTTGCAAAAGTCAATGGCGAACCCATTTACAAGGAAGATTACGCTTTCATGATGCGTGTGGGGAATATAGTCCCCAATACGGAACCGATGAGAAAGGCCTCGGGGTCCCTTTTTAGCCGTAAGGCTCTTTATACGGTTGCTCTTGAGAAGCATCCTGAATTTAAGGAGCAACTTGTTCTCCATAACCAGTTTATCGAAAATTATCTGCTCACGTTTGTCTATCAGCGTCTCTACTCCATGGACAGGCTGATGTACAGCGATGACGAACTTGCTTTCTTCTATAACAAACATCGCGAAATGTTTGACGATTCTCTCACTTATATGAATGTACGTGACAAGGTAGCCGAAGCGAAGTTCTTGGAAGCGAACCAAGATTCCCTTAAAGCTTTTGCTTACCAGCACAGGGATTTGTCCAAGTCGTCGGGAGAAGTGGAAATTACGGATGCTATCAAGGAAAGTTTCGTTTCGAACCATCGCCAAAGGATTGTTCGCGAAACAGGCCCTGCGCTCCTGAAAAAGTACAATATCCAGGAAACCGAAATCCAGATGCCTCCGGTAGAAGAATACTACGAAAAACATAAGGATTGGTACAAGACTTCGTTTGGCTATGTGGTCTATCACGTGGAATCGGCGGACTCCGCGTCTCTTGCCAAGCGCTTCAAGAACAAGAAAATGGACCTCCAGGCGTTTATGAAAATCGCCTCTAAATACAGCGCGAACAAGGAAACTAAAAAGGCGAAGGGCTATGTGGGCAAGGTCGTCTATGGGCATCCGTTCCCGTACGGCATAGGTTTTGTTCCGAAAATGTTTGTGGAATTTGGAAATGACGCTGATTCCCTTACTTCCATTCTTCGCTCGGAATCGACGGGACGTTTCCATGTATTCTACCGTGCGTCTGATGTTGCCGAAGAACAGAAACCGCTGGATCGAGTTCGCAAGACTATCGAAAAGGAACTTGCCACGACCGCAAATTACGAGCTTGATTCTTCCTATGTCCTCGTGACGAAAAATGGTGAACCCGCTATTCGTGAAAAGGACGTCCTTGCCACGTATGAAGACAATCCGATGTTGGTTCGTTCCCGCAAGTCCCATCAGCAAATCGTGAGTACCCTTGCCCTTCAGTTGGCGTTTGCCTCTGAAGCCCGCGAATTAGGGCTTGAAAATACTTGGGAATACAGGGCTTTGCGCCGTCAAAGCGATGTCGATTACGCTATCAAGCTTTACAAGCAAGAATTCTTGCAACATGTTTCAGTCCCCGAAGATTCCCTCAAGGCTCTTTTCGACCGCATGGGTAATCCGGCGCATCCGAATGCCACTTATGAAGAATCCCGCCGCGATTTGAACGACTGGTTTGAAGTGCCTGACAACCTGATGAAGAGAACTTATTATTTCGCCGAGGAAGATTATTTACCGGAAACTTTCGAACAAGCGAAGAAGAACGTGTTCGGAACTGTAGTGTCTCACTACCGTTATGATCGCTGGGACAAGGAAGTTGTGCTTGCTTGGAGCAAGGCCAAGGTGGAATTGTTTGCAGACAACATTACGCTGTTGCCGCAGGAATTGTCTATTGATGTCGCCATGAATTCTGCGGATTCCCTTTACACGAAGGCCAAGAGCGTAGAAAAGGCGTACTTGGCATGGACGGGTATTCGTGACCGCTATGTGGATATTGATTCTGTTGCCCGCAAGGCGACCTTCGAAATAGCTCACATCTTGAGCGACAAGGAAAACTTCGACAAGGCTCAAAGGGAATACAGGGCTTTCTATAAGACGTGGCCCGAATCTCCGGATGCCGAGAAGGCCATGTTCAGCCGCGGTTTCATCTTGACCGAGAACATGCACAAGGATTCTCTTGCTCTGGGCGTCTTTGAAGAATTCAAGAAGCTTTACCCCAAGAGCGAACTTAATGAGTCCGTCGATTGGCTTGTCCAGAACATCAAGAGCAACGGCAAACTCGCCGATGAACTCATGAAGAAAATTGAGTCGGAAGAATAGACGAAAGAACGCCCGCTATCGCGGGCTACAGACGAAAGACGAGAGATTAAATAATGTCGCTTCGCGAAACTAAAAAAGAATCACGGAACACATTCGCCTAAAAAACAAGCTTTTCTCTTGCCTAAAACAGTTCATTCTCTCGTCTAAAGCCGTTCATTCTTTCGTCTTTCGTCTCTCGTCTCTCGTCTAAAAACTATATTTCTCACATCTTAAACTAAAAGGTACCTACTATGGAAATGACATTTGCAATGATCAAGCCCAATGCCGTCAAGTCCGGCCTCATCGGGCGCATTATCGACCGTTACATCGCTGCTGGCCTCTCCGTCTGCGCCGTGAAGATGCACCAGATGACCTCTGCCGATGCTCGCGGTTTCTACGCCGAACACGTGGAAAAGCCGTTCTTCCCGGAACTCGAAGCCTACATGACCAAGGGCCCGTCCGTGATGCTCGCCCTCGGCGGCGAAAATGCAATTGCAAAGGTTCGCGCTATCAACGGCGCTACCAATCCGGCTAAGGCGGAACCCGGTACTCTCCGCTACGATTTTGCCCCTTCCATGACCGAAAACGTCGTACACAGCTCCGACAGTCCTGAATCTGCCAAGCGTGAACTGGACTTCTGGTTCAAGGAAGACGAACGCTATGCTTACGAAATGCCCTGCCTCAAGGCTTGCTGCGTTCTCTAGTCCAAAAGAAGTTTAACAATAAAACAATAAAATCCCTCTCTAAGGAGACAGACTCAAATGAAATGGATCATCACGTATCTTACTTCTTCCATCGGTAAGAAGCAGATTATGGGATGCACGGGCGCTTTCCTCGCCTTGTTCATCTTCGGTCACATGTGCGGCAACTTCCAGTTGTTGAATTTCGATCAGGCTTCGGCCCAGGCGTCCTACAACGCTTACACCGAGTTCCTGACCGGCTTCAATCCGCTCCACTTCCCGATAAAGATGATTTATCTTGTGGAACTTGTGTTGGTGGCTGCTTTTGCTCTCCACATTTTCCTTGCCGTGACGCTCAAGATTGAAAACAAGAAGGCTCGTGGTAACGTGGGTTACGAAGTCAACGCTCGCAAGGGTAAGAAGACTTTTGCCACCTTCACCATGATTTGGACAGGCCTTTTCATTCTTGGCTTCCTCGTCCAGCACCTCATGATGCTCAAGTTCGGCGAACACTACCTCTACATGAACGACAAGGGCGAAATCGTCCGCGACATGTGGCTCACCACTATCCAGATGTTCTCGAATCCGGGTTGGGCTGCCTTCTATGTCGTTAGCATGTTCGTCATCGGCGTTCACCTGTTCCACGCTATTTCTTCTGCCTTCCAGACCATGGGTATCGCCCACCAGAAGTGGACTCCGATTATCGATATCGCCGGCATCGTCTATAGCGTCGTTGTCGCTCTCGGCTTTGGCATCACCGCCGTTGCCGCATTCTACCTCAGCGGTCAGCCCGAAACGCAGGCTTTGATTGAAAAGTCCCGCGCCCTCCAGCCGCAGTACGAACAGCAGAAGGCCAAGATGGACGCCGAAAAGAAGGCTTCTTTCGTCATCCCGTCCATTGGCGAAGTTCAAGTTTCTCTCAACATTGAAAAGTAAGGAGACCACTAATGATTCTTGATTCTAAAATTCCTGGTGGTTCTATCGAAGAAAAGTGGACCAAGCACAAGTTTGAACTCAAGCTTGTGAACCCCGCTAACAAGCGTAAGTTTACCGTGATTGTGGTGGGTACTGGCCTTGCCGGTGCATCCGCTGCCGCTTCTCTTGCTGAACTTGGATACAACGTCAAGTCTTTCTGCATCCAGGATAGCCCCCGTCGTGCTCACTCCATCGCTGCTCAGGGCGGTATCAACGCTGCCAAGAACTACAAGAACGACGGCGACTCCGTTTATCGTTTGTTCTATGATACCGTGAAGGGCGGTGACTTCCGCGCTCGCGAAGCCAACGTGCACCGCTTGGCCGAAAACTCGAACCTCATCATCGACCAGTGCGTTGCCCAGGGCGTTCCGTTCGGTCGTGAATACGGTGGCCTCCTCGACAACCGCTCCTTCGGCGGTACGCAGGTTTCCCGTACGTTCTACGCTCGCGGTCAGACGGGTCAGCAGCTCTTGCTCGGTGCCTACCAGGCCCTCATGCGCCAGGTTGCCGCCGGTAAGGTGAAGATGTTCCCGCGTCGCGAAATGATGGACCTCGTCGTGATTGATGGCAAGGCCCGCGGTATCATCGTCCGTAATCTCATCACTGGCGAACTTGAAAGCCACGTGGGTGACGCTGTCTGCCTTTGCACCGGCGGTTACGGTAACGTCTATTACCTTTCTACCAACGCTCAGGGTTCTAACGTCACGGCTGCTTTCCGTGCCTACAAGCGCGGCGCTCTCTTTGCAAACCCGTGCTACACGCAGATCCACCCGACTTGCATTCCGCGTCATGGCGATTTGCAGTCCAAGCTCACCTTGATGAGCGAATCTCTCCGTAACGATGGTCGTATTTGGGTTCCGCGCAAGGCGGGCGATACCCGCAGCCCGGACCAGATCCCGGAAGAAGATCGTTACTACTACCTCGAAGAAAAGTACCCGAGCTTCGGTAACCTCGTGCCCCGTGACGTGGCATCCCGTAACGCCAAGCAGGTCTGCGACGCAGGTCTCGGCGTGGGTTCCACCAAGCAGGCTGTCTATCTCGACTTCGCCGACGCTATCCAGCGCATGGGCGTTGCAGGCGTTTCTGCCAAGTACGGCAACTTGTTCCAGATGTACGAGAAGATCACCGACGAAGACCCGTACAAGGTCCCGATGCGCATCTTCCCGGCCATCCACTACACCATGGGCGGCCTCTGGGTTGACTACGATTTGATGTCCACGATTCCGGGCTGCTTCGTTCTCGGTGAAGCCAACTTCTCCGACCACGGTGCAAACCGCCTCGGCGCATCCGCTCTTATGCAGGGCCTCTCCGACGGTTACTTTGTTATTCCGTTCACTATCGGCGGCTATTTCGCGGGCACCAAGCTCGAAAAGGTCTCCGAATCCGATGCCGCGTTCGAAGACTGCAAGAAGCAGACTGAAGAACGCATTCACAAGCTCTTGAACGTTCACGGCCACCGCACGGTGAACGAGTTCCACCGCGAACTCGGCAACATCATGTGGGAATACGTGGGCATGGCCCGTAACGAAGCCGGCCTCAAGACCGCTCTCGAAAAGATTCCGGCCCTCCGCCAGGAATTCTGGGAAGACGTGAACGTTGTCGGTTCCGAAGGCTCCTTCAACCAGAACCTCGAACGTGCCGGCCGCGTGGCTGACTTCCTCGAATTCGCCGAAGTCCTCACTCTCGACGCTCTCCATCGTAAAGAATCTTGCGGTGGCCACTTCCGTGAAGAAAGCCAGACTCCGGAAGGCGAAGCAAAGCGCGACGACGAAAACTTCTGCTACGTCGGTGCTTGGGAATACAAGGGCGATGGTATCGCACCGGAACTTTCCAAGGAACCTCTTACATTCGATTACTGCCACCTTGCAACTAGGAGCTACAAATAATGAGCGGACTGAATTTGACATTGAAAATTTGGCGCCAGAAGGATGCCAAGACCAAGGGACAGTTCGAAACTGTCAAGATCAACGACGTTTCCCCGGACATGTCCTTCCTCGAAATGTTGGACATCGTGAACGAAGAACAAATGAAGCAGGGCAAGGAAGGCTTTGCCTTCGACCACGACTGCCGCGAAGGTATCTGTGGCATGTGCTCTCTCGTCATCAACGGTATGCCGCACGGCCCCGACCATGCGACCACCACTTGCCAACTTCACATGCGCAAGTTCAAGGATGGCGACACCATCGTGATCGAACCGTGGCGCGCTGCCGCATTCCCGGTTATCCGTGACTGCGCCGTTGACCGTACCGCTTTCGACCGCATCATCCAGGCTGGCGGCTTCGTTTCCGTCAACACCGGTGCCGCTCCTGAAGCATCCGTGATTCCTGTACCGAAGGCTGATGCCGACCGCGCCTTTGACGCTGCCGCTTGCATCGGTTGCGGTGCTTGCGTCGCTGCATGTAAGAACGCTTCCGCGATGCTCTTCGTCTCTGCGAAGGTCGCTCACCTCAGCTTCTTGCCGCAGGGCAAGGTTGAAGCGAAGAAGCGCGTCTTGGCCATGGTCGCTCAGATGGACAAGGAAGGCTTCGGCAACTGCACGAACCTTTACGAATGCCAGGCTGCCTGCCCGAAGGGTATCACCGTCGATTACATCGCCAAGATGAACCGCGAATACCTCGGTGCCACAGTCACCTACGCCGAAAAGGTGTATGGAAAGGATTAATAAGTTCACTGAGCATGCCGAAGTGAACTGAATAGTCGGTTCGGCAGGCTCACCGACCTTTCCTGTGTCATCCTGAGTAGCCCTGGAGCGTTAGCGATAGGGCACGAAGGATCCAGAGCGTAAAAAAGGACCGCATCATTGCGGCCCTTTTTTACTTCTGGACGTTAATGGTCCTGCCGTCCGAACAGTATAGGGATGTGAGCGAGCCTTCCGTATAGAGATTGTTCATGTCGCAGGTCTCGGCAATCTTGCCGATTCTTTGCCGCACTTCGTTCCAGGCTTCTAGGGTGGCGTCATCGCGCTTGCCCAGGTTATCTTGCAGGTCCTTTGCAATCAGGGCCTGTTCGACGATTTGCTTTTCGCAGTCGGTATAGTTTTCGTTGGTGAATTTCTCGGTGTCGAATACCGGGTCGCAGTCGTTGGAATAGTCGTACGGGTCTTCGCCGCCGTATGCGCAGGCGATAGTCTGTATGGCAATGGAAGAAATGAGCAACTGAGCCCAATTTTTACGGATAAAGTTGATGGGATTGCCGGCTCTTGCACCGTTCTTCCAAAATATTGAACACGCGAATATGCTGATGCGCCTGAATAGTTTTCTCATAATCATCCTCTCTCGCTTCAATAAAATTATAATAAAACCACAAACATAGGTGGCTTTTATTTGAAATAGGTTATATTTGCAGAAGGATAAGATATGAAACTTTTTCGGATTTTCCTGTTTGCGCTGCTTTTTGCGTCAATTGCCTTTGCGGAAGGTGTCGCTCAAGATAAATCGCATTTCTTGGGCGGGCGTATTGCCTTTGGGTTGGGCTATGCATGGGACAATGAGCCGGTAAAGGGCTCGTTTGGTTCGGCAAAAGATGGAATCGGGGAGTCGCCCTTGGCGAATTTTGCGGGGATGGAAATAGAATTTGGCGCCTCGTACATGTATCGGCTGAACAGTTTTGTCGGTTTTGTGGGCGAGGCGGAATTTAAGATGTCTCAATTGCATTTAGATGATGATGTTTATAGCCTTCCGCCCAAAGAGCCCTCTGGCGACAGGACAAATTTTCTAATGACCATATATGGCTTTTCTTTCCCGGTACTGGTTCGTGTCGTGCCTACATCGAAGTTTTATCTAGAAGCGGGAGCCCAGTTTAACCTGAATATTGATGGCGATATTTCGTCTGCCGATGACAATGATGATGAGTCCTTTGAATTTGCTGTAGAACCGTTCGGATGGTCGCTTGTCTTGGGTGGGGGATTTAATATCGGTCGGAATCTTTTCCTTGGAATGCGCCTTGTCTTTGACATGACCCGCATCGAAAAGGAGGGAATTGTCGAGATGACAAGAGGGGCCGCCTATCGAGAAGCGTCCCCGATGAAACCTTGGAGCCTGCAAATTGGTTGTACGGGCTATTTCTTGTAGTTTTCCAGATTTTTTGATTACAACTTCCATAATTTGTTCCTCATTTTTTGTATTTTATCTCTCAACTAGCAGATTTTATAACATTTCGAGTTGTTTAGGAGTACAAATGAAAAAACTCATTCTCGCGTCCACAATCGCCATGATGTGTCTCGGCACTAACGCTTTTGCCGAAGATGACGGTTATGGTAATGATATTCCGGCTGCAAGGCAAGAAGGTACCGTCGATGACGGTTACGGTAACAAACTTCCTGCAGACGAACCTGAATACAAAACCTATGAAGAGGCCCGTGGCGCTTCGAAGGGCGTTTCTTCGAACAGCGGTGCTGCTTACGGTGGCGCGGCGACTACTGCCGCGTCTGGCAATCCTTCGGAACTTACGTACCCAAGCCCTGTACTGAATTTTGGTATCCACTTTGGTTTCGGTTTTGGTTTTTTGGCGGGGTATCCGACCAATGACTTGTTCACGGAATACATGGGCAAAAAAGAAGACTGGGACAGTTATTCCTTTGATATCGGTCTTGCCGTCAAGTACCGCATCAACGAACTCGTGACGTTCGCTCCCGAAGTGAATATTGGTATTGGCTTGTCCTTGAGGGAAATCGGTAGCGGTTATGATTGGATATACAAGGAGTACAAGGTTAATGAAAACCGTGCCTTCATTAACTTGAATGTCCCTTTGGTCGTGCGTGTGACTCCTATCCAGCACCTTTTTGTCGAAGCTGGCGGTCGCTTGAACTTTAATTTTGGAACAGGTCATTCCATCGATTACACGGATAAAGACGGCAATTCGCTCATGGTCTATGATTCGGAAAAGGGCGAATATGTCAAGTATAGCGAGGAACTGGATGAATGGAAGGTCAAGACGTTTATCCCGTCCCTGGTTGCCGGCATTGGTGGCACGTTCAGGACAAACAATCACGATATTGAAATCGGCGTCCGCTTTAACTATGACCTCGTTGGTCTGGAAAAGGACGACAAGGTGGATTTCTATGATGGAGAAACCGGTAAGTTCTTGACGGATGACAACGGCAATAAACTTGTGGTGACCAACAGTACCAAGTGGATGTCGCTCCAGTTCTATGTCAACTACTTCTTCTTGTAATTGTTGACATTTTTTCTGCGCTCGTGCGTTTTTTTGCCCGCCTCTGTGTGACGGGCATTTTTTTTTACAAAAAATTTCGGGACAAATCCCTGAAAAAAGCGTGTTAATATAGTAGAAACGCTTTTATAGGAGAAAATGTGATGAACCATAGTCAGGTCGCTTTGTTGCCGAAACCCGTGTTCAACTTGATGCCGCGCGAAAAGCTCGAAAGTTCGGGGGCGAGTTCCCTGAGCAACGAGGAACTGCTTGCGCTTATCTTGGGGAGTGGCAGTCACGAATGCAGCGTGTTCGAATTGTCTCGGCGCCTTTCGGAGTTTTTATCGATGGAAACGTCGGTCCCTACGCTTGAACGCCTCAGGAAAATTCGTGGGCTTGGGAAAGTCAAGGCTGCGCAGATTTTAGCTTGTCTGGAACTGTCCGGCCGCTTTATCTTGAGCGACAAGGCGATTCCCGTATCGGTGCCGGAGGATATCCTTTCGCGTGTGGCGTATATGAAGTACGAGTCGCAAGAGCATTTGGTTGTAATCTCGTTGAATTCGGCAAATTACATTGTTCGTATTCACGAATTGACGACGGGGCTTGTGAACCAGACTCCCGTGCATCCGCGTGAAGCTTTTGCCATGGCTATAGAAGATAGGGCGGTGTCTGTCATATTCGTACACAATCATCCGTCGGGGTCGCTGGAGCCTAGTCCGGAAGATATTTCTATCACGCGAGTGCTCTGCGCTGCGGGCAAAATTTTGCAAATCCCAGTGCTCGATCACATCATAATTGGTAAACGTGGGTTTACAAGCATGTGCCGAATGTTTCCAGATGTTTTCGAAAGTACGTTTTATTGACGAAATCTTGTAAAAAAAAAGAAATGAAATGAAAATTTTTCAAAAACTATGTATAATTTATCAATCTTTTTGCACAAATACGAGTGCGGACTTTTTATTAAAGTGTTATATTTTTACTAAACATTACTATAATATAAGGAACTTTCCATTTACGGTTGGTTCAAAACAAGGAGACTCTATGAAACGAGTAGCAATGGGTTTGGCTTTTGCAATGGCGGTATCCGCTTTTGCTAGTCAACATGCCCAGACGATAAACAAGACGAGCTTCGTCGGTGTCAACAAGACACAGTCAGCTCAGTCTCTTGGACATTCGAAGCTGGTTTTTTCAGCTTTGGGCGATTATGCATTTGGCAACAAGATGTTCCAGGCCATGCCTGAACAAGATGTTCATCATGCATTGGAGAGATATTTGCCCTCTGGCCAAACGCAGAAGGCTGAAGTCGCAAGCTATATCGGTGTCAACGCTTACGTGGGCTTTGCCATCGGTCTTTTGGATTACTTCGATATCGGTGTGACTTTGCCGGTCTATTACGACCAGTTCAACGGCAACACCAAGTGCACCGAAGCTGAAATCAACAGCTATGCATGCGACGGCAATCCGCTTGCCGGTACAAAGAAGGGTTACATCGGTAACCTGACCGCTAACTTGAAGGCTCGTGCCCCGATTCCGTCCGATATCCCGGTGGATGTAGCTGCCTTCTTCAGATTCTCTTTCAAGACCGCTAAGGAAACGAAGCAGGGTCTTTGGATTCGCGAACCGGAATACATCAGCAAGCAGGGCTTCGCATTCCCGTGGGGTGCCAAGAAGTCTGACTTGACGGTTGGCGGTGCTATCACGTTGGATCTTACCAAGATCGACGCTCTCCCGCTCCTCGTTCACGTGAACGGCGGTTACAAGATGTCCATGGGTAAGGCCAGCGGCCTCGAATTCGAAAACTTCCCGTTCATTAGCGCAGCTGTCGAATTCTATCCTCTCGACTTCCTCTCTGTGTTTGGTGAATTCTATATGGATCTCCAGACCAAGGATTTCGAATGGAACCGTGTGAACTCCCAGACGGGTTATCTCGACCCGCTGGGTGATATTCCTATTAAGGAAAAGCTCGACATGAAGCAGGTCACTGGTGGTATCGTGTTCCACCTGCCGATTGGCCTCGATGTCCAGCTCGGTGGTTCTGTTTATGTGGGTAACGACAATTACCTCCACTATGCTTATGTTCTCGAAAACGACGAAAACCTCACCAAGGCTACCAAGATTCGCGTGAATCCGCAGTACGCTTTGTTTGGCGGTCTTTCTTGGTCCGGCTTCCTGCTTCCGCAGGACCGCGATGGCGATGGTGTTGCTGATGCCGATGACCGTTGCCCGGATGATTATGGTCACCGTTTGAACTCCGGCTGCCCGATGGGTAACCCGGATACCGACGAAGACGGTGTTTGCGACGCTTGGGTCTCTGAAAAGGGCGTTCTTGGCGAATTCAGCAACATTTGCTCTGGTATCGACCAGTGCCCGAACGAAAAGGGTAGCAGCACCAATGGTTGCCCGACCGACGATCCGGATGCCGATAAGGATGGCGTTTGCGATGCTTGGGTCAGCCAGAAGGGTATGCAGGATCAGTTCAAGGATATTTGCGAAGGCATCGACCAGTGCGCAGCTGAAGCTGGTACGCTCGTCAACAACGGTTGCCCGGAAGACAATCCGGATCCGGATGGCGACGGTCTCTGCTCTCCGTGGGTAACTGACAAGAACAAGCTCGATCAGTACACCGGCGTTTGCACCGGTTACGACATGTGCCCGGGTGAAGCTGGTGCTGCTGGCAATAAGGGTTGTCCGTGGGATGATCCGGATAGCGACGGCGATGGCGTCTGCGACGAATGGGTTGTCCAGAAGAAGCTCGGCTACTACTTCGAAAAGGCTGCCGAAGACGAATCTGTTGCTAAGGAATGGTTCATCTCCAAGACCTGTAAGGGTCTCGACAAGTGCCCGCTCGAACACGGTGCTGCCGCTAACGATGGTTGCCCGCTCCCGGATCCGGACCTCGATAAGGACGGCGTCTGCGATGCTTGGGTCACTGAAAAGAACATGTTCAACCTCTTCGAAGGTGTCTGCTCCGGTATGGATCGCTGCCCGGCTGAAGCTGGTGACGATGGCTTCGGCTGCCCGAAGAAGAAGGTCGAAAAGCTCGAAGGTATCTCCTTCAAGAGCGGCTCTGCTACCGTCAACGCAAATGCTAAGAGAATCCTTAAGGGCGTCGCTCAGAAGCTCAAGGAAGACGAAGCATACAAGGATCTCAAGATTGTGATCCAGGGTCATACCGACAACCGCGGTAAGGCTAAGAGCAACCTCAAGCTCTCTGATCGCCGCGCTAAGGCAGTCATGAAGCAGCTCACGAAGTTCGGTGTCGCTAAGAAGCGCATCAAGGCTGTTGGTCTCGGCTCTACCTGCCCGGTTGACGATAACTCCACGGCAGATGGTCGCGAAATGAACCGTCGTATTGAAATGCACTTCGTCACACCGGAAAATGACGGTATGAAGTGCGAAAGCAACTACGTCGAATAAGTCGTGATTAAAAAGTCTTAATCGAAAGCCCCGGGCGTTAAGCCTGGGGCTTTTTTTCGTTTGTCACCCCGGTCTGAGCCTGTCCCGGATTTATTCTCTTTGACCACTTAGCACATTTGTGCTTATGTGGTCATGATCCGCGAATGGGGACGGGATGCCGGGGTCAGTTAATGGCGAACCGCTTACTACTCTGTCACCCCGGTCTCTGTGCCGGGGTCAGTTGTTCTTGAATTTCTACATTTACGATATGACAAAACTTGACGAAATACTGACTGCAAACAACTTTAGCAACCACGACCTCGTGGAAATGATGCCTGTGAACTTGAACCATAAGATGGTGCAGAAGGCCCGCCTTGGCAAGAAGCCTGTGCCCAAGCACACGCAAGACCTGATTTTGCAGGCTTTGAACAAACGACTTTTACAGACCGCCGCCGAAGTCGATGGCAAAGTCGCGAAGCAATACAAGCGCGTGGATCTTTTTGAGAGCGGTGAGCTATGAGCCGTGAGCGGTGAGTTTTGAATGATGCACTGTTTGCGATGAGTCGTTCAGGACTATGTTACCCTTTGCTTTGTCATCCCGGCCTCTGTGCCGGGATCACCTTTTTATTACATTAACAATATGCAGCAATACTTAGACTTACTCCAAGATATTATCGACAACGGTGTTGACCGTTCCGACCGCACTGGCACAGGTACTCGTTCCGTATTTGGTCGCCAGACCCGCTTTGATCTTTCCAAGGGCTTCCCGTGCCTTACGACAAAGAAACTCCACCTGCGCAGCATTATTCATGAGTTGCTGTGGTTCTTGAAAGGCGATACGAATATCAAGTATCTGCACGACAACAAGGTTACGATTTGGGACGAATGGGCCGACGAGAACGGTGATTTGGGCCCGGTCTATGGTCATCAGTGGCGCAGCTGGCCGACTCCCGATGGCGGACATATCGACCAGATAGCGAACCTCATCAACAGCCTCAAGAACAACCCCGATTCGCGTAGGCATCTCGTTTGTGCGTGGAATGTCGCGGAAGTCGATAAGATGGCCTTGCCGCCTTGCCATTGCCTGTTCCAGTTCTACGTGGGCGGTGTCGGTGCTAGCGGCAAGCGTAAGCTCAGCTGCCAGCTTTACCAGCGCAGCGCGGACATGTTCCTCGGTGTGCCGTTCAATATTGCGTCTTATTCGCTGTTGACGATGATGCTTGCTCAGGTCTGCGGTTACGAAGCAGGTGAATTTGTCCATACTTTTGGCGATTTGCATTTGTACAGCAACCACTTTGACCAGGCGCGTGAACAGCTTTCGCGTACGCCGCGCAGCCTCCCGACAATGAAGATGAATCCCGATGTCAAGGATTTGTTCGATTTCAAGTTCGAAGATTTTGAACTTGTCGATTATGACCCGTGGCCGACTATCAAGGCTCCGATTGCGGTGTAATGAACACCTCGATTGATTTTATCGGCGATATTCATGGGCACTACGATGAACTCGTGGTGCTCCTTAAAAAGTTGGGCTACGAAGAACGTGGTGGCGCCTATCGCTATCCCGGAGATGCGCGGACGGTCGTCTTCTTGGGCGATTACATCGACCGTGGCAGTCAAGTGCGTGAGACGGTGAATCTCGTGCGTGCCATGCGCGATGCGGGTTCTGCCGTGGCGTTGATGGGCAATCACGAGTTTAATGCGCTAAGCTTCTGGCATGAGAATGGCGTCGGGGGGCATTACATTCATGCAATTCGCGGGGGTTATCTGCGCGAACACGCTTTTAACAAAGTAGCGATTCACGTCAAAACCGTCGAAAGTTACCGTGGGCGTAAGGCAGAGTTTTTGGAAATGCTGGATTTCCTAAAGACGCTCCCGTTTTATCTGGAAACAGAAACGTTCCGGGCGCAGCATGCGTGCTTTGATTTGAAGAGTGCCGAAACGCTAAAGGCGGTGGGCATCCGTTCTTTTGCAGATGGAAATTTTGATGAACTGATTGCGCGTGCGAACGACCAATATCACGAATACGCAGATTCTATTTTTGATCCGATAAATTTGTTCTTGAAAGGCCCGGAAATGAGTTTGCCGGAAGGCTTGACGTTCCGTGATGGGGAAGGAGTGCTTCGCAAACGCACGCGAATCCGTTGGTGGATGGACCCGAAAAATGCGAACTTGCAGCAACTGAGCTTTCAGCCGGGCGTGGAGTTGCCGCCTTGCGAGGTTTCGCGTGAAGTCCACGAACGCGATTTTTATGGCGAAAACGAACGCCCTGTTTTCTTTGGGCATTATTGGCTGTTGGGACTGCCAGAACTTATTCGAAATAACGTTTGCTGCTTGGATTACAGCGTCGCGGGCTATCGCGGTGACGGTCGTCTTGCCGCTTATCGTTTCGATGGCGAACAAAAACTCGATGCTTCCAAATTCGTCTGGGTTGACGCTGGCACTCTACAGTAAACGACAAACTGCAATTTTTCTCCGTCATCCTGGAGAGGCGAAGCCTCGATAGGACCCAGGAATGTTTCGCACACCGTCATCCTGACGACAGTAAGGAGGAAGGATCCAGTGACTTATACGAAAAATTTACACGAAATTCTCTAGCAAATTAGCAAGCTACTGTCAATATACGGTTTCTAAGAATTATATTAAATAGTAGCAAAGAAAATGTCCAAGGTCCCAGCCATACAAGAAAGGAGAATAAAATGAAGAAAGTATCTTTATTACTTTTATGCCTTTCTGCAATCGTTTGGGGTAAAACATGGGATAGTTTTACGATGTTGGGAAATAATGACCACTACTTCTTTGGGAACGATTCTTTGGAACATTTAACGACTGATACCAATCGAAATGGAATCTATATTTATTCAAATAGATATTGTTACGGGGGGTTAAAGCATGGCATGGATTATGATATGCGTGTTGTGAATTATACCTATGCATTTGAAAAAACTCCATTTGATTGTGTTACTAATGATTCCATTTGGATTCCCAAAGAAAACTTTGGGAAAGGGGCGCTGGATACGTCGAAGTTCTTGAACGGAACCTTTGTCAAAGATGATTTTGAATATCTTGATATTTTTCCAGATACTCTTTTTGAAATAATTACTAATAATAATTATAAAAATTTTTTGAATGCGTATGATTCTACATTGAAATATTTTAATGTTCTAGTTAGTTTGTTTGTCTACAAAAAAGATTCGGCCTACAAAGCGTTATGTTATGGTGTTTTTTCTTGGAGTAGTTATGGAACTGCTCTTTATTGTCGCTATCAAGATGATGAAAACTGGAATTTTGGAGGGGGCGTGTTTTTTGATAGATCTTTATGGAATGATTTAGGTTACGAATGTGATTACGATGATTATCGTTGTAATGATGGTTCAGATTCTATTTCTTGCAGTGGCTCAAGGATAAACGAGAATTCTATGAATCACCGTAATCTGCGTATAGATAATTCTTGTCCATATAAAGTCAACGGCACTCCAGCGTCCAAAAACTCTTCGAATATTGTCATCCGGAATAAAAAACAACCAACGCTTATGCTCAAGGGAAACCGGTAGAGACGATGTTTCTGTCAAATCATTAAAGGCAGAGAGTTGTAGTCATGCCAATTGTGCTTCGTACAGTTGTCGCGACTCATTGTAGTGATTAATTGTCATACTCTCTCTCGTCTCTCGTCTCTCGTCTCTCGTCTAAAATCTATATTTTGCCCATGCTACAATGGGATACGCTTCTTTCTGCAACGCGTTATGGGCACCCGGCCGATCCGGACCCGAACCGTTCCGACTTTCATCGTGATTACGACCGCATTGTTTTTTCTACTGCATTCCGTCGCTTAGGCCGCAAGACTCAGGTCCATCCGTTCTCGGTGAACGATCATGTCCATAGCCGCCTCACGCACAGTTTGGAAGTTTCAAGCGTGGGCCGTAGCCTTGCGATTACTGTGTATCACTTGATTAAAAAGTATTTGCCGAAGTATGTGAACGAATACCAGTTCGGGACGATTGTGCAATCGGCATGCCTCGCTCATGACATTGGCAATCCGCCGTTCGGTCACGCAGGTGAAGCTGCTATTCGTGAATGGTTCCGCAAGAATCGCAATTCCGCACCGATGGCTGAACTTCGCGAAAAGGAAATTGCAGACTTCGAAAATTTTGACGGCAACGCGCAAGGCCATCGCATCTTGAGCAAACTGGAATACCATTTCCTCGATGGCGGCATGCGTCTTACTTTTGCAACAATTGGTTCCATGATCAAGTATCCGCGTCTTGCTCATTACGGTTGCCCTACGAGTTTGTTCCAAACGGAGGCTGAACTTTATCGCGAAACGGCCGAGGTCCTTGGCATTCCAGAAATCAAGAACGGCGTGTGGGCTCGTCATCCGTTAGTTTATTTGATGGAAGCGGCGGACGACATTTGCTATTCTATCCTCGATGTCGAAGACGCTATTGAACTGGGGATTCTCTCGTTCGGCGATGTACGCGACATGTTTATTTATCTGTGCGGCCCTGAAGTTGATATCGACCGCGAGTTCGAAGAAAACGGCCAAAACTTTAGGGATTTCCTCAGCAGTATCCGTGGGCACGCCATTCAGAACCTGATTGACGACGTGGCCGTTCTTTTCGTCAAAAATTACGATCGCATCATGGATGGGACGCTCGACAAGCATTTGATAGACCTTTCCCGTTCCGATACGATGGAAGGCATCCGCATTGCAAAGCGCCTTGGAGTTGAACGTATTTACCCGGACCGCCGCAAGACGGAACTCGAAGTCGGTAGCTACACGACGCTCAGCACCGTGCTCGACGCGTTTATCAATGGCGTCTATGACTATCGCCAGAACGGCCGTAATTCGTACCGTGCAAGCCGCATCGTGCGCCTTATCGGTCAAGCGAAAATCGGCCAGAGCGTAACGACCGCGGAAGCTTACCATCAGGTGCTCGACTTCGTAAGCGGCATGACGGACAATTACGCCACATATCTCGCTCGTCAAATTGGCGGGCTCGCGATGGGATATTAAGAGGTTTGTTTCGTGAGCGCGCTGGATATCGGCATTAGAAACGACTCTTCGAAAATTTGGTTGTTCGATTACGACTTGACGCTTTACGGCGAAGAGGAACGTTTTGTCCTCAATTCACTTGATCACCGCATTGCGGAATTTGTTCAGAAAACAGTCGGCGGGTCGTTTGAAAGCGCGACAGAAATCCGCAAGGATTATCTGGTCCGTTTCGGTACGACTCTTGCGGGGCTCATGGCGATGAACGGCACTTTGCCCGATGATTTTTTCGACTTTATCCATGAACCGGAGTACTTGATTTATCCGAAGGTGGCGCCCGAAAAGTTGTCGCTTTTGCAAAGTCTCAATGGCCACCGCTACGTGTTTACGAACGGGCGAGGGGACTGGAGCCGTGCCGGCATGGCGCACATGCAGATTGATTCCGCCATCGAGGATGTTTTTGACCTCAGGATGATGGATTGGGAAGGCAAACCACATGCGAGCGCCTACGAAAAAATGGAAAAGTGGCTGGAGTCGCGTGACGTCTTCGACAAAAAATGCCCTGATAAAACGCAAATTGTGTTACTCGAAGATTCACTTCGCAACCTTGAACCCGCCCATGAACGCGGCTGGACGACCGTTCTCGTGAATCCGAACATCCAAGCGCCCGCTTGGGTGGATTTTCATATCCCGCATTTACTAAATTTAAAAGACCACCTTGTCACCCCTGTAACCTGACACCTGAAACCTGAAACCTGAAACCTGAAACCTCTAATATGCTCGACTTACTTTCCATGGATTTTATGCAGAATGCGCTGATCGCAGCGGTGCTTGTCGCCTTTGCCTGTGGCGTCATGGGAACGTATGTTGTCGTGAATCGCCTCGTTTCGCTTTCGGGCGGCGTGGCGCACGCTTCTTTTGGCGGAGTCGGGCTGGCATGCTTTATCGGTTTTTCGCCGATGCTAGGCTCGCTTGGCTTTGCGCTTGCCTGCGCGATGCTTATGGGCGCTCTCACGTGGCGTGACCGCAAACACTCCGACACGTTCATCGGGATTATCTGGGCGGCGGGCATGGCGCTGGGCGTGATTCTCACGGACCTGACGCCGGGTTACAGTGGCGAGATGATGAGTTTCTTGTTCGGTAGCCTTCTAACCGTCCCGACGGAACTTCTCTGGTGGATGGGTGCGTTGCTCGTGTTCATCTTGGCTTCGGTATCCATTTGCTACCGCAATTTCCTTTCGATTTCGTACGACCCCGAGTTTGCTCGTGTCCGCGGCATTCCCGTGTTGAATTATTATATGCTCTTGATTGCGCTCATTGCCCTCACGGTCGTGATTGCCGTGCAGGCGGTGGGCATGATTTTGGTTATCGCACTTTTGACGATTCCGGCGTACATTGCGGAATGCTACGCCAAGAACCTGTCGCAAATGATGCTGATTTCGGTTGGCGTTTCGCTCGTTCTCGTTGTGCTTGGACTTTTGGTCGCATGCCAGCTGAATTTTGTCGTGGGCCCCACGATTATTGCTGGCGGAGTCGTTTTGTATTTGCTAAACTTTGTCGTGAAAAAGATTGTAAAAAAATAGGAGAGGGAAAATGTTCTCTGCGTTACGTTTATCTGTGATTTTGGCATGTTCTATGCTTGCAACATCCGCTTTTTCGGCGGTTGCTCGAAATGCGTTCAACAACATGGACGTTAAAACGTCTTATTCCGAACTCTTGCAAGAAAAGAATGCCCGTAACGACTCGCTCTTGCCCGCGTTCGATGGTGACAAGGCCTTTGCCGAAGTCCTCCGCCTGAATCCCAAGTTCTGGAGCATGGGAAGCGCCCTCAACAAGGAAGAATCCCTCGTGACGAAACTTCACGTGAACATGGTCTTTGTAGACGGTACTCGTGAAGACCAGTTCTGCGAACTTGACAAGAAAGCCAAGAATACGGCGGACGAATGGAACGTGCGCATCGGTGCCGACTTTGTTTCGGGCGGCTCGAATACAGTTCACGTCCACGTGCAACAATGCTTAGACTACGTTCGCGACCAGCTCGGTTATGCAGTCAAGAAAGGCGACAAGGTCGTCTATGTGCCGCCTAAAGAAACTCTTGACAAAATCAAGAAAAGCGAAATCCCCGATGCCATCGACATTGATTTACAACAAACTCTCTTGAAAGCCCACGAAGACGTGAACCTCACTGGTAAATGCCCCAAGGATATCGAAGCCTACATCATCCTCATGAACGTCTATAATCAGGTCAAGAACATGAAGATGGATTACGTTGTCATTAACGACCAGCTGAACAAGAAACGCAATGGCGGCTCCCGCGTGCAGTCTTGCGCCTTCAGCCGCGAATGGAACAAACGCTATCAGGAAAGCGCCAGCTTCGAATGCGACATCGACAACGATCGCTGTACCTACCGCCAGGAAAACGACGGCGACACCGAATGGTCCATCAACTACAAAGACGACCGCTTTGAATACATCAACAAGAAGTTCCTCTTCTTCAACCGTAATCCGATGAGCATCCACAAGGGTGGCACCATGATGGACCTCCGTCTTATCCGCCTCTCCACAACACTTTATCTGGAAGCTTACATCAACTTGAAGGGCGAACCCGTAACGCTCGGCCTCGTCATCGTCCCCGGCGAAAAGACCCTCAAGGACTACGAAGACGACCGCCCCTCCGCAGAAGAATCCCGCGAACTAATCGAAATGGAATAGCGCCGTCATCCTCGCGCACACATACGTCATCCTGACGTACAGATTTGTCATCCTGATGCACACATTCGTCATCCTGAGCGGAGCGAAGGATCCAGTGCGTTTTATCTTGCTTTGTCATCCCGGCCCCCGTGCCGGGATCGCCTTTTTATAGCAAAAATGCCCCCAAACGCTCCAAAACGGAGCGTTTTTTGCATAAAAAATATTTGTTTTGAACTCCCGCTGAGTATATCTTTATAAAGAAAATCGTTCGGGAGCCGGTATGTGTTACAAGTGGATTTTTTTATTAGGGTTATCTGCCATGCTTGGAGCATGCTCGCAGACTGTTGATTCGTTTGACGATGAGGATTCTCTCGAAATAAGCAGTTCCGCTAAAAAAGGAGCTAGTTCTAGCAGCAAAGGCGGCAAAGCAACGAGTAGTGCAACGGAAGAACCTGATGAAGATTGCGTCGGTGAACCGGGTAAGGTTTGGGACGGTACGACCGCAAAAAATTTTGCGTGTGGTGCAGGAACCAAGCTCAGCCCGTATGTGATTCTGACGGCAGAGCAGTTGGCAAAGTTGTCTTTTGTCATTGGAGCAAACGACAAAGCGTATCAAGGCAAATACTACAAGTTGGGTGCGGATATTGTGCTCAATAAGGGTAAAATAATTGACGACAAGGGAGGTTTTGTTGCGGATTCTGCAAAACTTCACAAGTGGACTCCCATCGGAAATTCAAGTGTGTCGTTTACGGGGTTGTTTGATGGCGACGGACATTCGGTGAGTGGAATGTTCATCAATACGACCAGTACGCATAATGGACTGTTCGGGAATAGTAGCGGAACAGTGCAAAATGTAACTGTGGAGAACTCTTGGGTGAGCGGTGGTGATCGAAGCGCTGGTGTCTTGGGTGTTTTAAGAGGTGCTGGTATTATAAAAGGTGCTATAAATAAAGCCTCTGTTATTGGAGTGGGAAATGCAACGGGTGGTGTTGTTGGTGCATATGAATCTGTATGTTGTAATAATGTTGGAGTTATAGAAAATGTTGAAAATTATGGATTGATTTCTGGATCCAAAACTGTTGGTGGCGTTATTGGTAGTGGAACAAATATAAGAATAACTAATGCAATAAATTATAATGAAATTATAGGTACTGCGGGCACTGGAGGTATAGCTGGTTCATTAGGTAGTAATTCTGTTTTAATGAATGCTGAAAATAAAGGAAACATTTCGGGAAAAGAGGGGACTGCGGGCATTGCTGGTTACTTTGGATATGTGTATTCATGTTCAACGAATAGTAAACAAGCTACATTAAAGGGTGCAAAAAATAGTGGTTATGTAGAGGGCGCGAAATATACTGCAGGAATTGTTGGAAAGAATGATTGTTCTGCTAATTCAATGTTGTCAAATGAAGGCTCTATTATAGGAACTTTTTATACTGCGGGTGTTTTTGGTTATGCCAAAAACTCGAATACTGAATTTGCTTATAATGTGGGAAATGTATTGGGTGACACGTATGTTGGTGGAATTGCTGGTTATAATGAAGTTGGTGTAAGTCAATCCATTTACAGTACCGGCAAAGTCGATGGTGATTCCCTTGTAGGCTTGATGATTGGCTATAATTTCAACACCACAATGGCTGATTACTATTACCTCAAACAAGGCGACCAAGAACCATTTGGACAAAATAACGGTGGCGGAGTCGCGACTCCCAAAACCGAAAAAGAAATGAAATCTAAAAAATTTGCTGAACTCCTCGGTGACGATTTTGTTTATGACTCCGAACAGAATGATGGCTATCCAATTTTGAAATGGGAAGAGTAGTTTAAATGATAAGGAAATTTTTCTATGACTTTAGATGAAATAAAAAAAACTTTGCCATCGAGTGACCAAAAAGATGCTTATGAACAATATCAAAAGGCATTTGGTTCTCCTCAAATAAAAAAAGTTTCGAATACGACTATGCTTGGTTGTATGTTGAATCGTATTGCAGGAATACCATACTTGTTAGTTCTAGTGGCTTTGGTTTTGCCTCTTTTTACAGTTACTTGTTCAGAGGTTCCTATAGCTGAGTTTAATGCCTATGAAGTTACTATAGGCGGCGATATAAGAACATCGTCTGTGGGATCTTTTGACCAATTTGCGCGAGAATTTGATTCTTCGTATAAAAATAAATCAACACACTACGATGCGTCTCCATGGGTGGCGGGAATATTTGTTTGTGTTATTGCTGCAGCTGTGTTTAGTTTTATGAATAAAACGGTACATGCAATAGTGGCTGCCGGTATTTCCGTTTTGTATATATGGCTGACTTTCCTAGTCGGTTATTTTACGTGTAGAAATCTTTCCACAGATGCCATGGGAATGTTATCTGTTACTCCTGGCTTCGGTATTTTCCTATCGATGGTGCTTATTGCGATGGCTTTAATAATGAATATTATAGCATTGACACATAGAGAATAAGTTGACAAGTTTATTAATTGTTCGGTTCATATTTTTATGTTGATAATTTTTTTCTTGTTCTTGACATTTATCATTTTGATGAAAATCTATCAGAATGATATTGTTGGGTATATTGGTGAAAGATATACAGCTAAACTTATTAAAGAAAAAATAAATTGTCCCGTTTTTACTGATGTGTATATTTGTGGAAGCCGTGGCGTCCAACAAATAGATGTTATTGCAGTTACTCCTAAAGGTGTTCTTGTAATAGAAAAGAAAACATATATAGGACTGATTGTTGGTCGTGAACGAGATAAACAATGGAAAGTTTTTGTTAATCACGGAAAACAAAAATATTATATGAAAAATCCTCATCATCAAAATTATGGACATATTCAGGCTTTATGTGAAAATTTTCCTAATATGAAGAGTTTGTGCATAGATTTGGTGGTGTTTGGTAATAATGCAAATCTTGGTGATGGAATTCCTTATGCGACTATTTGCGATGCGAATTTTTTGTGGTTTTATAATAATTTGCCGAATGTTTTATCGTCACAGCAAATTTCTGAATTTACTTCAGCAATACAATCATTGCAAAAAGATAAGTCTGTAAATAAAGCTCTTCATAAGAAGAAAATTTGTGAAATGAAAAAAAGGTAGAATATGTCTAGATTGTTTATTTTGATAATAGTTGTTTCATTTATTTCTGCATTCGCTTACGATTTGCAGTTCCATCCATTCTTGTTACAAGTTAAGGATAAGCATGGGATAACGCTTGCTCAAACATTGGACGAAATGTATGGTGAAAAAATAGTGGTAAAAAATAAACGATGCTACTATTTTGAAATGACTCGCGATGCTGATATTGAATATGAAATTGATCAATGTCGTGTTGATTACACTCAGCAAAAAGTGTATTCACAAGCGGATCGATTAAATGGTATTGAAGTTAAAGGAACTATTTGGGTTGAAGAAAATTCGTACCGTACTCGGAAAATGGGTGACGAATGGAGTGAATGGAAATCCTCAGAATTATTGTCAGCGTTATATTGGTATCATCGAACAGGTTTTGAGTACCGTAAACAAAATGGTGAATTTGAATTTACGCCAACACGAGGTGTTCAGAATATTCGTGGCTCGTCCAATTATGTGAGCAAGAACCGTGCTAGAAAGATTCAAAATGGTGAATCTCCTGGAATGATTATTAATGAAAGTGGTTCTGGTAGGATTATTATTCAGGAAAGTCGGTGAATTCCATCAAACTTTACATACTCACGCGTGATTAGGTTCAATGTGTTTATGCTTGCTCTGATAAAATTACTGGATTGTCAAGATCTCCCGCCATTGCCTCTTCCTGAAATACGTTCTCAAGAGAATTTCCCTGCTTCGCAGGTCAAGTTTGGAATCCCCGAAGTTAAGGTGGAGGAAGAAAACGCTCAATGAAGCAAAAATGGCGCTTTTAGTGAAATTTCGAGGCTTTTTACATTTTTCAATATAATTTTGACCTCGAAAACTACATTTTTCAATAATTTGAGCGATTTCCCTTACAAATGAGCTGCTCGCAACGCTTATTCTGGAGGCGTCGTTTTTTTGTGGAACATCTAAATAATTTGAATGTATTTTAGATGAGTGTTGGTTCCGGGATTTTGGGGGAGGATTTGTGAAAAATTTTTTGTGTCTTTTGGCGGTGATGGCGTTGGTTGCCTGTTCGGAATCGGAGAATGTTGTCGATTCAGATGCTTTTGGCGACTTCGGTAGCTCTGGCGACGTTCTCGCCGTAGAGAGTTCTTCGAGTTTTGCCGAACTGTCGAGTTCAACTGAACTTTCGTCGGCTACGGAAAGCGTACTTTTTTCCAGTTCATCAATTAGCGTAAGCGAATCGTCCTCGTCCATATCCTCGTCCGCAGCCATAACGCGCATAAAAATTTGCGCGTCTATGATTCTCACAGACGGTCTAGATTCTATTGCTTCCAGCGAAGACTATTCTTGGGATAAGGGCGGCGGAGCCGGCTGCGGTGTTGCCTCCTTTGTCAAAGGTTCAGGCGTTAGCAGAATTGGGGCGAGTGATTACGCCTCCTATTACGATACTCTCCTTGCACGCAATCCTCCCGTGCACATGGTTGCGCTCGACACGATTCTCGAAAAGCGTATCCAAAAACTTTCCGAATCGGGAATTGCACCAAAGCAGCAGGCTGAATGCATCGCACAAACGGAACTGTTCGAGGCCTTGGGAATCGATTCCGTTATCAATAAAAAATCAGGTGTCACAAAGGTCACCGTCAGTCGAGCTCTCGACTATATTTTTGGCGGCACGACGCAAAGCGATTTTTATAAGGGCGTGAACGATTATTTTGCAGAGAATGGCACGCTTTTATTCGAGCATTACTGCAATTTTGAGGATTTGGACAACTACAAAAGTGAAAGAAAAAACGGAAGATATTATCCCAATATTTTTAACACCTATCCCCGTTACACTTTATACGACAACAGTGCTTTCGAATCGAAAGGATGCGCTGGAGGCATGCCACGCCCCATCCCGCTAGAATTGGTCAATGAGACAAGACGCAAGTGCATGAACCTTCCTATTTGCGACCAGTCCAATCGCGGGACTGTCGTCGAGGTAAAGCATATTTATGCGTATTTGGGTACGGTCCCGTTCGTTTGCAGGGATGATGGCTGGAATACGCCGAATGAGATGGAACTTGCAACTGATGGAAATCCATGTGACAAAGAAGGTAAATACGTATTTTATTCTAAACGTCCCGATACTTCGTTCGTTTGCAGTTTAGATTCGGGATGGCATAAGGCGATGACCATCGATGCAGAAACTTTTGACGTTCCCTGCGATGAACATGGTAAACTTTACAAAAGCCCGAACAGACCAAATGTCACCTACGTTTGCCGAACGACGGCGTTTTGCAGAACCCATAATGGTCATCAAGAAGCTCCTTGTTTTGCTGACCGCGGCTGGGATTACGCCCAGCAAATAGATTTTGAAACATTGAACGCACAATGTGATAGCGAGGGCAAGACGTACCAAAGTCCGTCGGATTCGAACTTGTACTACGTTTGCCATGACGGAATGTGGACCGAGTTTTTCAATATGCCTTGCGATACCGACAATATGCGTGTCACCGTTAAAAATGAAAATGTTAACCCAGGCTTCGATCGATACATTTGTTATAACAAAACATGGCGGCGCGCAGGCGAATGGCACACGGATTTCCCCACTGAATATTATTTCAATCCCGATTTTGATTACGGAAGTTTCGAAGACCCACGCGACCATCGCATTTACCGTACGACTGTTTTTAAAGGCAAAACTTGGATGGCCGAAAACATGAAGTACGAGGGAACATTCTTGACGGACAATCCTCAATCGACAACTTGTCTCCAAGACAGCTGTAAAAATTTGGGGCGTTTCTACGATTTATACACTGCCGCAGAAGTTTGCCCCGAGGGGTGGCGGCTCCCTGATTCTAGCGATATTGAAGATTTTAGAGGTTCGCCATTGGATGTTAGAAATTTATTTTCGCTGCTTTATTCTAGAGGAACGAATGACCCTCACGGCTTGAGTTTTATTCCGACAGGAAGAATCAGTAACCAACCTGACTTTAGTTTATATGGTGGGCAAGGAGGATCCTATCTTATGTGGATGAGCCCGACTCAAGAAAAGAAACGCCGTATCGCCTACATTAATGGGATTGATGTTGATTTTTGGTGGGGCGAAGATCTTAGAGAAATGTACGCAGGTAAGGAATACGACTATACCACTTACGTGCCGGTTCGTTGCATCAAAGAATAAAATTAAGAGGGGAAAAGATGAAAAAATTTGCTTGTTTGCTGTCTGTCGTGGCATTAATCGCCTGCTCGGAATCGGAGAATGTTGCCGAGGTCGATGATGTCGGCGACGTTCTCGCGGAAGAGAGTTCTTCGAGCGTTGACGAACTGTCGTCTTCGACGGGGGACGTGCCTTTGTCAACTACGGCACAATCTTCTGCTACGGGAAAAACGCCCACGTCGAGTTCGCTTGCTTCGGAAGGTGGCAAGTCAAGTGTTGCAGTGCAATCGTCTTCTTCAGGGAAAAGTGTCAAGTTCAGTTCTTCTGGAACGGTCCCATCCAATTCAAATTATCTCGACTTTTTAGACGAGGAAATGTCCAGTAGCTTTGGATGTGGCGGGGGTGTTGCAGGAGGTGCTGGTGCTGCAGGAGGTGCTGCAGGGGGAGTCACAGGCATGGGAATTGGTATCTCAGTGGATTCTTCGTCTCTTGCGATTTTCCCTTATACGCAGATTATCAAGGCACGAACCGCAAAACTTGTTTCAAACGGAGTCGCTGCGGCGGATGCCGAAAAAAAGGCTAAGGAAGAACTTATGGCAGCTTTGGGACTGGACACGTTGTTCCGCGAAAATCCGCTGCAAGAACGCAATGCCAGATTTACGAGGTCTAACGTAGAACATGCTTTGAACTATTTTTTCTCTCTTGACACTGTTGCTGTCTCCAGTTTTATCAAGTCTTTTTCTGAAAAAGGAACGTTAGACCGTTCTGAATATTGCGGTATATGGAATGTTTCTTTAACACCAGGTTGGGGTCAAGCTACGACAGATTTAGTTTATATAAGGGCTCGTGTATGGGCGAGTAATGCTGCTCAACGTGGGTGTGCCGCGACTGGTTACGAGGAGGTGCCTCCTACCTACATATTCAGCAATCTCTATAGGAAATGCATAGGGCTGCCTTATTGCGACGATAAAATGTTTGGTGCTGTCCAGCGGGCCGGCTTAAAAAACATCATCAGCGATACATTGTATTTTTGCAATGTGAACGGGTGGACGTTTTTGAGTAGTTTTGAAGAAGATACCAAGGATGTCCCTTGCGATAAAGTCGGGAAGGTAATCGAGAGTCCGACTGTAGGCGAACGTTACTATATCTGCAAGGCCGATGGCTGGAATGTCGCTACGAAAATGGACTACGAAGTGCAAGACCTCGCTTGCGGCGAATCGGCCAAGCTCGTGAAAAGCCCGACAGACACCAGCACGTATTACTTGTGCAAGAATTCAAAGTGGAAAATTGCGGATCAAATGGAAATTTCAACGACAAATGTTCCTTGCGACCGTGTCGGGAAAATAGTGGATAGCGGAACCAAGGACTATAAGGGGAGAATCTTTTATATCTGCCGCGATACGGGCTGGGATGCCGCAACGCAAAGGGAAGCGGATGTTGGCGACAGACCTTGCGATGCTGAAGGTAAAACCGTCCAAGGTCTCATTGATACGAATATGACTTATGTTTGCCATCAAAATGCGTGGGCCGATTTTTACGACGCTCCTTGCGATGCCGAGGGCAAGAGAATCCGTGACTGGAAAGACGGCTTGAAAGAAGATTACATCTGCTATAACGGCAAGTGGTATTATTCAAGAAATTGGAGTTGCGATTTGCCGAAGGAATATTACTTTAATCCGAATGTCCAGTATGGTATGTTGACGGACGACCGCGACGGCGCAACTTACAGGACCGTCGAAGTCAATGGCTATACCTGGATGGCCGAAAACTTGAGGTATGTCCCGACCGGAGCGCAAAGCGTCCCTGTTCAAGAAGGGTGCGAAATCGCCGGTAGATTTTATTCGAAAGAAGCCGCTAAAACGGCTTGCCCAGCTGGGTGGAAACTGCCTGATTCGGCTGTTGTCAATTCATTGGAAAAAGGATATGATCGCCTTTCCATGTATTTGCAAAACTGCTATAACCAACAGCTAGTGTCTCAAATCGGTTCTATTTGCTCTGGGTTTGAATGCAATACATACGGAACATCGTTCTTGTCTTTTGGAACGAGTAAAAATCCGAGTGATAAAAGTGGAAAGAGCGATGCTTATTACTGGGCTTCTAATCGACAAAATCCAGATGATGTTTGGATCTTTCATATAGGATTCAATGACATGGCTTGTTATAAGGATCAGAAAAATACGGACGATTTGATGACTATCCGCTGCGTGAAGGAATAGGTTTGTACTAGCCGAAACGGACCGCTTATGCGCCCGTCCGTTGCATTGAAGGGGATTTTTACCGTTATATTCCATATATTTTTGGCTTGAATCTGTTTGAAATAACAACTTTTTATTATATATTAAGGAAGAAATTTAAGGAGAATATCATGAATAATTTTGTTAAGGCTTCTTTGATTGCTGCGATGATGACTGCTCCGCTTATGGCTGACGAATCTTTTGGTGGTGTCGGTATCACCATTTATCAGGTGAAAGAGGGCGTCCACGTGGCTGAAGTCATTCCGGGCACTCCGGCTGCAGAAACAAACATCCAGGCCGGTGATATCATTACCGCTGTCGATGGTGTGAGCCTCAAGGGTCAGGACATTGAATTTTCCAAGGCTAAACTTCGTGGCCAGGTCAACAAGCCGCTCGAAATCACGTACATGAGCAATGGCGAAACGTATTCCGCTATTGTCCGTCGTGCTCAGATTACGGTGAAGGATTTGGACAACAAGGCCGTCAAGAACTGGTACGGTGACAAGGAACGCGTGAACGTGCAGGAACTCGAAACGTTTGCCAGCGCTACCGAAAACGAAAAGCAGCTCGTAGCTGTGCTCCGTCACGGAAACCTCATCAAGAACGATGTTTCTGTTGCATCGGCTGATGTCAATGGAATTTATATTGAAAAGGCAAAGTCCGCTCCGAAGATTTCGAAGCCGACCGCTGTCCGCACAGGCGACGCAAGCCTCCGCCTTTTCAACCGCAAGGCTATTTCGTTCACGCTCAAATCTACGGGCCGTGCAACCATTACCATCCTGAACGCCGATGGCGAACAGGTGACCACGTTGAATCTCGATAACGCCATGGCCGGTGTGAATACGCTTGCCTGGGACGGTTCCAAGCTTCCGAGCGGTCGCTACGTGATTTCCATTGACCACAATGGCAGCGTGAGTGGCATGAACGCCGTGCTTAAGTAATTCCCCCATTTGTAATTATTTTGAATATGTCGCCCCGGCCATTGTGTCGGGGTCGTCTTTTTTATGAGAATATTTTTTTCTCGTTTTCATATTTTTCTATCTTGTGGAACCGTGATTTTATCCAAAACCCATCGTTTGCTGTGGGCCGTTTTTGTGTTTTTGTTGACTGCGGTCTTTGCTCCTTGCTCCTATGGCGAGGAGATGACCCGCTTTGAACTCGAAGAGCGCGTCCAGGTCGAAGAAGATACGACGGAAGTGGATTGGATGAACGATACGACCGGAGTGGATACGATTGAATACCGAGCGGTCGATTTGGTCTATGACGTGGAAACATCGACGTTCAACTTGAACAAGTCGGCGCAACTCAAGTACCGTACCGCGACGCTAGAATCGGACACGATTTGGATGGACCAGAAGAACCAAATTCTGGCGGCGTCTGGGAACCCCGTGCTTCGCGAGACCAAGAACCCGTCGTTGTCGGGAATGCGCCTCAAGTACAACCTCAAGTCTAAAATAGGCGAGGTCTATTACGCGACGACGTTCCAGGACAACCAGCAACTGAACGGCATGGAAGTCCGCCGTTTGCCGGATACGCGAATCCAGATTGCTCGAGGCGATTTCAGTACGTGTAACGATACGACGCACCAGCACTTCTATTTTTACGGGCGCCGCATGGTGGTGAAACCCAAGGAGACGATTACAGCAAGGCCCGTGGTGCTCAACATTGCCGACGTGCCGGTGGCGGTTCTTCCGATGATTGTGGCTCCGCTCAAGAGCGGTCGCAAGTCGGGCCTTTTGACTCCCAAGTTCGGTGGTGACCAGAAGCAGGGCTTCTATTTGCGCAACATCGGATTCTACTACGCCGCGAACGATTACTGGGATGCGACGATTTCGGGCGACATTATCGAAGGTGAAGAGGGCCGTTTTGAACGTTCGACGCTATCGGGCGAAATCCGCTACAAAAAACGCTATCTGCTAGATGGCTACCTGCGGTACACGAGCTATTTGCAGGAATTTGACTTTAGCCGCAGTGGCTACGATATTTCGTTCTTGCACAACCAGAACTTGACCCCCGATGCTAGGCACACGTTGAGCGGTCAGGGCTCATTTGTCAGTAGCACGGATGTCCGTAAGAAAAATTCCTTGGAAGCAAGTACGATTTTGAACCAGCAGGCCAATGCGTCTCTTGCGTATTCCGGAAAGTTCGGCAATAATAAGAGCTTGACGGTCAAGGTATCACAGAGCCACAACTTGACGACCGGAATGCTTGAACGCGACTTGCCCGATATCCAGTTCCGAATGAGCGGAAATCTTTTCAGCTTCGAACTGGATGAAGGCGAAGTTGCCGCAGAGGATGGTTCGTTCCAGTCGTTCCTCGAAAAGTTCAACTACAGCTTTACGAATAGATTTAATTACCACATGCGGCGTGATAGGGACGAATTGCAGGATGAAGATACAACGGCGCATTATGTAGGGTATGCGGGAACTTATTCCATCGACTATTCGGGAAGACTTTTCAATGTCATCAACATCACGCCGCGGGCGACGTTCTCGGGATATTGGACGGGTACGTCTTGGCGTAATCCGAACGATTCCTTGTACAAACGAAAACGATACATGAGCTTCAATCCGGGGGAGGGCTCGTATGGCGATGTGGCTTACAATCATAGCTACAGCTTGACCGCCGATACAAAACTCTACGGTATCTGGGTCCCAGAAATCGGGCGTTTCACAGGTATTCGCCATGTGCTGTCGCCGAGCGTTTCTTACACGTATGCGCCAGAAATCGATACCGTCAAGACGTTTGCCCCGCATCCGTTCTTGGGGCAGTATCCGTATCAGCAAAAACAACAGACTATCGGTTTTAGCCTGAGTAACGACTTTGACATCAAGTACCTCAAGGTGGCCGGCCATGTCGATACGACCCGGGGTGATTCGACAAAGAAAGCAAAAATGGCCGAAGACCAGTACGGTACACGCCGTTTGCTCACGACAAGGCATAGTTTCTCGTACAACTTCGCTGCGGACTCGCTCAACTTCTCGGATATTTCCTCGTCGTTTGGATTCCAGATTTTACAAGATTACATGTTTACCATCAATACCCGCCACAGCTTTTATCATAAGTACACATCAACTCCGAATAAAGTAAAATTCCCGGAACTCACGTACTGGGGCTATGAACTTTCAAAGCATTTTTACTGGAGCGGTTCGTTTAATGGCGGGCTTCCGTCGCAGATGGAAAAATACGAAATGCTGAAATGGAACCTGAGCCTGGATTACCGTTATTCGTTCAGCAGTACGCGCGTGGCAAAGAATTTGTTCAAAGACAACATCTCCCACTCGACAGGAATTTCTGCGTCGTTCCAGCCGACAATCAACTGGGATGTTTCCTATAGCACCCGTTACGATTATAACGAGGGCAAGTTTGTCTCGCATGAATTTACGTTCAAGCGTGTGTTGCATTGCTGGCAACTCGATTTCACTTGGACGCCGACGGGCCCTGCCGCTGGTTGGAGTTTCTCTGTGTATGTGCGCGACTTGCCGGATATCAAGCTGAACGCAGGCAGCACCGACACGAAGTATTATGATTAAATTAGACGATAGAACGGCTCTTCGAGCCTGGAGACGAAAGACGAGAGAGGTTGTGGGGAATGGGCGCGGTCGCCTGCGGCTCCCTTTGGGCTATGAGCTATGAGCACGGGCCTGTGGCCCTCTGGGGTATGGGCGATTGCCCAAAGCCTTGCAAAGCAAGGCTACCTCAGAGCGAATTTACGAGCGTGCCCAAAGCGGAGCGAGCCCAGAGGAGCTTCAGCTCCGACCCCATAGCCCAAGCGAAGCGACCTCAGAGGCTCAACGTGCCGACCCCATAGCTCAAAGCGCAGCGACCTAATCCCTACGACCTAAAACCTATAACCTAAAAACAACCAATGACTAAAGACCAAATAATCCTTGCTAGCGGTTCACCGCGCCGTTCCGAAATCTTGAAACAGTTGGGAGTCAACTTCCGCGTGGTCGTCTCGGGCGAAGACGAAAAGCCTACGAGTACGAATCCGCTGGACTTTCCCCGTGAAAACGCCTGCATCAAGGCTTTGTCTGTATCCCGCCAGGAGCGCGACGCGTTTGTACTCGGTTTTGATACGCTCGTCTTTTTGGACGGTAAGCCTCTTGGTAAGCCGAAATCCGAGGTGGACGCCCTTGATATGCTCAATAAATTAAACAATCGGAGTCATTGGGTGATTACCGGTGTCGCGATTGCGCGTGCAGGGGAGATTCTTTGTGCGTCCGAGGAGAAAACAGAGGTCATTTTTAGAAACTGTTCCTTACAGGAACTTGAAGATTATGTAAATTCTAAAGACCCGATGGATAAGGCAGGTGCCTACGGCATTCAAACGAATGGTGCGCGCCTGATCAAGTCCATCAACGGATGTTACTACAATGTGGTCGGATTGCCCGTTGCACGTACGCTGGAAATGTTGGATGGATTACAAGTTAAGGTGTGATAAATGGTTCAGGTAAATGAGAAAAATCCTAACGAACGACTCGGCGACTTTTTGGTCCGCGTTCGTGAATCTCAAGGGCTTTCGATAGAAGATCTTGCGGAACGTACGAAAATTTCGCTGAAGATGCTCCGTTTTATCGAGGCGAGTGATTGGAAATCTCTCCCCGTGGAAGCGTATGTCCGTAGCTACTTGAATTCCATCAGTGTCAAGTTGGGCCTGGATCCCAAGGCTGTCCTGAAAATTTATAGCGATGAAATCGGTTCCCATTTTGCACTGCGCGATGCCGAGCCGATTCAGCATATCGCCCCTATTGCAGAAGAAGAAGCCAAACCGCGTAGCAAGGCTGTGCCAATAGCTATCGTGATAATTGCGATTCTTTTTGTGGTCGGGTTCCACTTTGTGACTAAGGAAAATGCGTCTGCCGGTGGAAACGCCAATCCTCCGGCGGTGGTTGCGCCTGAAGATTCTTCGGAATTGGTCCAGGACATGCCGGATGGCGCTGAGGCCGTTCCTGTTGATTCCATCAAGGATGAAAAGAACGAGACGGTGACGCAGGCCGATGTCGATAAGGCCGTGAAAAAAGCGGAAAATCTTCCGGCTTCGGCAACGATATTTATCTCTTCTGATTCCAAGAAAGATACCGTCAAGGCTCCTACTGGGCCGGTCTCGGATAATGGCCGCACGAAAATTGAACTCGTCGGTTCTGGCGAGATGCGTTCTTGGGTCGGCATCAAGCGCGACGAAGACGATGACGAATTTGTAAAGGAAGCGAATATCGCGACTGTCGATAACAAGCTCGTCTATACGGCGTCAGGTACGTTGTACATTGTTATCGGTGAACCGCGCGCCATTGGCAAGATGTTCTTGAACGGAGTTGAAACTCCGATTCCGCAGCCGAAGTTTGGCCGTGTGGCTCGGTTCAGTGTGTATGACGGTCGTGTTCTTCGTTAAGGAGGCTTGAAATGCGTTCTTCTAAGATTTCTCGCAAGACAAGTGAAACCGATATTGAACTGTTCCTGAATTTGGACGATGCCTCTAGGGGTAAAATCAATTCGGGCTCGGGTTTCTTGGATCACATGCTGAACTTGTTCCAAGTCCACGGTGGGTTCCACCTGGATTTGACTTGCAAGGGCGATGTCGAAGTCGATATGCACCACAGCATGGAAGATATCGCGATTGTGCTCGGCCAGGCGCTCGTTGAATGCCTTGGCGACAAGAAGGGTATCGAACGTTACGGCTTTTACTTTGTTCCTATGGACGAGGCGCTTTCCCGCGTGTGCATCGACTTTAGCAACCGCATCGGCTTCGTCTGGAACGTCAAACTCCCGGGTGCGACGGCCGGCGAAATCGAAGCCAGCATGTTTGAACATTTCTTCAAGAGCCTCTGCGAAAATGCCCGCATGAACTTGCATGTGGAATTGTTCTATGGCAACGACAACCATCATTGCCTGGAATCCATTTTCAAGGCGTTTGCCCGTGCCGTGGCTATGGCTGTGGCTCCTTCACGTAACGTGAAGGGCGTTCCGAGCAGCAAGGGCGTTCTGTAAAAGATCGCCGATAATCGCTGTGAAAAAAAACGCGAAAATCGCCGAACTCGTCATTGCGAGGCACAAAGTGCCGAAGCAATCTCTTATTAAGTCTTGAGTCTCATGCCCGCTTTCGAGCGGGCATCTCCTTTAATCTGTTTTTTGCTGTGTAATGGATGAAAATATGGGCATTTTTTTGTTTTTATGAATCAATAGCAGATTTTTTTTTGAAAAAAGAAAATTTTTAGGATATTTTTATTTAGACTTCATCGAAGGAGATTATATGGCATTGATGATTATTCAGCTGTTGGTGGTGCTTCTGGCGCTTTATGTAGGTTCGCGTTACGGGAGCCTTGCGCTTGGGGCTATTTCGGGTATTGGTCTTGCCATTCTGGTGCTCGGCTTTGGCATGAAACCGGGAAACCCGCCTACGGATGTTATTTACATCATCATTGCCGCCGTGACTTGTGCGGGAATCTTGCAGGCCTCTGGCGGTATGGATTGGCTTATCCAGGTTGCAGAACGCCTATTGCGTCGGCATCCGGACCACATTACGTTCCTCGCTCCGCTTTGCACGTTCTTCTTGACGGTGCTCGTGGGAACAGGGCATGTGGTCTATACACTGATGCCGATTATTTGCGATATCTCCCTCAAGAAGGGAATACGCCCGGAACGCCCGTGCGGCGTAGCTTCGGTCGCTTCGCAGGTGGGCATTACATGTTCGCCGATTGCGGCGGCGGTCGCTTCGTTTGTCATTATCTCGAACAAGAACGGATTTGACATCAACAATTTGCAGGTTATCGCAATTACGATTCCGGCGTGCATTTGCGGACTTATGGCGGCAGCGGCTGTTTCGTACAGGCGAGGGCTCGATCTCGATAAGGACCCGGCTTTCCAGGCGCGCCTCAAGGACCCGCAGATGAAGGAATACATGTTCGGGAGTACGGCTTCCGTGCTTGACAAAAAAGTCCCGAAAGAGGCAAAACATGCGGTGTATATCTTTCTTGCGGCTCTTGGCGTGATTGTGCTGTTTTCCATTTGCCAGATTACAGGGCACGATATTCGTCCACAGTTTCCGACGGGCAAGATTGTCGATGGCGTGGAGCAGATGAAACCGCTGGCGATGAACATTATCATCCAAATCGTGATGATTTCGGCGGCGGCGTTCATGATTCTTTTTTGCAACGCGAAACCCAAGAAGGCCGTGGCGGGAGCCGTGTGGCAGAGCGGTATGGTCGCCGTTGTCGCCATTTACGGTATCGCGTGGCTTGCCGATACCTACTTTGCAAATTACATGGACGTGATGCAGGGCGGGCTCAAGGATATTGTGCAGCATTACCCGTGGGCAATCGCGTTTGCGTTTTTTGCGGTGAGCGTGCTTATCAATTCGCAGGGGGCGGTGGTTGTGGCGATGCTTCCGCTGGCGTACAGCCTCAATATCGAAGGCCCTGTGCTGTTGGGCGTGCTCCCGAGTGTTTATGGTTACTTCTTCATCCCGAATTATCCGTCCGACATTGCGACCGTGAACTTCGACCGTTCGGGCACGACCGTCATCGGAAAGTACTTGCTGAACCACAGCTTTATGCGGCCGGGCTTGGTAAGCGTCATCGTTTCGACGATTGTCGGAACGTTGCTTGTAAAGCTGATCTACTAGCGCCGTAAATTCGGAATGACGTCACTTTTTCCTCGCCTCAGTCGATGCTGGGCGAGAATTTTTTATATGAAACATTGTGTTTCTTATACTGGTGTAAAAATAATTGATTTGTTGATAAAATTGCTAAAATTTAAAGAAAATATCAAATTTTGTTTCATTAGTGTTGATTTTTGCATGAATTAATTTTATTTTTAAAGCAGATAAAGCTGATTAAGAATTATGAAATCTGTTTTTGAATATAGAGATTACCGCTCGTACATACGAGACTTTTACGAAAGCCGTAAAAAGTGTTCCGCATTTACGTGGCGCGAATTTGCAAAACTTGCGGGATTTTCGTCTTCGGGGTTTTTGAAGCTTGTTTGCGACGGTAAAACGCGACTTTCAAAAGTTGCTGTTGAAAAGGTCTTGCCGGCGATGAACTTGTCTGGTGTACAGGCCGAATATTTTCGGGCGATGGTTGAATTTTGCGATTCCGCACGCTCTGAAATCCGTCAAGCTGCTTTTGAGAAGATGATGAAAATTGCTAGCGAAAACCGTGTGGAATTTTTGGAAGCGAAGTCGTTTGCGTATTTCTCGTCGTGGGCAAACCCTGCGCTCCGGGAACTTGCCCCGATTATGAAGGGTGCAACGCCTCTTGAAATGGGGCATGCACTTGTGCCCGCCATTTCTGCCGCCGAAGCCCGCGAATCCTTGGACTTGCAGGAATCGCTTGGGCTTTTGAAAAAAGATGAATGCGGAAATTACGTGCAAACTAGCGAAGGTGTTTCGAGTACCCGCGAAGTGGTATCGGCGACGGTCGTCAATATGCAAAAGCAGTATGCGCATTTGGCGGCTGATTCTCTGGAACGTTATTCGCGCGATTACCGCCACATCTCCGGAATGACGATGGGGCTTGACCGTGAAGCCTACGAGCGCCTTGCTGCAGAACTTGATGCCTTCCGCAAAAAAGTTGCGGAGATTGTAGCGAACGTGAAAAGCTACAATCGAGTTTATCGATTGAATTTACAGCTCTTTCCATTGAGCAAACAAGTTGGAGAAAAAAATGAAAAAGATTAATATGATACAAAATTTAATTGCCATGTGCCTTGCTTGCGCAATGGTTTTTTCCGGTATTACGCTACTTGCAGGGTGTTCCGGCTTTACCGAGGACACGAATACATCATCGAATGATGATGGCGGAATCATTGATGTGCAGACCGCTTTTGCTTCTGCTCGCGTATCGCAATTGGGCAAGGTTGTTGTTGATGAATCTCAGGATTCTTTAACGATTGTTTATGAAACTTTTGGCGGATGCTTGAAAAATGATAATGGCGTTTATGCCTATAACTCCGATTTCTATTTTGCAAGTTCAAGGACTTATGCATATGATTTCCATGGTGATACGCTTGTCTTGTCCTATGGTTTCATCAATCATGAAAAGGGCTCGCTATACGACTTAAACTTTTATCTTATTGGAGGTAATCCCGGTGATTTGAATGGTGTATGGATGTATTTGCCATGTACTTCATTTGGTGATGAATATGGTTGTTCCAATGATATGGAAAATCTATTTATCCAATTCAATAATGGAAATGTAGAAACCCGCGTTTCTGAAAATAAAACGTATGATTATATGAATTCTAGCTTTGTTGAAAATCTTGCGTTATTTATGACTGGACATGAAAATCGTATAGATTTTGATTTGCGCGGTCAAGTGATGAGTATGGATAATGATCTTTCAGGTTTAGGATTTACAGTTCAAGAAAGAACGAATAAAAATATGAAATTCGTTTATAAAGAACACCAATATGAATTGAATGTAGATTATGTTCAAGTATCTGACTCAGCTTCTGTAACGTTGTCCTCTGAGGGGCTGTCTTGTACGGCGTATTTGAGTGAACGTGATAATGTTTCTTCTGAAATTTGCCGCGAAGAAAATGCAGATTACCTTTATGAAAATGGCAGAGGGAGCTTGAGCTACCGTAAAGACAATAGTGATGAATTTGCAAGCTGCGTGAAAAGCCTTGTTCGTCGCGGAACGAATTCATCTTCAAATGAAAAGTCTGGAAATCTTGATGTGCAAACTGCTTTTGAATCAGCTCGTTTGAATAAAGTGGGTAAAGCTTTTGTTGATGAATCCAAGGATTCTGTAACATTTGTACTTGAAATCTTTGGGGGCTGCTTTAGAAAAGATGGAAAGCTTTACTATGATCCGGACTATTATTTTGAAGATGTAGATCGTTTTGCTTATAACTTCCGTAATGATACTTTGCAGCTTTCGTACGTTGATGAGGATGAAATAACAAAAGAGCTTGTTACTGTACAATGGGTTGGCGGAACTTCTGGTGTGTTGGATGGCACTTGGCGTACTTCGCCGTGCCTCTATGTCGATAGTGTCTATGGCTGCGGCAATGATGCTTACGAAAAGTTTTTTAGGCTCGATGGAGGTAAATTAGAACACCGTGTTGGTGATGTGCCGAACTATGATTATATGAACACGAATTTTGTGGAAGATATATTCGGTTTCTTGAACGATAAACACTCCATTATGTTCGAAGATGTTTTTTATTCAAGGTCTGACTTTAGTCCCGAAAAATATGGAATTACGGTTCAAGAAAAAACGAAAAAGAGCATGAAGTTTACACATGAAGGTCGCACATTTGACTTGAAAGTGGATTTTGTTCGTTATAGCGATACCGTGGCAGTAACTCTTTCGTCTAATGGAATAGCTTGCGTTGGCAATTATAGCAAGAAGAATGATGTTCCACCCGAATTATGCCGCGAAGAAAACTCAGCTTATCTGCAATCTTCCAGAAATGATTCGAAATCAGATGCTCTGCAATATCAAAAGGATAATGTTCGAGAATTTTCAAAGTGCATCGATAGCATTATCGGACGTGAATAAAAAGCGTGACGCCAGTTCTACACCGGCGTTTTGCTTTTCTCACCAGCGATTTCTCGAACGAGTTTCGGTACGAGGTAGCCGGGGAGTTTTGTGCGTATTTGCGCGATGAGTTCGCGGGCGCGTTCGTCGCTGATTTCGAAATGTGCTACACCTTTCGCATGGTCGAGCTGGTGTAAGTAGTAGGGGAGGACTCCCTGCTCAAAAAGCTTGCGGCAGAGGCTTTCGAGAGTCGATGCGTCGTCGTTCACGCCTTTCAAAAGAACGCTTTGGTTCAAGAGTGTCCAACCGCTGAATTTCAGTTGTGCGAAAACGGTGGCGGATTCTTCGTCCAGTTCGTCGGGGTGGTTTGCGTGTACGACCAGCACGCAATTGAATCGCGCGGGGAGTTCGCGCAAAAGCTCGAAATGTTGCATCACGAGGTCGGGACGCATCACGGGGAGTCTCGTGTGGATGCGGAGCGTCGTCACGGACAGGTGGAATGCAATTGCTTCTACGAGGTCGCGGAACGGTCCCGGCCCAAGCGTAAGCGGGTCTCCGCCCGAGAGGATGACTTCCCAGATGTTCGTGTGGACATCGAGCCAGTTCGAAACTTCGCTCGCGATATTCTGAGTGTCCTGGAATGGGTAGTTGCGCCTGAAGCAGAAGCGGCAGCGCACACCGCAGGCAGAAGTCGAAACGATGAGGGCGCGGTTCTCGTACTTTTGCAAGATGCATTCGGACTTGCCCGCGGGGAGGTCGCCAACGGGGTCATCGACAAAGCCTGGGGCGTCCTTGAGTTCTTCTGTCGAAGGTAGAACCTCGCGTAGCAGTTTGGCGGGTTCGCCCGATTTCTTGATGAGGTCTGCGAAATGTTTGGAACAATAGAAGGCAAACGAGGGACTTTGGTCGAGGTTTGCCTGCATCTCGCTTGTCAAACCTGTAAAATCTTTGCCCAAATAGTCTAAAAATTCAGAAATATGCGTGAAAACTTTAACAGAATTGTCCATTATATTGCTAAATTTAGAATCAAAATCAACAAGAGGATAATATGGGTACTGTAAGCACCAACGAATTCCGTAAAAAATTGAAAATCATGGTTGATGGTCAGCCGTACGAAATCATCGAAAACCAGTTTGTGAAGCCGGGTAAGGGTCAGGCTTTCAACCGCGTTCGTATCAAGAACTTGGTGACTGGCCGTACTCTCGAACGTACTTGGAAGAGCGGTGATACGGTGGAAGAAGCTGATGTGACCTACACCGAAATGACTTACCTCTACAATGACGGTTCTACTTGGTACTTCTTGGACAACACCACTCAGGAAACGATGGAAATTGCCAAGGAAGCTCTCAATGGTTGCGAAGTTTGGCTTCTCGATGGCGCTACTGTTGAAGTGACTTGGTGGAAGGACCCGAAGACTCAGGCAACGCTCCCGATCGAAGTTATCCCGCCGACATTCGTTGACTTGATGATTGTTGACGCTCCTCCGGCTGTTCAGGGCAACACCAGCGGTAACGTGATGCGTGAAGCCACTCTCGAAACTGGCGCCAAGGTGATGATTCCGCTCTTCATCGAAAACAACACCAAGATTCGCGTCGATACCCGCGACGGTTCTTACCTCGAACGCGCGAAGTAATAAGACCGTTCGGCTCTATACGCATTTTTGCGACCTTAAATGCCTCCGCATCGCGGGGGCTTTTCTAGTATAATTTCCTCTATTTTCCCGCTCTTTATAGACAGTTTGTCTATGAATTTTTTTGCTCTGTGTTTACATTCTTTGCATTTTCTAGGTAATTTAATACTGTTGTTAACCAATAGGGAGATATGGGAATGTTTGAAAAATTTTCCGGTTTTGCGTCCGTGGCATGCGTTGTCGCGGGCATTGTGCTGTTTGGTGCGGCTTTGGCAAAAGCGGCTCCGGACCCGAATTTCCACGTTTACATTGCGTACGGCCAGTCCAACATGGGCGGCACTGCCGATGCCCAGAGTGCCGACAAGGCCGAAAACCCGCGCTTCAAGATTTTTGCGACGCAAAAATGCTCGGGTAAGGGCCGCAACACGCTCGGCGAAGTTTATCCGGCGGTGCCTTCGCTATTCAACTGCGGCAACACGATTTCGATTGCCGATTGGTTCGGGCGCACGATGGCCGACAGCATGCCCGACGTGACAGTCGCGATTATCCCCGTGGCAGTGGGCGGCGCGAGCATCAAGCTGTTTGACCAGGACCAGTACAAGAGCTACCTCTCGACTGCCGAAAGCTGGCTCCAGAACTATGCGAAGGAATACGCTAGCGACGGTAACGTGACCAAGACCATTATCGACATCGCGAAAAAGGCGCAGCAGGTGGGCGTCATCAAGGGCTTCATTTTCCATCAGGGCGAAACGGACGGCGGTTACCCGGACTGGCCAAAGATTGTGAAGAAAACCCGTGACGACATTCTCAAGGCGCTGGGGATGAGTTCCGATACGGTGCCGTTCGTGGCGGGTGAGCTCTTGCGCGAAGGCTGTTGCTATTCCGACCGCGTGTCGAAACTCCCAAATTCAATGGACAATACTTATTACGCTTCGTCCGAAAATTTGAAGGGCAACGGCGTTGATCGCTACCATTTCAATCACGACGCTTATGTAGAATTCGGCAAGCGCTATGCGGAGCAGATGCTCAAGGCCGTGAACCGCAAACCCGTGGAGCCTGTTCCGCAGAAGCCGTTTGGCAAGGTCGAGGGCGATAGCGTTGTTGCTGGCGAACCGGCGAAAATTCCTGGGAAAATCGAAGCTGAAAATTACGACATCAACGGGATTGGTAACGGCAATTCCTCGTACGAGGATAACGATTCCGAGAACAAGGGCGGGGAATATCGCAAGGACGGCGTGGATATCGAAAAGGGCGGCGACAACTACGCTCTTGGCTACACGCAAGAAGGCGAGTGGCTGGAATACACCGTGAATGTTTCGGCCAACGGTTCATTCGATGTCAAGGCTCATGTCGCGTCGGGGTCGGAAACGTCCGGATTCAGCTTGCTCTTGGACGATAAAGAACTTGTCCCTGCAAAGACGGTCCCGAAGACGGGCGAGGACTGGAGCGTGTATGAAGATGTTGAACTCGGTAGCGTGAAACTCGATGCCGGCAAGCATGTGCTGAAACTCTTGATTACGGGAAATTTTGTGAATATTGACTGGATTGAGTTCGCGGATCCTTCTACATCAATTCGGACAAATTTTGCTGTATCTAAAACGCCCGTCACGTACGATGTCTTTGACATGCTCGGATCGCATGTGGGCCGTGTCGAGGCCGCGACTTCTCAAGATGTTTCGCAGAAGGTCCGTGCACTCGTCAAACAGAAAGGCGCGTACCTCGTGAAGTCCCGCGCAGGTTCTACGACCATCCGCGTGATGAAGTAATATCCTGCTTATTTCTTACATCCTACTGCGGAGCGGAATACTTCCGCAACGCGGTCCGGGTCGTCGCTTTTTAGCCAGCTGAGCGTCTCTGTGCCGCGGTAGCTCCAGGCGAATATGTTCTTGATGCCTGCGGCGCGACTTTCTTCGACGGCGATGGCGAGGTCGTTTTCACGGCCCGCTTCGATCTGGTAAGCTTTCACCCACATCTGCACGGACTTGCCGTAGCGCGTGGCGACTTCCACAAGTTTGTTCGCGGTTTCGCGGTACTTTTCGCGGACCCATTCTTCGGTGGCGCCTCGTTCCCAGTACGGGTCGCTGGCGATTTCATCGACCGCTTCGAGTCTTGCGACTTTGCTCCAGTCATCGAGCCCGGCGGGGAACCATGGCGGTAGCATGCAGACGCAGTTGCGCTTGCCGCGTGCGTGAACGTCCTCTGTCATTTCTTTCAGAAAATCAATAAGCGAATCTTCGCGGAACTGCTTTACGTCGTCTGTAAGTTCGGCGGGCATCTCGTAGCCGAAACGTGCGCGGAACAACTCGCTGCATTTTTCGCAGCGGCAACTCCAGTTGCTAAGTCCGCCCTTCTCGAAGTAAAAGTGCGGCTCGTCCCAGAAAATCGTGGAAACATCTGTGTTACAGACAACTTCTATCCAATGGTGCATGTAGGCTCGGAACTCCGGATGGTTCGGGCAGGCGGCCACTTTCGGCTTCCCGTCGAGCGCCACCTGGCACATGTCGTGATTGCGTGCGGTGAGTTCCGAATAAGCTTCACCGCCAAACACGCGGCCTACGCCCCACGGATTCACATAGACGGAAAGCCCCATGGCGGCGGACTCGTTCACGATTTGTTTCATCGTATCGAAGTAATATTGCAGGTCTTCTTCACTCCATGTGTGGAGGACTGCATTGAACCCAGCTTCTTTTATATGTGCGAGGTCAACGAGTGCGAGCTTCGGTGAGCGCACTCCAAAATAGCTGACGCCTTTAATCATGATTGATTACCGCTATTTAAAAACTTTTGTAAGTCTTGTTCCCGGTCCACTTCGCCCATTGCGGACAACCGTTCTTGTGCAATACGCTTTCGAGCGTGGCGTTCCATTCTTCTTCGTTGACTGGGCGCCTAATCCAGAACGTGCTGTCATCACCTGAATCTGCAGGAAGCGGCATGTCTTCGGGAATGATTTCGATAATCCACGATTCGGGAATGGCATTGTGCAGTTCCTTGCTGAATGCAAGGTTCTTCTCGGTCGCATGGTCGGCGTGGTCAAAGATGATGAGCGCCGGAGATTGCCCGATAATCAGTGCGGATTCCAAAAGACTTTGTGCGCTTTCGATGGAATTGCAAGTGTAGAGCGTGGAATCATCTGCCATATTACCATGTTCTAAAAGCCAGCGGAAAGTCCACTGGTTCAGCTTGTCTAAACTGCCGGGCGATGATGGCGTTATGAAAAATATGTGTCCCACGCCTAAAGTATAGAAAGTTTATTGTTAAATTATTGGTCGATCATTTTAATTTTCCCTTGAAAAGAATATGAACTTCCCTGACCTTGGCGAATTTAGGTTTGTAAGCAAATTGTTAGAAGGGGCCGTTCCTTTAAAGCAGGACCCGCCTGCGTATCGCAGCTGGCTTGCGGCGGGGGATGACTGTGCTATCTTCGACGGCTGGCTTGTGACAAAGGACTTGTCGGTCGAGAACGTCCATTTCCGGATGGACTGGTCTAGTCCTGAACAGGCGGTCGAGAAGCACATTGTGTCCAACGTATCAGACGTGTCTTCGATGGGCGGTCGCCCCAAAATTGCGCTGCTCGGACTTTGCGTAAACCGGAACTGGAGCGAAGAAACTCGAAACCAAATTGCAAAATTTTTTGCGCAAGGCTTTGCGAGAAGAGGAGTTACATTGATTGGGGGAGACACGGTTGTCGGTGATGTGGGGATGTTTTCGACAACGCTCCTCGGAACAACGGACGGTGAAACGACTCTCCTTCGCAGTGGAGCAAAACCAGGTGACCGTGTCTATGTGGCGGGGACTCTCGGAAAATCCGCAGCGGGACTCTGGATTCTGATGAACCGTCCGGAAGAGGCCGCACGCTTCCCAAGGTTGGTCGATTACCATCTTTCTCCAAGAATTTGCGAGGACATGGGGGTACAACTGGTGAAGGCCGGCGTGCGCGGAGCCTGTATGGATATCAGTGACGGGCTCAGTTCCGAGGCGAACCATTTGGCGCTTTCGTCAAGCGTTTCCATCGAAATTGACGAGCAAAAACTGCCCATTGACCCGGATGTTATCGAAATGTGCCGGTATTTTGGGCTATCTCCCCTCGATTTTGCCCTAAATGGGGGTGAAGAATACGAACTCCTTTTCACATCTAATCTTACAAAAACTATATATTTGTACAATGAACCTCCAGAAGGTGAAATCCACGAAATTGGATCCGTGGATGTCGGTAGCGGAGTATATCTGAATAAACCGGATGGGGGGAGGATAAATTTAATCGCACAGGCGTGGTCGCATCTATGAAGGATTCAAGCAGCTTAGGACAGTTATTGGTTCGCGTTAACTTGATTAACGAAGACCAGTTGAGGTACGCCGAGGAAGAAGTCAAGTATCAGGCGCAGTTGGGGAAGAGAGTTACTCTTGCCCAGATTCTTGTGAGAGCCGGGATGGTCAAGCAAGAAGCCTTGACGGACATTTTGGGCGTTCAAATGCAGAGTGTCACCAAGAAACGTATTGGTGAAATGCTTTTGGATCAAGGCTTTATCACGCCGGATCAGTTGAACGAAGCTCTTGAAAAACAGAAAACGTCTGGAGGCAAGCGTCTTGGTCGTCTGCTTGTCGAAATGGGTTTTATCGACGAAAAGAAGCTCACCGATATTCTCTGCTGCCAGTTCGAGGTCCCGTTCATAAAACTCGATTCCATTAAGCTTGACGAAAAAGTCTATGAGTTCCTGTCGGAAGACCAGTGCAAGGCGTACAAGATTGTTCCGCTTTACGTGTCAAGGGATGTTCGCCAGGCGCTTGTTGTGGCAATGGCGGATCCGACGAACGTGCGCCTCAGGGACTCTATCAAGTTCAAGGTCAAGCGCAATGTCGATGTCGTCATGGCGTCCGAGCAGGACATCAAGAAAACCATAGATATCCTCTATGCGGGGCACGGTCCGGCTGAAGAATCCCTTGCAGAACTTATCGGCGAAAACAAGGACGAAGAACTTGAGACCGTCGAACGCGGTAGTAGCGCAAGTGATGAGCCGGAACTGACCGACGAAGAAGGCCGCGCGGTGGTGAAAATCGTGACGACCTTGATTCACGAAGCGATTGCCCGCCATGCATCTGATATTCACTTGGAACCGCAGGAGACGTTCCTCAAGCTGCGTTACCGCATTGACGGTGACTTGCAAGTGATGTCCCCGATTCCCGCACGACTCATGCCGCAGATTCTTTCGCGTATTAAGCTTTTGTCTAAAATGGACATCGCCGAAAAGCGTAAACCGTTGGACGGACGTTTTACCGTGCGTTACAAGGGCTCCGAAGTTGACCTTCGTGTGAGCTCGTTCCCGATATCGCTCCGTAAGCGTGGCGTCTGCGAAAAAATCGTTATGCGTATTTTGGACCCGAACTCGGGTCAGTTCCCGCTACGTGAAATGGGCTTCGATGCCCGCGTCTTGAAGCAGTTTATCGATGCGATTAATGCCCCGAACGGCATTGTGCTGGTGACCGGTCCGACGGGTTCCGGTAAATCTACGACGCTTTACGCTTCTATTCGAGAAATTTTGGATTCCACCATCAACATCTCGACGATGGAAGACCCGGTGGAATTGAATATTGACGGTGTGAACCAAGGGCAGATTAACAATGCCGCAGGCTTTACGTTCGCGGCGGGCATCCGTGCCTTGCTTCGTCAGGACCCGGATGTTATCATGATCGGTGAAATGCGTGACCAGGAAACCTCGACGATGGCTATCGAAGCTGCTTTGACGGGTCACTTGGTCTTCAGTACGCTCCATACAAACGACGCCGCCGGTGCGTTCCCTCGTTTGCTCGAAATGGGACTGGAACCGTTCCTTGTCTCGACCGCTATCAAGGGCGTCTTGGCCCAGCGCCTTGTGCGCCGCATTTGCAAGAACTGCAAGGAACCTGTCGAAATATCGCAGGAACTCCGCGACGAACTCCACCTCGCACCGGATATGCAGTTCTATCATGGCAAGGGCTGCCCCAAGTGCGATGGCTCGGGATTCAAGGGCCGTTGCGGCATTTACGAGTTCCTCGTGCCGAACGAAGCTGTGCGTAACCTTGTGATTAAGCGTGCTTCCGGTGACGAAATCAAGCGCGAGGCCATCAAGTCTTGCGAAATGATTACGTTGCGTATGGACGGCATCAACAAGGCTCTGCAAGGCCTCACCACGCTCGAACAAGCCGTCGGCGCATCTACTGCTGATGAATAGTCGCTAGGTTATAGAAATTTTTGCCTTGTCATTCCGGACTAAGGTTGGTGAGCTTGCCGAACCATCCGGGACTTTTCGTCCTGTCATGCCCGACTTGATCGGGCATCTCCTGTTTTTATAAGAGCCTAAACCTTAACTGGATCCTTCGACTTCGGGCGAAGCCCTTCGCTCAGGATGACTCTTTCCTCTGTCTACTTCTAACTTGTACTCTCGCTATGCTCAAGTCCCAATAGTGCGCAAGGTTATGACGCAGCAGAATACTTGTATTTTGATATGTCATAATCGCAGCCACGAACGCCAACGGCGTTTAATGCTGGCCTCGGTCATGTCCAAGCAAGCTTGGCCGCGACGCTCGGCCTACGCATTTGTCTAACTTCCTACTAATTACTATATTGCACATCTGTATATCGACTAGAGGTGCAGGATGGCAAATATTGTAGATGGTAGTGTTTTAGATAAAGAGTTGAACCCGGAACAGGCCTCAGCCGCCAAAAAGATTAATGGCCCGATGCTGATTTTGGCGGGCGCAGGTTCGGGAAAAACGCGTTGCATTACCTACAAGATTGCCCATTTGGTTTCGTTTCACAATGTAGAATCCAATCGCGTTTTGGCAGTGACGTTTACGAACAAGGCTGCTCGCGAGATGAAGGACCGTATCCAGAAACTTCTGAATAACCGCTTGCCTTTTATGTGGATGGGTACGTTCCATTCTGTTTGTCTTAAGTTGTTGAAACTCTGCCTTGCAAAAGATTTTGTGATTCAGGCGCTTGGCGGCAAATGGTTCGATGCAAATTTTTCCATTTACGATGACGATGACCAGAAGCGAATTCTCAAGGAAATCTTGAAGGACGATTTGGGTGAAGATTACGATGCTGCTGAACTGAAAAAGGTTCATGGAGCGATTTCGCGTTACAAGAATACAATTTTGTACAAGGGTGACAAGGCGACTTTGCAGACGCCGGAAATTGCGGCAATGAACGCAGAATTTGCAGACGAAGAACGTAAGGCCCGCTATTATGCGGCTTACCAGAAAAAGCTTACGGAATCGAACGCGATGGACTTCGATGACTTGCTGTTCAATACGGTTCGTATGTTGCAGATGGTGCCGGAACTTGTGAGACAGCTGAGACGCCAGTTCCAGTACGTCGTGGTCGATGAGTATCAAGATACGAACGATGTTCAGTATGAACTTTTGAAATTGCTTATCAATCCAGAGACGAAGAATGTGACGGTGGTGGGTGATGACGACCAAAGTATTTATGGTTGGCGTGGCGCGAACATCAAGATTATCCGCAATTTCCACCGCGATTTTGCTCCAGTGACGATTGTAAAGCTTGAACGCAATTACCGCTCGACCGCGAATATCGTGAAAGGCGCGGGTTCCGTGATTGCGCATAACGTTCGCCCTGCTGAAATGCAGAAGGTCGTTTATTCCAAGGAAGAGGCGGGCGAGCTCATTCACGTGCGTTATTTTGAGGATGACCGTTCCGAGGCTTCGAACATCGCAAAGACGATTGCGCAGGCGGGGCCTGATTTTTATGCCAAGACGGCTGTTTTCTACCGCACGAACGCCCAGTCACGCGTGCTTGAAAAGGCGCTCAACGATTTGCGCATCCCATCGGTGATTTTTGGCGGAACGAGGTTCTGGGACCGCAAGGAAATCAAGGATATTCTTGCGTATTTACGTGTGTTGGCGAACGAAAAAGACGATGCTGCGTATTTGCGCATTATCAATACGCCGCCGCGTGCCATCGGCAAGACAACTGTCGAAGGCGTGCTCGCCAAGGTGAAGGCGGGCGAGGGTTCGCTGTGGGACAATTTACTCCTCGAAGCGAACGGCACGGGGCGTGGCGCTCCGAAGCTCAAAGGCTTTACCGACCTTGTGATTCGCTGGAAGAACATGATGAATTCCGGCGAAACTCCGCTCCCGATTCTTGCCGAGACTATTATCAATGAAACGGGCTACAAGGAATTCTTGCGCAAAGAAGACGAAATTACGGCTGACGAACGCATCGCAAACTTGGACGAAATGATTAACGCCATCCGCGAATTTGATGAAGACCATCCTGGCGCAACGCTTGATGCTTTCTTGCAGGATATTTCGCTTTTGACGGATGGCGACAAGAAGGTCGATACGTCGAAGGGCCTTGTGACGCTCATGACAATCCACATGGCAAAGGGCCTTGAATTCAACACGGTGCATATTGCGGGCTGCGATGACGAAATCTTCCCACTGGTGCGTGGAACGTCGATGCTCTCGATGGCCGAAATCAACGAGCAGATGGAAGAAGAACGCCGCCTGTTCTACGTGGGCTGTACCCGTGCCGAAAAGAAACTTTATCTGTACCATGCCGAACGAAGGTTCTTTCAAGGCAATATCCGTCCGTTTGCACCGTCCCGATTCCTCAAGGAATTGGATCCGTCCGTCGTTGACTTTACGCCGTGCTTGAACACGCGTCCGTCGGTTCCCTCTTTTGTCGGAAATACACGTTCCAGTTCATCGTATGGAAGCGGTTCCTATGGCTCGTCGCGGTCTTATGACAATTCGGGCTCATCCGGGTCTTACGGAAACCGCTCGTACAGCGGAAACTCGTATGGCTCGCGTAGCGGCTCCGGCAGTTATGGCGGTTCTTCATACGGCTCTTATGGTTCTCGCCCGGCGGCGGTGCCTGCTTCAATCAAAAAGAACGACAAGCATATCGTCTATCGAAATCCGATTAAGGTGGCTCCGGCAAAGCTCGCTGTTCCAAGCGGTCCGCGTGTCGTTTATGACGAATACAGTCAAGATGTGAATCAGAATCCGTACCACGTCGGTGCTCGTGTTCGCCATTCCAAATACGGCAATGGTGTCATTGTCAAGGCTTACGGCAACGGCGAAAATGCCCGCGTTGATGTGCGTTTTGACCGCGACAACATGAATAGGACCATTATCCTCAAGTACGCCGCACTGGAAGTGATTGGATAGTAATTAGGAATTCGAAAAGCGGAGTTAGGAATTGAAATAATCGCGACAAAGTCGCTTTGTGCAGTCTAACCTTGCATGTCATGCCCCGCTCCGACGGGGCATCTCCTTTTTATTTTGCTAACTGTTGTTGACAAAATAAACAAAAAACGAAACAACCTCTTGTTTTTCTTGAACGACTTTGTTAGATTATAACCAATCAGTTCTGATGGGCTGAATTTATTATATCGTTATCTATATCCTTTCTTAAATCATTTGCTTTTATGAAAATTTCTTTCAAAAGAGAAAGGATATTTTATGGAAGAAAAACAGGAGGCGAAAAAGCCTCACGATGCTTTTTTCCGTTGGTTGTTCGCAGATACAAATCATCTCAGGCTGCTGCTTGAACTTGCGGGGAAAGTAAATGTTGATGTTGCTGATTTCCTTGCTGCGGTAAATTTGGACACGCTTGTGCGTATTCCGGATTCGTATTCCGAGGTGTACGAGACGGGTGACGCGGATTTGGCTTTCCGCGTGAACGTCGCTACGGGAGCGCCCGTATTTGTGGGAATCCTCGTAGAACACAAGTCCGGCCGTGACGCTGACTCGTTTAATCAGCTTGCGCGTTATGTACGCTCCGTAATGAAACGCTTCGACGAAGGCCGCCTTTTTGATGGACTCCCGACGATGGCAATCATATTCTATAACGGGCGCGAAAACTGGAACCCGTTGGAAATGCTCGAAAAGGACTATCCCAAGTATTTTCATGGCATGGTGTTGCCGTTCCGCTGTGCGTTCGTGAACATGTCCGACATTCCAGACAGCGATTGTCTTGCTTGTGAAGATGCGGTGACTGGCCTAGGAATAGCGGCAATGGTACATGCCTACGACAAGGACGCTTTTCTTGATGTGTTCCGCCAGTTCGTGCCCAAATTGCAGAAATTACCGCGCAACGAGCTCTCTTGTTTGCTGAACAAGATTAGTCTATATTTGAATGAGTACCTTGGTAATGATGTTCTGAAGGAGTTGAACATGGCATTCAAAAGCATTGGACAGAAATACGGATTCGTCAGCGCTGGCGATGTTTTCCGCCAACAGATTGCTGAAGCCGATCAAAGAGCCGAAGCAGAACGTCAAAAGGCTGAAAATGCTGAAGCGGAAAAGCTCAATACAGCCAAGAAACTGGTGCGTGACGGTGTCATTTCTGTTGAGAACGCGATGGCTTACTTCGGCTATTCCAAGGAACAAATTCTAGCGGAAAGGCAATAATCGGCTGATTCTGAAAGTCATACTTATTTTTAGGAAATGGTGTTCTACAGGAGTTGAACATGGCATTCAAAAGCATTGGGCAAAAGTACGGATTTGTCAGCGCCGGCGATGTTTTCCGCCAACGGATTGCCGAAGCCGATCAAAGAGCCGAAGCGGAACGTCAAAAGGCCGAAGCAGAACGTCAAAAGGCTGAAAATGCTGAAGCCGAAATTGTTCAGAATCGTACCGACACTCAAAAAGTCCTACGAGAAATGGGCATGTCCGAAGAGCAAATTGCAGAAATGGAGGCTAGGCTTGACGCTCTTCGGCAAAGCAGGCTCTCCAAGGAGCTAGTCTTGACGAAGTAAAACTGCGTAACTTCCTACTTCCTACTTCCTACTTCCTACTTAATTTTTCTATCTTGCATCCTGTAAAAAAGAGGTTTTTATGCTTGAACGTGAAGAAGTTTTGAAACTCGCGAAGTTGTCTCGCCTGAGCATTGCAGAAGAAGATATTCCGTCAATCAAGGGTCACTTGGACAAGATGCTCGACCATCTCGAAGCATTGAAGGCTTTGGACCTTTCGAACGTGGAACCGATGACCGCTGTCGAAAACGGCGCGACCATCCTCCGCGAAGACGTGCCGGTGCAGGGCTTTACGCTCGAACAGGCTTTCGCAAACGCTCCGGCTGTCGAAAACGACCACTTCGCCATCCCGAAGGTGATGTAGTCGGCGCGTTTTTGCGTGCTTTTACAGCATCCCTGCGCTTTGGGCGTTTTAGCGTACTTCCGCGAAACCCAGTTGCGCCATTTCGCGAATTTCCAATATGGTCAGCTGCATTGTTCCGGCCCGCATGGGGTCGTCCCGTTTTCCGGGAAAACCGCTCCTGAAACTCAACGGCAAGGAGATGATTGTTCGCACGATGGAACGTGCGCTGCTTGCCGGTTGCTTCGAGCATATCGTATGCGCCACAGATTCCCCGGCAATCGAGGCGGTGGTCACGGCGGCTGGCTTTGACTGCGTAATGACGGGTGAATGCGCTACAGGTTCCGACCGCGTGGCTGAGGCAGCCCAAAAGCTCGGTCTCGACCTGGTCGTGAATCTTCAGGGTGACGAACCGCTTGTAGAACCTTCGGTGCTCCGCGATGTCGCTAAAGACCTTTCGGAGCATCCTAACTGCTGGGTGACAGTGGCATGCCCGCTGAACCCTGCAGAAGCAGAACTTAAGACCGTCGTGAAAGTGCTCGTTCGCGATGGCGAGGCTATCGACTTTACAAGGTCGGTGCCGCCTGCAGAATCGAACCGCTGGTTCCAGCACCAGGGCATCTACGCTTACTCCCGCGAAGCCCGCGACGAGTTTGCCTCGCTTCCGCAGAGTAAAATAGAGCTGGAGCGTTCGTTGGAACAGATGCGAATCCTTGGGCGTCGCCCCATCCGCATAGTCCAGAGCGCTTACCCGAGCATCTCGGTGGACGTTCCCTCGGACGCGACCCACGTCGAGAAAATTTTATTAGATCGTTTGCTAAATCCTTTATCTAGATGTTCCCTTTAGAAAAGGCAATGAACGCATCTGAAAAAAGAATACTCAAACTCGCAATAATCCTCTTTACAATTGGTCTTGTTATCCGCTATCTCCCATGGGGGCTTCCGTCCATCGAGTCGTTCGAGGTCGGCGATGCTATCGTGGTCGCGAATGCGTCTCCACCTGCATCTGAAATCGCGCCGTTACCTGCGGTTGCGGGGGCGGATGCTGGAGCGGGTCTTGTCATGAGTCTAGACAAAGTAAGTGACTCTGCGGGCCTTGCCCCGTTGGACAATTCGACCGATTCGACTTCGTTTGAACATCGCGGACACCACCCGAAACCGAAAAAGGCGGTCTCGCTCCCGCTTCACATCAATACGGCAAGTGCCGAAGATTTATGCGCCTTGAAAGGGGTCGGACCCAAGCTTGCGGAGAAAATTATTGTGCACAGGAACACATTTGGACCGTTCAAAGGGCCTTCTGACCTCAAAAAAGTGCATGGAATTGGAAAGAAAAAACTTGAAAACATGTTACAATCGATAATTTTTGATTAGTTTTAGGATATAAAACTTTACATAAGTGTTTTTTATGAGTGGTACGAAGTTATATCTAGGCATTGAAGTGAGCGACACCTCCATGAAGGTGGCCCTCGTGGATCCATCCGAGAAAATGGTTCTTAAGACCGCCGTCCTTCCGACGGAGTGCAACCCCATTTACGATATATTCCTTTTCGAAAACACGCTCCAGCAGTGGATCGATGAAAACCATATTGAAAATATCGTGGCGACATCGGTGACGATGCCTGCGACGATGTCGATTATCCGCAAGGTCTATGTCCCGCCAGAGGCCGCTACGAGCAAGGAACAGTATTTGACTTGGTATCTCGAACTGTTTACCAATGCGGAAGTCGGGGCCTATATTGTCGATTCCAAGACGTTGAGCGGCGATGACACCCTGGGCTATAACGAACTTGTGATGGCGGTTCGCAAGGAGTGGGTCGATGCCTTGCGCAAAGGTTTCCGTTCTCGTGTGCTCTCTCCGAAGTCCATGGAAGTCGATGTGCTGTCGCTTTTGAACGTCATGGACGTAGGCGAAAAAATCAAGGATGCCGTATGCGTCGTGAAGGCGGACTTCTCCGGCGTCACGTTGATGTGGATGCGCCGCGACGAACTGTTGGCGCTGCGCTGCGTTTCTACTCTTTCGATGGTCGGGAAGACTGAGGATACGGCTTATCCGATTCTTGCTAATGAAATTGTCGAACAGATGAAGCTTGCCGAAACGGAAAATTCTGTTAGGAATGTAACGGATGTCCGTCTTTGTGGTGAAATGGCCTCGAACGAACACTTCGTCAATCTCCTTACGGAAAAGTTGAGTGATTACAACGTTTCGCTCATGACGTCCTTGTCGCAGCTTCCGTCTGACGAAAGCGTGAACCCTGGTGATATGATTTGCTGTGTCGGAGCTGTTGGTGCTGCTCTGAATTTGGTGGAGGGTGTATGATTCACATGAACCTTATTGCGGTAGCAGAAAAATCTACCGCCGGTAACGTTTCACAGCATTTGCACGTGACTAACGTGGCTGATGTGGAACGCCAGCACAAGAAAAAGTATTTGACTGCGGCTCTTGCGGCATTGGTTGCTTTTGTTGCCTTTAGTGGCTTCCTCAGCTTCAAGGGCGTTCCTGAGGTGTTGGATGGTGTCTTGCCGGATTCCTATCTCAACTTGATTGGGGCAAAAAAATCGGCTACGACGGCCCCTGCTGGTCCGACCGCCGCAGAAATCGCAGAACAGGAAAATGCCATTGCGAAGGCTCGTGCGGCTATGCCGGTAAATGCGATTGTCGGCGAAATTAATCCGCAGGCTCTTTTTAACAACAAACGAACGGAATACAATAGCTACTTGCCGCTGGAGAAACTCTCGTTCCAGAAGACATCGCTGGCTCAGTTCCTGTCGTTCCTCAACACGGCTGTCCCGGATGATATCGGATTCACGCAGTGCGTTTATCAGGCACCGAACTACTACTATCTTCGCGGTGTCGCCATAAAGGCATCTTCGCAGCACACGCTTATGGACAGACTCAAGGCGGTGAGCAAGTCGTTCCAGTCTCCGATTGCATCTGAGGCCGCGACCGAAGTGGCTGCATTTGGCCAGTTCTCCGTTCCGCAACCTCGTTTGGATGCGGTTCAGAGCTTTGTTCCCGCTTCCGAAATCAATTCTGAAATCAAGGCGTTCAAGGCCTTGGCTTCTTCGAACAAGGTTGCTTTGAAGGGGCTTGAAAAGCCGATTGTCGAAGACTTTGGTGTCTATAAGCGCTATGCGTATAACGTGACATCGACGGCCGACTTTGCGGACTTGCTGAACTTCTTTAACGTGTTTGCCGAATCTCCGCTTCGCATAGGAGTTCCCAAGACCGATATCAAGTTCGCAAAGAAGAATCCGCAGACGGCGATGCGCATCGAAATGTTCGTCCTTCGCTAGTATGCCGATTCGTATTACTGGTGGCTTTTTACGGGGACGCAACATCGAGTCCCCGGATTCCATGAAAACGCGTCCGACAGCTTCCCGTACAAGGGAAGCTCTCTTTAACATTTTGCAAGGCGTCGATGGATTCCGCATGCTGGACCTGTTTGCCGGGAGCGGCATCATGGGGCTTGAGGCGGTGAGCCGTGACGCCATAAGCGTTACGGCGGTGGAACTTGCACGTCCGCAGGCGCGGATGATCGAACGCTCGTACAAGGCGATGGGTGTTGCGGACAAACTTAAACTTCTTGAGACAAATGTACTGACGCTCAAGAAAGAAGTGCTTTGCGCAGACGGTGGTTTCGATTTGATTTATGCGGATCCGCCTTTCAAGGACATGGATTACCCGGATTTGCGTCCGTTTATCGAGTGGCTGAATCCTGGTGGTGTCGCCGTTTTCGAGGCTCCGAGTCGCAAATTGCCCGAATGGGCCAAGGATGACGATTTCCAAGGGCAAGTTCGCCGCTACGGCGAATCGTCGCTAATAATTTTCAGGAATGGGGCTTGAGGTCGGCCGTTGGCCTCTGAGCTCGCTTCGCTTTGGGTAAATGCTTATATCTCATAGCTCAAAGGCACGAAGTGCCGTGCTCATACCTCATAGCTTACATTTTCTGTTAGCATTTTTGTAAATTGTACCACATGGTGTGGAAATCAAAAGCACAAAAACCGATGGTGGATGACGTTTGCAAAGTGAAGAATGGCGAACGTCGTGTGGCGGTATTTGCTGGTTCCTTTGATCCGTTCACTGTCGGCCACCTTGATCTTGTGAAACGTGCCGCCGAGCTGTATGATTCTTTGATTGTCCTTGTGGCCCAGAATGCAAGCAAGAAAAACCTGTTTGATGCTGAAACCCGCAAGGCGATGGTGCAAACTGCGATCTCCGGAATTCCGAACGTCTCGGTCGCCGTCCATGAGGGGCTGACTGTGGATTTCGTGAAATCTGTGGGGGCGCGTTACCTAGTGCGTGGTATCCGCAACGCTTCTGACCTGGATGCCGAACAGGCGGTCGCCTGGAACAACAAGGTCATTTACGGCGACGGCGATGTCGAAACGGTGCTTTTGCTCAGTGCCCAGGAACATCTTGCCGTGAGCAGCTCCGTTGTCCGCGAGCTCCTCAAGTGCGGTGCCGCCAAAAGCGATGCCGAGCAGAGGGCGATTCTCTCCAAGTATGTTCCCAGGAACATTGTTTCAATGCTTTTAAAAGAGTTTAGGAAGGTTTATGAAACCGTTTAGATATTTGCCCAAGGTGCTGCAGGTGTTGTTGCTTGCAAATGCTGCTGTCTTTGTTATCGCGTTCTTTGGGCGTGGTGTTGAGGTTAACTTGGGTGCCGGTTACGGGAGCCTGACGGATTACATTAGCTATTTCGGTGCTTTTATGCCGAGGGTCCCGCTTGAGCTCTGGCGCTATGTGACCTACATGTTCATCCATGTTGACTTTATGCATTTCTTCTTCAACATGCTCATGCTTTGGATGTTCGGGTCCGAAGTCGCGGAGTGGATGGGCACGCGTCATTTTACTTCGATGTACTTTTTCTGTGGTATTTTTGCGGCGCTGTTCAGTTTTGGTATGTGCCTGCTCGGCCTGACCAATAACCCGATTATCGGTGCGTCGGGCGCCTTGATGGGTATCTTTGTCGCCTATTACAAGTTCTTCCCGGATCGCATGATTCTGATGTTCTTTATCATCCCGATGAGAATCAAGCATGCCATGTGGGTGATGATTGCGCTCGATATTTTCTTTGCAAACTCGGGCGATATGATTGCGCATTTTGCCCATTTGGGCGGCGTGGTCGCCGGTTTCATTTACATGGCGCTTTACCAGAACAGTCCGAATCACTCTCTGCTTTCGGGCTTGTCCCGCTTGTTTTCACGCAAAACCGAAAATTATAGCGGACGTTCTTCGAGCAGGCGTTCCGATGAAAACGATGCATCTGAACCGGAAGTTCTCGAAGGTGAAGTGTTCTACGTCGATGAACAGAAACGCATGGACGATATCTTGAGGAAGGTGGAACGCGAAGGCATCCAATCTTTGACGGAATCGGAACGTGAATTTTTATTAAGAGCGGGCGACAAGTTGCGTCGCCGTCGCGGAGGAATGTAATGAAAAAAGTTCTTGGTATGGGCGCAGCCCTTGTCGATATTTTGGCGAATGTGAGTGACGAATGGATTGCTGCCCAGGGTGTGCAGAAGGGCGGCATGAACATGGTCAATTGGCCGCAGATGGAAAAGTTTTTGGGTTCTCTAGAAAATCCGATTCGCGTGCCGGGCGGTTCGACTTGCAATACGATGGTGGGCGTTGCTCGTCTCGGAGGCAAGGCCGCGTTCATCAGCAAGGTGGGCGATGACGATCTCGGTAAGCTTTTCCAGGAACATTTGAAGAATAACGGCGTGGAATCGAAGGTCGGACTTTCGAGTGCCGCAACGGGCTGTGTGTTCTCTGCCGTGACGCCAGATGCACAGCGTTCGATGTGGACGTATTTGGGGGCTTCGGATTTTCTCGGTTCCGATGACTTTACGCCGGCTCTCTATGACGACGTGGGTCTCCTCTATGCCGAAGGTTACCGTGCTTTTAACGGTGAATGCTTCAAGAAATCGTTTACGCTTGCCCGCAGTCTCGGTGTCGAAACGGCTCTTGACTTTAGCTCGTTTGGCGTGGTGGATGCTTGCCGCAAGTTGTTCGACGAACTTTTCGAAAACAAGATGATTGATATCATCATCGCGAACGAAGACGAGGCATTCGCATACGCCGGCGTCAAGGAAGAGGCCGCTCTTGATGTTCTCGCGAAAAAGGCGAAGGTGGCTGTCGTGAAAATCGGCAAACGCGGTGCCTTGATTGCGAAGGACGGCGTGGTCACTCGTGTGTCGGCAGGGGCAGCAAAGGCTATAGATACGACGGGTGCAGGCGACCTCTGGGCATCGGGATTCCTGTACGGTTATATGAACGGCTGGGACATGGAGCGCTCGGGCAATCTCGGTAGCGTAGTCTCGAACGAGGTGGTCCAGGTGATGGGCGCGCAAATCCCGGAAGAGGGCTGGAAGCGCATTTACGCACAGATGTAGTTGAGGGAATATGGTTTCAGCTGTTCGTTCTTTTGTGAAGGCTTTGCTTGTTTCGGTGTTGCTTGCGTGCTCCCTTGCTGGAGTGAGCGTTGCCGCAGAATCGGCAGAAGCAGGACTCATCGCAGAGTTAGCCGCGCGCGATAGCGTGATGGCTCTTCGCGACAGCGCCTGCACTGTAGAAAAACAGTCGTTGCGCTCCGATCTCGAAATCGAGAAGGCCAAGTGCGAAAACTGGGAACAGAGCTACAACACGCTTAAGAAGAACAACGAAACTTGCGCTAAGGCCCTGAGCGTTGCTATCGAAGCTAGTCAGGAACAGACCGAAAAGCAAAAGGCTAAAGAAGAAGCCGAAAAGGAAAAAGAAGGTTCTGACCGCATGATGACGGGGGCTTCCATGGCTGCGAGTTTTGGGCTTGGCATGCTTATCATGTGGCTTATTATCGATTAATTTAAGGGATGGGATTGATATGAAAAAAACTGCATTTGCATTGAGTCTGCTTTTGGGAGCGGGACTTTCTTTTGCGAAAAAAACGGATGTTCCGGCGGGACCGTTCCGGATGGGGCCTGTGTTGACGCAGATAGCCTCGATTCCGATGACGACGGCTGAAATTTCGGCGTTCATGCCCGAAAAGAAGGTGCTGTTCGTGGTCGGTGGCGAAAACGTTCTTGAAGTGGTCGATATCGCGGACCCGACGAATCCGAAAAAGATAAGCGAGATGAAATTGCCGGGTGGCGCTTCCAGCGTTACGGTTCACGGCGATTTTGTGGCGGTGAGCCTGCTCAACAATCCGGAATGGAAAATGGGCCATGTGCAGGTGATGCGCTATAACAAAAAGCTCGAGGTCCTTGGCTCGCACGAACTGTGCTATATGCCGGACATGATTACGTTCACTCCCGATGGATTGAATTTACTTGTCGCATGCGAAGGTTCTCCGGACGAGACTTTCTCTGAAGACCCGGAAGGCGGCATTGGCGTTTTGTCGGTGTCCAAGCCTGACGCAAAGTCTTGGATCAAACCTCAAAAAACGGTTGTGGATTTTAATGGACTTGATACGTTGAAACTCATGGCGGCGGGTGTCCGCAAAACCGGCGTAAAGAGTTTTGTGCAGTCGCTCGAACCGGAATACATTACAGTGTCGCCAGATTCCAAGACGGCTTGGGTTAGTCTGCAAGAAAATAACTCCCTTGTCAAGTTCGATGTCGAATCGAAAAAGATTTTAGATGTGTTCCCCCTCGGTTACGTGGATCACTCTGTGCCCGGCTCCGGACTTGATATCAAGAAGAATAAGACAATTGAAATCAAGAATTACCCGTTGCGCGGCCTGCGCCAGCCCGATGGAATCTCTGCATTTTCGGTGAATGGAAAGACGTTTGTCTTGACTGCGAATGAAGGTGCTCCGGTCAACGATTACAAGGCTTGGACTGATGTGACGACACCGATGATGCTTGTGCAGCAGGGTGTGCTTGATTCGAGCGTGTTTGTTGGGGACGTGCTCGAAGACGTGAAGAACCTTTCCGTGAGTAATTTGGAACGCTGCGACATCGCACCGGACAAGACCGCGAACGGCAAATGCCCTTACATGTACACCTTTGGAACGCGCTCGATTAGCATCTTCGATGGCGAAACGGGACACCTCATGTGGGATTCCGGCGACATGTTTGAACAGACGATTTCTAAGGTTGCGCCTGATTATTTTAACTGGAATTCAAAGAAGGGCAAAGTCAAGATGGATGCTCGCAGTGAAGATAAAGGCTGCGAACCGGAAAATGTAACGACGGGTGTCGTCGGTGAAAAACGCTATGCATTTGCCGGGCTCGAACGCACGAGTGGCGTTGCCGTATTTGATATTACAGGAATCGAAAACGGAAGTGCTCCCAAGATTGTTGGCTTTTATATGGATCCGAAAGATAGGGGCCCGGAAGGCATTCTATTTATCCCTGCAGAAAAAAGCCCCAATGGGGAACCGCTCTTGGTTGTAGGTTACGAGTACAGCAAGACGCTAGCTGTTTATACTGTGAAGTAGGTTTTAGTGGTTAGTAAACAGTGTTTAGTAAACAGGATGTGTAATTAGAACGTTTTTATTACATCCCTAACCACTAATCACTAATCACTAACCACTTATACCGTTTCCGGCCACGGATGTTTTGGATAGCGTCCGCGGAGTTCCTTGCGGACTTCGGCGTAGGTGTTCTGCCAGAAACTTGTGAGATCCCACGTCTTTTGAATCGTGCGGAAGTTCGGAGCGAGAATGTCGTAACGTACTTTGAGTTTGCCGTCTGCGATTTTGTGCTCTCCGCGGAGTTGCATAAAGTCCTCGATGCGGGCGGAAATTTCGACAAGCACGCCGTCTGCGCTTTGGACAATCTTGCCGCTGCTTTGCTCGTCGGCGGTGGCGACTGCTTGGTAGCTGTAGCGGGCGCGTTTGCCGTTCGGCAAAACGTAATGGTCGGGGAAAGTCTTGTTGAGCCACGACAGCATCGACTTTCCGAAGTAATCTTCGACAATATTCCTGTAACGGTCTTCGTTGATGTCGCGCAGTAAAAAGATGCCGTCCGTGAGTTCGTTGAAAATCAGCTCCATGTCTTCGTCGTTGAATTCTGGGAGCCCGAAGTCCGGGTACATTTTTGCTGCCAGGCGCATTTTGATAAGGAGCGTCTGCATGTTTTCGGTTTGGTAGCGACCGGTCCAGTTTTCTTTTTCGAGCTTGTCCCGCCATGCATTGACGGTAAGTTCCTTAAGCTTTTCGAGAACTTTTGGCGATGCCTCTTGCGGAAGAACTTCTTTGCGGCTGATTTCGCGGACTTCGCCGGTGGGGGAGTTGTCTTCGTGAATTTCGACGCCTATAAAGCGTTCCTGACCGCTTCGCCACAGGAGTTCGTAACGGACGATTTCATTATCGCCGCCGAGCAGGTTCTGCGGGATGGGAACGTAAAGGCTTACGCGAAGTTCCGATTTGCTTCCGCCACCGGTACGTAACATCGTGAGGGCGAGTAGTGCATATGGCGGGTCTGCCACTTGCAAGCGAATCGTATTGCCGTTGCTTAACTTGTATGCGGAGCCGCTTGGAGTCGCGAGCTTGTCAGGGAATGCGGCTAGAAGCTGTTGAGCGATGAGGTGTGAGGTCGGACCTAAAGGTCCTTTGTAGTCGCCTGCTATGGCAGGCTTTGCCCCGCATTTATCGTCTAACTTATCTCTATAATCCTTAAGTTGCCTCAGCGTAAAGCTCACTTCTTTCGGGACGTTCACTGCCTTCGAAAGCGTATCTTTTGCAAGCGTGAGCAAGTCCAGCGAAACCTTGGACTTCTGAACGAATTCCGTTCCTGAATGAATCCATGCCATTGCGGCAAGCAAAAGGTCGGGGAGGTCTGCGGCTCTTTCCGCTTTTGCCAAAATAAGCGCTAAAGGTATATTTGAAATCGGCGTTTGGATGGCGCGTTTGCCGAGTTCCGTGATGCGACCTTCCTGGAGCATGCCAAAGCCTTCGAGAAGCTTAGTGGCGACTTTCTCTCGAGCCTCGGGAATCGCCGTAGGCAGAATGATGGAGAAAGTACTGGGGGCTAGCGTTCTCGCTGTAAAAACATGCTTGTCATTCCCGGCTCCGATCGGGAATCCCCTCTCGTCTAAACTCTCTAGCATCGCTTTTTGCAACAAGAGTTCCGAGGGCTCGATTTGCAAAACTTCTGGCACGATGCCTTGCGGCATGTGCTTTTCTGCGTCTTCGGTCCATAGGCGGATGGCACAGCCGTTTTGCGTTCGTCCACTACGGCCGCTACGCTGGATGGCGTTTTGCATAGAAATCGGCAGTGTGCGCAGCACGTTCACCTTTTCGCTGTCGTCGTATTCGCTTACGCGTTCGATTCCGCTATCGACAACTCCCGTGACGTTCGGGACGGTGATGGACGTTTCCGCGATGTTCGTCGTGAAGATGACTCGCGGGCGTTCCGTTTCTTCGAAAATGCGGTCCTGTGTTTCGCGGTCCTGCCCTCCGTACAGTTCCAAGAATTCGGCAACATTCTCGCCAAGCGCCTCGCTTGCTGCCGTGTGGCATCTTGCGATTTCTGCCTTGCCGGGCAAGAATACAAGTGTCGTTTGCCAAATGTTGTTGCGGTACAGTGTTCGCAATGCGCGGACGACTTCGCTTTCGATACCTTGACCTGCGCTTGTGTTTGTGCCCGTGGCCGGTTTTTGATGTATGATTTGTACGGGGTAAAGCGGGTGGCCTAGCTGCAAACATTTACCGCCAAGGGCTGCTTCGAGTTCGTCGCGGTTCAGTGCCGCCGACATCACCGCAATCCGCGGCTTTTCACGTCTAACTAAATACGCAAAAAGCAAATCCATATCTGCCCTGCGCTCATGGTATTCGTCGAACACTACCCAGTCTGCATCGAGTTTTCCATGCAAAAGTTCCTGCAAAAAGTTTCCGTATGTTTGGAAGAGAATACGGGTTTCGCTGGACTTGCAACTGTCCTGCCTAAACTGGTAACCGACAGTTTTTCCGCACGGTTCGTTGTGCAGCTTTGCCGAATACTGGGCGAGGGCGAGGGCTGCAATTCTGCGCGGTTGCAATACGACGATGCGTCCGCTAAAGTGCCTGCTCAGGAACCATGGAATGTACAGCGACTTGCCACTTCCGGTGGGGGCTTCGATAAGCAAGTTCCGCGACTTTTCTATCGCCGCTTCAAGCTTCTGTTCTTCTTCGGCTAGGGCCAGGTCTTTGTATGTGCGCATTGGGCTTTCGTTGTCTTATTGAGATTTTCTTTAAAAAAGTTGACCCCGGTACAGTGACCGGGGTGACAATGTAACATAAAGGATCACTGGATTCTTCGTTCGCAATGCTCACTTAGAATGAAACAACGTTAGTGAACCTGTCGAACCACTCTCGTCTCTAGTCCGTAAGCGAAGCAGTCTCTCATCTCGTTAGGCCTTCGGATATCTCAGCTTTTCGCCGGTAGCTTCGTCCATGTAGGGCGGCTTGCCTTCGCGGAACTTCTGGTTGATGACCAAGTTCTGGAGTCTTCTCTTGATGCCGGCTTCTGTCTTGCAGAAGAAGAACACCACCTTGTTGGTGCCCGGAACCTGGAAAACGGCAAGCTTGAACTTCTGCGAAACGGCGCGACGGAAAAACTTGATGTCTTCTTTCTTGGGAATAACCTGGTCGCTACCCGGCTTGATTTCGCAAATCATGTCGGCGTCGGCGAGCAAAGCCTTGGACTTCTGCTGGAGAGCAAGGAAGTTGGGTTCGGTGCTCTTGCGGATATTTTCCATGTTGAAGGGGCTTCTTGCCTTTAAACCTTTCAGGGCGCCTCGGATGGCGAAAAATAAAAGAATACCCACAACCAGGATCAGGATGTAGGGCCAGTAGTTTGCGAAAAAGTCTAACATAATCACCTCAATTGGAGTGCTCCAAATATAGCAATTTTCTATTTTTAGATTGTGAAAACGAATACGCTTTTATTGTTTCTTATTGGTGTTGTGGCATCTTCGTATGCCGCGCAGTTTAGTGTTTTCCATGAAGAATCTTATGAATGTTCTGATGGAACTCCAATCGCTTCGATTGAACTTAAGGGGCTTGAATACACAAAAGACCACGTTGTTTTGCGGGAACTCGTTCACAAAGTTGGGGCGTCTTTTTCGCAAAAAATCTTTGAATTGGAAAAACTGAAACTCCAAGATCTCGACCTTTTTACCGATATTACCGTGACCTGCGAACCGGCTAAAGAGTCTATTAACGACATCTTTGCAGGCGCCGCTGAACCGTCGCATTCCCTAAATGCAACAAAGCTTGTCTATCATTTCAAGGAAATTTTCCGTTGGATTCCGTCTCCCACGACCAAGACATCGGACCGCGATGGTTTCATGATTGGACTTGCGCTTGCGAACTTGAACGTTCTTGGCGAAGACATTCGTGCCGAGTTGCAATACCGTACGGCGGTCAGCCCGATTTTCGAAAAAAATGAGTACGCCGTCTATGCCAGCTCTCCCTACTTCATGGAACTCCCGGTAGGCTGGAACTTTGAGTTCTTGCGTACGAACAGTTGGGATGATATTCGCGGGTTCCGGGATGCCAGTTGGATATTTAGTTTGGATGTAAAATGGAGACTGATTCCGCATTTTGCCCTTCTTGGACATACGGCCTACCGTTATCTAGAAGGCGGTCCGGGGCATTTGCCGGAATTTGGACTTGGCGTTGCTGTGGATTTCCGCAATAGCGAAATTGATACCCGCAAGGGCGTTTACTTTGAAAGTTCCGTGATGCACATGGGTTTCCGCGAGATGAACGATGAGCATTATACGGAATTCTTGGAAGATGGCCGTGCCTATTATTCGTTCGGTCCTTTTGTGACTGGGGCTTCGGCGTTGGTGCGCTTGCGTCCGGGGACTGTAAACCGTTATGATTACTTCTATCATGGCGGCGAAAATTCTTTCCGTGGCCATTATGCCGATTCGATGTACCTGGGCATTCATGAAGCTTTGCTTACGCTCGAAGAACGCTTTGTGTTGCTGGAACGCCGCCCTGCTTCGCTGTGTGGAGTCAATTTCTTCTATGGTCTCCAGCTGGTGGCCGGGTTTGATGGCAGCCTGCTTTGGGACGAAGGAGCCCCCAAGTGGAAAAACTATGAAGGAGCCGTGTATGGCGGTATTCATCTAGTCCTTCCTGCTATTGACCGTATCCGTTTTGAAGTCGGCTATAGCCCCGATTATGGCGAACCGAAATTTTACTTTGGGTTCTTTGACAAGCCTGCAACGTCTCGTTGGCGCAATAGGTAGCCTCTAGACTAAAGAACGCCCCCTTGTTTTTTTTGTAAAAAAAAGTTAAATTTATCTTGCAATTTTGAAATAAAAAAAAGAGGCTCAACGTGGGCCTATGGAGAACAAATGTCCATTAACTACCTGGATCTTCCTATCGGACGCAAATATCCCTATGAAGTGGATTGCGTCGTGGAAATCGGCAAAGACACGAATTTGAAGTATGAATATGACGAACGTTTGCATGTGTTTCGTCTGGACCGTTGCCTGTTGAGCTCCATGAGCTACCCCTGCACGTATGGTTTTATTCCGAGCACTAAGGCCGATGATGGCGACGCTTTGGATATGCTTATTTACAGCCCCGCATCCATGATTACGGGTACGGTTTGTACTTGCCGCGTTATTGGTGCGCTTGATATGACCGACGGTGGCAAGAAAGATTATAAGGTTCTAGGCGTTCCGACGTTCAACCCGCGTCCGTTCTGCGATATTTCCGATGTCGATCAGATGTTCCTCCGTATCACGAAGAATTTCTTCCAGAACTACAAGGAACTGGAAGGGAAGGATGTTCAGATTGGTGAATGGAAGGATGCTGCGTTTGCTCGTGAAAAAGTGATTGCAGCGCATAAGGCTTATTTCCAGAACCAGGTTCAGGTGCCGGAAATCCGCTATCAAGAACCCGAACACGACGAAAAAATCACCGCGGAAGAATTAATTTGAAGGCGAGTGCAGCGGCCATGCTTGCATGGACATTGCCGAGCCGCTGATTAAAGAATCGCAAAGCGATAAGTTGATATAAGCCGAGTGTCGCGGGAGGCCGCTTGCGGACTTACATGACCGAGGCGCAATATCTAAAAAAACAACGAAGTTGTTTTTCATTAATCTAAAGCCGAGCGCGGCGACCGCTTACAAATTTATTTAGATGAATGAATGCATCGTAAGGTTGCATTCATTTTTTTTGCGCAGAATAATTCTCTCAAATTATGATAAAGTTGTTGTTGCAACAATTATTTGTTGTTTTTGAAAGAGCTCTTTTATATATTATTTTTGTTATAACAATTTAGATAAGATGAGGACTTATGAATAAGGTAATTATATCGGCAGCCATGTCGCTTTTGCTTCTAAGCACATCCGCAATGGCGTTGACGATTAACATCAACAAAAAGAAGAGTGAAAGCGAACGCGTAACTCCTCCGGCTCCTCAGCCACCTCCTCCGCCATCACCGCCGTCTCCACAACCACCACCACCTCCGCCACCGCCACCACCTCCTCCGCAGATCCGTTGCACTTATGCGGAACCGAAGTGCGACCGTTACGATAGAATCCTTATGGAACGTTATCAAAACGAACAACAGATGTATAGCTTTGGTCAGTGCATCCGTGGCGAAAAGGAACGCTACTATAATTTCTACTGCACCAATGGCGATATCTGGATGAAAATTGATTTCCGTCGCAACAGGGCTGATCGTATTGAGTGCTATGACCCGCGACAGGACAGGTTCTTTGTGGCTCGTTCCATAAGCGAATGCGAAAAGATAAACCGCAATCTAAATGGCAGGAATGATGTGAGGACAGACGTTCCTCCGCCACGCCACAAACAACAAGGATTGCTCAAAAACTAGGATAATCGTTAACTTGTTGTAATTACATTTAAAGCCCCGGAAGATTCTGCTTCTGGGGCGTTTTGTATAAACTTTAATTTTTTTTTAGGTTATCGATATTCGCTATTTCTGGATGCAGCGGACGGAAAACGCATTGTTCTCTTCGATGGCGCGTTCCGCATAACGTTCGTTGTAACCACCGATGGTCACGAAGTTTGCAATGTAAGTCGTCTCTTCGGTCGCTGTCCAGAAGAACGCGGACTTGTCCATGTCTTCGTATGCAAAATGGGCGTCGTTTTGGCCAGGAACGTTGAATGACGATTTGGTTGCTTCGCAGTATGGACTCCACATTTCGTTGTTGCCAAAGCAGATTCTCTGGCCTGCTTGCTTGACCCTGAAACCATTTTTCTTGCTTGCACCAAGATACTTGCTCAAAAAATTCCAGTCTTTGCGGTCGGGAAGTCGCCATCCTGTGGGGCAGGCGTTCATGGCCGCTTTCCATGTGTAGAGACGACCATACTTGTGACAGTTGTCGTTGTCGTCGTTATAGCAGTAGCTGCCGCGAGTCTTGTATGTAAGGTTCTCGGCAAGCCAGTTGTGGTTTCCTATTTTGACAATCCTGTATGTGTGCCCGTCACGCGGGTCTTTGAACTTGTTCTTTGAAGGACTCTTTTTAGCTGGGGCTGCAGCGGCAATACAAACTGATAAAAGTATAAATATTAATCCGATTCTCATAAAAGGAAATGTACAAAATTTCGATGAGGAAATTTTTTTTATTTTATGAATTGAAGAGGTTTTGAAAGTTGTTAATCGAAGATGTAAAAAAATCTGTTATAGATGCTGGGTTCCGTGATGGCGAAAAAATGCCATCCGTGCGGAAAATGGCGGAACGGCTGAATCTTTCTGTGAATACGGTTCATAAAGTGTATCGGCTTCTGGCACAAGAAGGCCGCATTCAACTTGTTCATGGTAAGGGCTGTTTTTGGGGCGAAGCGCCCGTGATTGAAGTGAAGCCTGAAGAAAGTGTCTATTCTGTTGTGGAACGGTTGTTTCAGAACGATTTGGACAGTGGCTTCTTGAATGCGTTTGACGAACTGCCTTCGTGCAAGGAATTGTCGAACCGTTATAACGTCTCTCCGTACATTATCAAGAAATTCCTGATGCTGAAATGTTCCCAGGGTATTTTGCGGCATGTGGGGCACCGATTCTTCTTTAGCGAGGAACGCCGTATTGAAAAACTGAATTATGTTCTGTTTGTTCATCGCTCTGATGAATTTGGGCGTTTGAAAATTGAGTCGGAACGCGAGTCCGATGTTTTCCGCACTTTTGCGCAGATTGCTGCGGAACAGAAAATAGCTGTGAAATTTATTGGTTATCACGAATCATTGAACCAGTTTTTTTTATCGACAGGTGAAAAGTTTGTTGTAAAGAACGACTCGCATTGTTTAGGGGTGTTCCTTTCGACGTGGCTTGTCGATGATGCCTCGAAGTTGTTTGCTCATTTCGCTTCGTTTAAAAATCCGATTTCAGTTTGGTGGGAATACGCACCTGACGTTATTCCTGTAATTGCGCGCAATAAAAAGAAATGGGCTTTTTATAATGTGGCGTTCGGCAAGGAAGCTGGTGTGATTGTCGGGCGTTACCTCAAGAATAAAAATGTGGGGCAGGTGCATTACCTTTCGCCTTATCATGCGAGCTTCTGGTCTAAAGCCAGATTGCAGGGCTTGCTGGAAGCCGGTGCCAACGTGATTCCGCTTGTCGATGACCGGTTTGCTTCACCGTTTGATTTGGCTGATGCCGCGGAACGTGATGGCGTTGAACGTCAGGATTTTTTGAACAACATTCTTGAATCCTTGTTGCAAAACGCGACTCTCGATAAGTTTGTCTGTTCGAATGATTGGGTGGCGGCATCGCTGATAGATTTTTTCAAGGCGAAAAAGTTGTCTCCGCCGTATGTCATTGGCTTTGACGATACGATTGAAAGCTATCGCTACGTGTTCGATTCTTTCGCGTTCAACGTCGGGACGATGGTGAAAGAGGCTATCTATCACATCGTTGCACCGACCATCTATGCCGAACAGCGCCGCCAGATGCAGACCCCGCTAGGCCGCGTTGTCGAGAAACACTAGAAATGACTGAAGCCTTCGGGCGTTCCGCACTCAGGATGACGTTTCGCTTTCGTCACCCTGAGCGTAGCGAAGGGTCCAGTAATTTCTTACACGTCAAATTTCCCAGAGCAGGCGAGGAGCCCGAGCATATAAAGTAATCCGTCGTAGTAGCGCCAAGTTCCTGTCGGGACTTCCATGTTCCACAGGTCTTCTGCAAATGGCTTGATGAGAGGATCGCCTGCGGGGAGCGCTATCGTTGCTGCTGCATTCATGGCAATGAGGCCACCCGTGGCAAGTCTTGCTTCGCGCGGGAATGCACTCCCGTCAACACGCATGTCGGCGAGGTACGGGCGGCGGCTGTGGAGGTAGCCGAGAATTTTACGGACTGCAGAAATTTCCCATTCGCTCACGTCGGCGCGTTTGCCTTTGTCTTGCAATTTTGCGGCGTCAAGTCCGATATTCCAAACAACGCGCCATGCATCTCCGCAGAAACAATCGCTTTCCGGATGCCACGGCGTTTTCTTCGGCGTACCGTCAAATTCGCTGTAGTCGGCGGCAAGTCCCGTGACCGGGTGGCAAGCCTTTTTCAAGTAGGCAACACTGTTGTCTGCAATCTTGTTCCAAATTTCATCACCGCTTGCTTCACCGTACATTCTGTAGAACGCGACCGTGTTGTAGCTCGGGTCGGTGTAGTCGTTGCCTTTCATCGGCGAGAATCGCACGAGGCCCGCATTCGCATCCATCATTGTATAGACGTCGCCGGACTGCGGCTTGTGCGCCATGTCGTTGATGAGTTCGACTGCGTCACGCTTGTATTCTTCGTTATTGAAAACCTTTGCGGCGAAAAGGAGTGCTGCTGCAAAATATTCTTCGCCATCCGGGGCTGCTCCCGGGTCCATCATCGAGAAATCGGCGGTCGAAACCTGCCAGGCGTAATAGCCTTTCAAATCGCCCTCGGTGTTCTTCATGTGCGTCTTGGAAAACTTCCAGAGCTTGTCAAAAAGGTCTTGCTTGCCGAGGAGTGCTGCAACAGTCATGCCATAGCTCATGCCTTCGGAGCGGATGTCGTTGTGGCCGATATCCACAATGTACGCCATGTCGTCGCCTTTGTCAAAGCAAATGCGTTCATTTTCGCGGTCGCCCGCAAAGAGCTGGGCGAAAGCCTTGTTCAGTTTTGCCTCGATTTCGGCGGGAGTCTTACCAATTTCTTCAAAGATGTTTCTCATGACAAGTAAAATAGAAATGTATTGGGTTACTGTCTTGTTTACAAGATGAAATATTGAAAAAGTGTTGTTGGTGTTTATCGAAACGCACATAAAAACTCAAATAAAATTGAAAATGTCATGATTTGACATTCTATGATTCTATATTCGTAAAAAAAGAGTAATCCCGTTTTTTTTGCATGTAGGCGGGAAAGGAGAAAAAATGAAAGATATATTAAAAGGCTGTGTTGATATATGGCTTGATGAATTAGTTCCGTGTCTCAAGGATTTGGAAACTGGATTGATAGAAGAAACTTTCGTTTTTAAAATAGAAAGTCGTTCTGTTCTAAAAAAGTATAATTCGTCCAATGGTTGGGGAATTGATTGGGTTAAGGTCCCTTTAAATGTTGATGTATTTGCGCTAGCTCTAAAACGAAATAATGAAATACAGGGGCTTGTTGCGCTAAAACAAGACTCTGATATCCGAGCTGTGTATTTGCATTGGGCTTGTACTGCTCCAAGAAATAACATATATTTATTTGGAAAGAAAAAATATAGTGGTGTAGGTGGTCATCTTTTTGCAATCGCTGCGGACATGTCTTTTAAATGGGGCTTTGATGGCTTTGTGTATGGTTTTGCTCTTAACAAGGAACTTCTAAATCACTATATTGAGTTGCTCGGATGTTCTTTCGTTGGAATTCTTCATCCGTATCATTTTTTGATAGAACCTAATGCGGCCCAAAAGCTTTTGGAGAATTACACGTATGAGTGGAATTGATAAAAAGACCATGAATTTAGCGGATATTCAAAGCGAATATTTGGGTTTTCCAAATCCTTATAAAGACGCTCCTTCTTGTAGGTATGATCATCGAGCGCTCGTTGCTTACGCTCAAAAAGTAGGCAAGTCCATAAATGACTTGTCTTACGAAGAAAAACTTGCTTTTGTGATAAAATAAAAACGCCCGCATTACTGCGAGCGTCTTTAAAAGCTTGAGTCTTTGCAACTCGGGACGGTTTTCTATTAACGAGAATAGTATTCCACGACGAGCTGTTCTTCGAGCTTGACCGGGATCTGGTCGCGAAGCGGAAGCTTCACGAGAGTACCCTGCATCTTGCCGAGATCGACAGACAAGTATTCCGGAGCGGCAGCTGCAGAAGCGATTGCTTCCTTGATCTGCACGTGTTCCTTAGACTGTTCACGAACGGCAACCACGTCGCCAGCCTTGATGAGGCGGCTCGGAGAGAAGCTACGAACACCGTTCACAGTGAAGTGACCGTGTGCAACGTACTGACGGGCAGCGAAAATCGTACGGGCAAAACCCATGCGATAGACGACAGCGTCAAGACGTGTTTCGAGCAAGATCATCAGGTTGTCACCTGCAGAACCTTCACGACGGTTAGCTTCCTTGTATGCCTTGGCAAGCTGAGCTTCGGAAATGTTGTAGGTGAAACGAAGACGCTGCTTTTCGACCAACTGCTGCTTGTAAACGGAAGCAGACTTCTTGCGGGTCTGACCATGCTGGCCAGGTGCGAAGTTGCGGCGGTCGAGAGCCTTTTGAGTCTTCTGAGAAACGGCAACGCCGAGAGAGCGTGCTACTTTACCTTTAGGTCCGCGGAAGGAGGACATATTTACCTCTTTGAGGAAGCTCTTTGGTT
>JAGCPZ010000063.1 GCA_017965445.1 Fibrobacter sp. | reverse complement strand
GGACACAATCCAGCCGGGAGACAAGTACAGGAATTACTTCAAGGTTCCGGGTTTGTATGGGGGCTTGAATGCGTTCCTCCAGATGGAGTCTCCGACGGGGAAAAAATTCCAGTTTACGTTGGATGCCTCTAGCGATAGCTGGAATCATTTTGATCCCAAGTTTGTGCAGGCTTTGTATGAGGACCGTTACCAGAAGATTATCTTGGGCGATATGTTCGTTGCGGACAATGATTTGTATTTGTCTGGAATCGATGTCCTTGGCGCTAGTTACGACTTGAACCTGGGCTTGAACAGGGAAGCTGGTCCGTTGTTTGTACTCAGCGTTTTTGGCGGTGAAAACCGTGCGCCGAAGTTGCCTTACGAAAGGGATCCGGACCAGTATAACTGGTATATCGGTCTTGATGAAGTTGAAGCCCAGAAGATGGTTATTGGCGGCAAGGCCCTCTTGAATGCCACGAAAAATGTCAGTGCGACCTTAGGCTTTATCGGCAGCAAGGACTATCTGGAAGACCCGTATTTGCGCGATGGAACGATGAAGAACGTGATTCTTTCGGATCCGATGTTCTCTTCCAAGACGTTCTTTGGCAATGTCGATGGCAAGGTGTTTGGCGGTCGTGGCTCGTATAACATTCAACTCGGTTTCGGTGGCGCAGATACAGTGAATGTGGCTATGCACCGTGCCGTGAACTCGGTCTTCGAAGATGCCGGGCTTGATGTTTCGAATTTTGCTCAGCTTCGTCGTCTGATGAATAATCCTTCGCTTGTAGATCGCATGGACCGTGCTGCGTTGGAGCTCATGTTTGGCGAAAATTCGGATATGTCTGTTTCTGAGATGAGAACAGAGTTGAAGGATATTTTAAAGCAGGCGAGTAATGCTTTGAAAAAGTATAATGAGAAAAACGACGATGACGAGAATGCTTGGACTGCCCAGAATCTTGCGGTGGCGGGTTCTTATAACTGGAAGGGCAATTCAACGGAGATTGACGCTTATTTCCGCATCGTGGGTCGCAATTACTACAGCGCCGGTTCGCCGGATATGTTGCAGAACTCTCGCTTGTTGGGTGCCAACTTGGATCAGAAGATTAAGGATTTCTGGCAGTTGGGCTTTGGCTATGAGTTGAATATCGAAAATGTTTCTGGTAGCGGCGATGCGTACAACGTATTCGGCTTTGCTGAAGGCTCCAAGCTCGGGCTTTTGCCGGGAGCCGATGACGATTGGCTCAAGAAACACGAACAGGATGAATCTAGAACTCTCTACGATCACGATATAGATTTGAAGAATACGTTCAAGATTCGTGATTCCGTGGAACTTGTTGCTCGTTATTCTCTCAATTATCGCACGCGAAGCACTTCGCAGAGGCTCTATGGTAATTTCTTTGCCTCTTCGGGCATCTATTCGGATCCTTGGTTTGCTAAGCAGAAAGGCAAAAAGTCCCTCAAATTGGATACGGATGACGGCACTATTGAAATTGACTCTGCTCGTTGGGCGAAGTACGTCGCTTTGCAGGATGAGGAATATTTGGCGACTCAGTTTGACGAACGCTTGCTGAAGCATACGTTTGAACTGGGTGCTACGTTTAGGCTGCCGAAGAATGTGTTGAAGATTGGCGGCGTCTGGTCGTTCCGTACGGACTTGTCGAAGTTCAATCAAGATGACTTGCTGGACGGTTTCGATTTTTCTGATGAAACTTATGGGATTCTTGGCTATCGCTTCCATGGTAGCGACTTCTTTGAAATGCGGTATCCGGTGTCACTTACGACAACGCTTGAAAGATGGCGTAACACATTCTCTGTGACGCCTCGCTATAGATCGTACAACACAAACGACATGAGCGAGTTTGAATGGAGTCTCTTGGAAGATGCGACCTTTGTATTGAATCCGGAGTTTTTGGATTTGCTGTTGCATGCAGACGTCCGTCAGAACTTCATGAGTCGCGAAGAAGATGGCAAGACTGTTGACGAAATGGAAATGGATTTGGATCTTTCTATGGGTCTAAAGTTCCAGTTGACGGAAAGGTTTAGTATGGAATGGACCTTTGGTACATTCTTTAGTTACCGCCCGGATAACGAATCCCAGGATTACAGGGATATTTACGGGATGGCCTCTTTCAACTACGACTTCTAAGCATGCATATCGGTTGTCATCTTTCTTCGTCTAGCGGCTTTTTGGCGATGGGCGAGGCGGCCCTTTCGATTGGCGCCGATACATTCCAGTTCTTTACGCGAAACCCGCGTGGCGGTGCAGCAAAGCCTTTTGATAAGGCTGATGCCGCTGCTTTGAACGCGTTAATGGCGGCGCATAATTTTGCGCCGATTTTGGCGCATGCTCCTTATACGTTAAATGCCTGCGCCGCAGATCCATCTCTCCGGCAGTACGCGCAAGACGTGATGAAGGACGACTTGTTCCGCATGGACCACTTTCCGCAAGCGATGTACAACTTCCATCCGGGTAGCCATGTCAAGCAGGGTGTTGAAGTGGGTATCGAGCTCATTGTGCAACATTTGAATAACATTTTGCACAAGAATCTCAAGACGAAGGTGCTCCTGGAAACGATGGCAGGGAAGGGAAGCGAAGTTGGGCGGACTTTCGAGGAACTGCGTCAGATTATTGATCGCGTAGAGCTTAGTGAAAAAGTGGGCGTTTGTCTGGATACTTGCCACGTGTTTGATGGTGGTTACGATATCGTAAATCACTTGGATGATGTGCTACAGGAATTCGACAAGGTGGTCGGGCTTAATCGCTTGTGTGCAATCCATCTGAATGACAGCAAGAATCCTTTGGGCAGTCACAAAGATCGTCACGAGGTCATCGGTGGCGGCTTCATTGGTCTGGAAGCGCTTGTGAATGTCGTAAATCATCCGGCGCTGAAGAATCTTCCGTTCTATTTGGAAACGCCGAACGAGCTGCCGGGATACGCATCGGAAATTGCGTTGATGCGAAGTCGCGAGCTGTAAAAAGTGAAAATTTTTACGGCGAACCCTTGACGATTTTCGCAAATAATCTATATTTGACCGCGTCGATGCTTCATAGCTCAGTTGGTAGAGCCCGCGACTGTTAATCGCGTTGTCCTTGGTTCGAGTCCAAGTGAAGCAGCTCAAAACACCTCGGTCGAAAGACCGGGGTGTTTTGGTTTTATGCGTTGTCATGACTTGACAAACGGATGGAAATCATCTATATTTGGGTGCGTCGATGCTTCATAGCTCAGTTGGTAGAGCCCGCGACTGTTAATCGCGTTGTCCTTGGTTCGAGTCCAAGTGAAGCAGCTCAAAACCCCCGATCGAAAGATCGGGGGTTTTGTGTTTGCATTGTCATGTTGGTTGTACCGATATCGGTAACAACTGATCCCGGGCCGGTTTTGGCGATAAACAACTGATCCCGGAACGGGGTCCGGGATGACAGTTTACTAGTTCGGGTGACAGTTTACGCGTCTAGATTACAGACGCTTATCGATGAGCGGGGGACCAGCGGCGCTTGAATCGGGGCTCATCGATGATTTTGCCCCATATGAATCCGCGGCGGACGCTTTCCCGACTTATCGAGCGCACGGCTGTGCGTTTGGCGAGCGAGTCTGCAATTCCGGCGGGAGCGCCGGTGTAGCCGATTTCTGCATCACTTTGACGAGCGGCCGCGGCAGCCTCTTCGCGGGCCTTGCGGGCTCGTTCTTCGAGAATCTTCAGCTGGCTCTGCTTGTCGCTTGCGGTTGGGCTTGTTGCACGTGCAGGGGCGGGCGTGACGCTCGGTTCAGGCTTGCTAAACGTTTCTTTCTGTTCGTGCGAGAACAGATTGTTTAGTTCCAAGGAGTCATGAACGAGCACGTCGTGCTCACCGTTACCCATGTCGCGTCCGATGACACGG
>JAGCPZ010000062.1 GCA_017965445.1 Fibrobacter sp. | reverse complement strand
TGTCTTGGATATGACCAAATTGAATTCTCAGCTGAATCAGCGGGAAGATGCTGTAGGTGCTTCTACATCAAGGCGTAATTTGTTTATTTTCCGAGGAATCTTACGTTACTGGGCTCATGAAAGCGTTGCTGAAATTCATTTAGTCGAGGCCGGTCATCAAGTTTATCAAATAGAGTTTCTTGTTCCTCCTGAATCTATTAAAGAAAATCTGGAAAAACAATGGAAGTTGTTCGATAAGGTTGTTTCGACTTTAATTGAAATGCAAAAGGAACAGGCACATCGAAATGGAAATATCGTTTGGTTCTCATTGAATGGATTAATGAGAAGAATGTATGGCGATAAAGGTGTTGTTCGCGTTGAAATGCAAAAACAGCTTGAATATGCTCTGTTGTTCTTGCATCTGATTGGTTCTATAACTTTGGACCATGGGCTTGTGGTATTTTATACTGGACTTGTCATGGACTTGAACCCTGAAGCGAAACAACGCAACTTTACCGCTAAAGATTTTGAAATGCTTGATGCTCATTATAAGCATAAAGCGGAGGCAATTCATATTGTTGGTGAATACGCCAAAACAATGCTTCTCAATGAACAGATGGCTCAGCAATTGCTTGAAGATTATTTTGTGATGGATATAGCCGACTTCCGTCTGAAATATATGCGAGGTGAAGCGCAAACGGAATCCGTATCTGATGAACTTAAGCGTAATATTGAAAATGTCAATGATGAACAGCGTAAAATTATAAAGAGCCGTAAAAAACATATTCTTGTTGGTGCTGGTCCTGGTTCTGGAAAAACGCATTTGTTGGTGCATAAGGTTGCTTCTCTTTTGTGGATTGAAGAAGCTAAACCTGATTCAATTTTGTGTTTGACATATACGCGTGCTGCATGTCGTGAACTCAAAAAGCGTTTGTTTAATTTGGCCGGCCCACTTGCGGCAAAAGTAATGATAACCACATTCCATTCATTAGCTTTTTCGATACTTGGAGTGCAAGGTAATAAGAAAGCTCTTGAAAATGCGGATGAGGTTGTATCGAAGGCTGCGGAACTTTTAGAATCTGGTGAAGATGTTGGCGTTGGAGCACCTGGTGTCCTTCTAGTTGATGAATTTCAGGATTTATCCGCTGGCGAATATCGTCTATTGCGAGCTCTTTATGATTTAGGTGAAAAGGATCCTAGGGTTATTGTAGTTGGTGATGATGACCAGAGTATTTTTGCCTTCCGAGGAAGTTCTTCGGAATACTTCCAGAAGTTTGCAGATGAATTTCCAAATACGGAAAAATTTTATTTGACGACTAATTATCGATCTGTAGCAAGGCTCGTTCGTGCAAATGCAAAATTGTTAGAGCTGATGACCGATCGAGTGAAGCAAGAAACTCAGCAACATGCGATAAAGCAAAATGGTGCAGAACTGGCGTTTTATGAAGAAAATGATAAAGCGACTGCGGCCTTTGCTGCTGCGGAAATTCTAGCTCAAAAATTTAAATCGAATCCGACGGAATCGTATTGTATTTTGACACGCGAAAATGCGGAATCTTTTTTAGCAGCAGCCAAACTTGAAGAAAATCAAGTTCCATATCGCCTATTGAAAGGTCGGGACAAGGATAAGTGTCCCATTGAAAAAACTCGTGAAGTATTGGGCTTTTGTGAAATTTTGCAAGAAGATCCGCGTGTTGGAAAATTTGCTTGGAGTGCGAAGGATTTTAGACGACTTGCAGAAGATTATAAGAACATGCATAAATCAGAAAGTTCGTTTGATTTGTTGGATGCTTTAGTTGACGATTTTATAGAGAACGAAACCGCCTGTGGTGAAGATGAAATCACTTTGGGCGATTTTAACCAGTATTTAGGTGAAGTTTCTTATAGTGATTTTGCAATGAAAAATATGGGCTCGGTTTCTGTGGGAACCATGCACAGTGCAAAGGGGCTCGAATGGGATAATGTTATCTTAGCGCTTGGTTCATGGTCTTTGAAAGGTGATGATGAAAAGAGGGCTCAGGAAAATTACCGTTTGTTGTATGTTGCTGCGACACGTGCTAAGAAAAGCCTTACTGTCATCGGCAATGAAAAAATGTTGCCTTTGGATTGGCTCAATCATTTTAACAGGCATGGTAAAGTCATGGGGGTGACGATACCAAAAGTTTTGCATATCGAAACGGGGCTTGGGGATGTCGCTTTAGGCCAATATCTAAAAAAGAATGATGCTAGTGATGTGTATGTTGAAAAACTGCAAAATCTTCTCACAAAAGAATCGCTAGGGGCGTCCCTGACAATTGAAAGAAATGCTAAAACGGGAAACTATTGCGTAAAGCAAAGTTCTGTTTATTGGGCTTGGTTTGCTAAAGATTTTACGGGAGGTTTGGTAAAGAGTCTCTCGAAAAATGTTTTGGTTCCTCAAAGTGCAACGCTTTCACAAGTTGTTCGCTGGACTTCTGAGGAAGGGCAAGAAACTTGGGTTCCGCTATTTAGGATTGAATTTGTAAAGTCGTAAAGATTTTCGCGTTAGGGATAGTTACCCCTTGGGGCCGAGACTCGCATGGCGAGGCTCGGTGAGGCTTGCGAAGCAAGGCGAGTATAGCCCGACCCGGCGAGCCGGGGAACGCCCATAATGGACTTCTTCGTGTTCGACAAAAGAACTGATTAATCAGTGATTAAATCGATTAATCACTTTTTCGTTTGGACAAAAGTGCCGAAATTTGCCTGGAAACGGCAATTTCTCAATTGGCACGCTTGTTGCATATATGGTGGCATGAAAAAGAAAAATGCTACCACTCGCAAGTCTCTCGAAGACTACCTCGTAAAGCCGGGCGAACAGAGCCCGTATGCAAATCTGTTGATCGATCTCGCGTTCAAGAAGGCTTTCGACCCGGACAAGCCTGTCAGTCGTGAAAACCTTGTGAACCTGTTGAACGACCTGTTGGCGCCGCAACTCAAAAGGCCTATCAAGAGCGTGAAGACTCGTAATGTCGCAAAGAACTTGAGCGGCAGCAAAGAATCCCGTACGGCGATTTTTGACTTGCACTGCGAAGACGATGCGGGCGATTTGATTGAAATCGAGGTGCAGATCCGTCAGTTGGACAATTTCTTGAAACGTCTTGCTTTTTACGCGAGCGAGTTGGTGGCAAATCAGGCGGTGCCTGGCGATTGGGATTACGACGTGAAGCCGACATACGTCATTGCGCTTGCTCAGTACCGCATTTTTGCAAACGACGAGCGGATCGTTCATCGCGCTACGACGTTGGACTTGGAGACTGGCGAGCAGATTGTGGATTCCTACAACTACACCATTATAGAACTTTCGAAGGTTCCTTTCTTTATAGGCAAGGACAATTTGAGCAAGTGGCTGTTCTTTTTCCGCTATTTGGACAGGTTGCGCGAGCTCCCCGAAGAGCTTTCCGACAAGAAATTCAAGCAGTTGACGGAGAGTTCCAAAGTATCTAAATTGACGCCAAAGGCGTCTGCGTCTGCACTCGGTTATAAAATTATGCAGGCATAATTTTGCGACGCTCGTTTTGCACGCGATTCAGTAAAGAAGAATTCGAGGCTTATCAGAAAATGCATCACGAAAGATGGGATCACATAGTCATGGTACCTGGCATATTCAAGGAATTCGCGACGGAAATTAACGCGGAGATAGCCAAGAATGTGTCTAAAAGTCTTTTGGAAAGAAATCGTGAATTTGCCAAAAAGATGAAGGCCAGGAACAGGCCTATTGACGAAATTGTCGAGGATACGGGCCTTACCAAAGAAGAAGTCGAGGCTCTGTAGTTAAAGTAAGGGCCGATTTGCCCCTTTTTTGCGTCAAGTGCCCATATTCTTCCGTTTTTGGTTCCCCGTCCCGTATCTATTTTGTAAATTATAGCCATGAAGTTAAATGCTACGATTCTTGCATTGTTTTTAGGCGTGTTCTCTTTGGCGCATGCCGTGGATACGTTGGATGTGTATGTGCTGCGCGTGCAGTTCAAGAAGGAGTCCCCGGACAATTCGCTTACGACAGGAAACGGCTGGTTCGATTCCGATACATCGAGTTTCAATCTGGACCCGGTTGGAAAGCGTGGCAGTATTCCGTACTGGAAAAAGCATCTTGAGTTTGCGAACGCTTATTACAAGGCGGTTAGCGGTGGCGAACTTTTCATCAAGGTGAATGTGTTCCCCAAGAACGGGACGGCTTATGAGCTGGACAAGCCGATTATCGACTACAATCGCACGCAGAAGTTGAAGGGCGAAAAGACGGCCGAGTACGATTCGGCACGCAGTTGCGATTACTTGCGTTTTGTCTATGATGCGGTGATGAAGGCGCATGAATCTGACGATTCTCCTTTTAAGGTGGCTCTTTCGAAGTCTTCGAATACGAAGCGTGCGTTCATGATTGCGCATGCGGGGGCGAGCAGCTTGCTTGATGGCGGCAGCATGGGGACGAAGGGCGCCAATACGCCGGGCGATTTTCTGGATGTCTATATTTCGCGCAATGAATGGGCTTACTTGCCGGATACGTTGCCAGGTGTCGTGATTGCGGATGACTCGTTGAATAACGGTCTTGTGCTGAAGGGGGCTACGATTGACACGCTCCGTTCGATTATGGTGGTGAGCGAAACGGCTTCGCAGGATGGTCTCAACTGGGGTATCAACGGTATCGTGGTGAATCAGATTGGGCGTGAACTTGGGATGCCCAACACGTTCGATGTTGCGAAAGGCATATCGCGTCTGGGCTATTATGACATGATGGACTTTGCGGGCTACAATGCGGGTAACGGGTTCTTCCCGGTGCTGCCGGCGGCTTGGGAACGCGCCTACATGGGATGGTCGAAGGTCAAGGAAGTGCGACCCACGGCGGGGCATCCGGTGACGGTGGATATTGCGGCGGCGGGTAGCGGACTTGGGACGGAGATTGTGAAGGTCCCCTTGAATGCGAGCGAATACATCTTGATTGAAAACCGTCAGCGCAGTTGGAACAAGGACGGGACGGTGGATGTGATTCTCGGCGAGGCTTTGCAGAACGACGAGACTACGGAAAAGACGGTCCCTGTGGATAGTCTCTATACGGTATTCGAGGATAGTATCTGTGTCAAGGGCAAGTGCGAACGCAACAAGAAGAAGGCGAAGGGGCTTGTGCTTGGCGTGAGCAGCTTTGATGCGGGGCTCCCGGCGAGCGGGATTGCCGTGTGGAAGGTGAACGACTGGTATTTGCGCGAATCGCTGAAGTACGGGTTTGCAAACCAGTGGGGTGGCGATCTTTATCGCGACCACCAGTTCGGTATTTCGCTTGTGGAATCCGATGGTGTGCTGAGCATCGGCAAGACGTTCAAGAACGCGATTGGCGAGGACACTTACGATTACGGCAGCGGCACGGACTTGCTCCCGCATTTGCGTTATGCTAAGGACAAGAAGTTCGATACGGTCAAGTCGATTTTGCCGACGGGTTATGCGAATACGGCGACGACGCAGGGCGGCTATACTGGTATCAAGATTACGGTGGATGTGCCGAAGGACGCCCGCATCGAAAAGACTTCGAACGCGTTCATGGGCGATAGCGTGAAGAATTTTGCGGCGCTTGTTATCCGCGTAACGATTAGCGTTGATGATGGAAGCATCGCGAATTCGAAGTTCCCGCGTAACGTGGGGCTTACGGGGGCTGTGCGTGGTGCGGTCTTTGTCGATTACGAAGATGACAAAACGGGTAAGGCGATTGTGTTTGCCTCCGAAGACGGAACGCTCCAGGCGATGAACGCTCTTGGCGATACGCTCTTCATGGCTGATACGGTGATGACGCAAACTTCGCTTACCCGCAATGAGGCTAAGAGCGAAATTCCGTTGTACCGCGTAGCTTCTGGCGATGGTCCGTTGGTCGGGATTGCAAGCGACGGTAATTACGTGTATAGCTTGCATGAACACGCTTTGGTCCGCACGAAGTTCCTTACGGGAATGGTTCCGCAGAGAGACGTGTTGAAGATTTCAGACAAGGCGATGGCAGGTCCGGTCGTTTATAACAACATCGTCTGGTTTGCGACAGATTCCAAGCTTGCTTATGCTCGCGAAGACAAGGCTGGTGTTTTTGGGCTGGGTGGCAGTAAAAACTTTTCCCGGTTCAACCCGCAGGATATGGCCGTGTGCAAAGACAAGGACGAGTCGGGCGATCGCCTAGTTGTCGTTGGCGAGGATGGGGGATGGTTCTGGACGAATATCCGTCAGACGACGGTTAATTTGGCTGGAGATACGTCGATTTCTGTTGGTGTCACAGGCAAATCGTTGCACGGAGGTGGACGTTTCAAGGTTGCTTGCACGGACTTGGACAGGGACGGAAAACTTGAACCGATTTTCTTAGGCAGCCGTGGACATGTCAGGGCGAATCATTTGGATGAAATGGACGAAATCTGGACTCGTGAATACAAGCGCGGTTCCCGTGGCACGAGTGGCCTTAAGGACGAAACTTCTGGCGTCGCTCTTGGCGACATCAATGGCGACGGCTATCCGGAAATCGTGTTCCTCGGCGATAACCTTGTTTACGCACTTGACCGCTTTGGCGTACCGATAGACGGATTTCCGGTGACGATTAGCCGCGGTGCACCAATTGTCGGGTTCCACAGTGATCCGCTGCTTGTCGATGTGACGGGCGATAAGATTCCAGAAATTCTCGTGCCGTCGAGCGATGGGTTAGTTTATGCTTACACGGGCAAGGGCAAGCGCGTCTCGGAACGTTTCCCGATTGCGGCTGGCAGTAGCGAAATGATGGATTCGTTGTCGCAGGCGGTTCCGATGAGCATTTTCGTGACGGATGCGCTCAAGGATTCTAAAGGCCCTGAACTTTATGCGTTCCACAGGAACAGCGTGTCGGCGTTCCGTCTGGACAAGGCTGCGAACGGTGCAGAAAAAGCCCCTGCAGCATGGTCGCTCCCTGCGGGTAGCAACGAACGCACGGGTTTCTTCGATGCGTCCAAGCTCGGCGATGTCGAGGTGGCAAAGGCGAAGGATGAAATTTCGGACTTCTTCATCTACCCGAATCCGGTTCGCGGTGGAGATGCGAAGGTGCGCATGGAACTGGGCGCAAAGCCGCAGTCCATCAAACTCGAACTTTACGATATCACGGGATTGTGCGTTTTCAAGACGGATATTCCGGATGGTGTCGCGGGCATGAACCAGGCGAATCTCGACTTACACAACCTCGGAAGCGATGTCTATACGGCTCGCTTGAAGGTCAAGTTCGAGAGCGGCAAAACAAAGCAGAAGCTTTATCGCGTAGGCGTCGTGCGCTAGCGGTGGAGTTGATTGCAGAAGGGGCTGATCATGTGGCAAAGACTTTGTTTGTTATGGAGTTTGTCGCTTGCGCTCTTTGCGCTTGCCGCATGTACGGCCTCCGGTGAAACTGCTGAAGGCCCGGATATTTCGGTTATCGACAATGCTGCTTCGTCCGGTTCCGTTTCAAAGTCGTCTTCGAGCAATGGCCCAGGCGGGGATTCCTCATCTGTTTTCGATATGCTTGAGTGGAAAAAAATTCCCAATGCGTTTATAACTCGCGGCGTCAACGAGTTTTCCGTGAATTCGTTTTCTGTTGCGACGACGGAGGTGACGCAGAAGCTCTATAAGTTTGTTATGAATTCTCTCCTGAAACAGTCCAAAATAGGCGATGAACGCGCTGTTTCCAATGTGAACTGGTATCGCGCAGCCCTCTTTTGCAATGCGTTCTCGAAGCTTGCTGGATTTGACACAGCTTATGTCTATAAGTCCATTGCCGGTGACTCCACATTGGTCGATTTGACCATCGATTATGCCGCAAAGGCTGTGAGGCTCCCGACTGAAAATGAATGGGAAATCGCGGCTCGCGGGGGCAAGACGACGACTTATTATTGGGACACGGATGTCGCTTCCAAATACGCGTATTATGGACAAACTTCTGGCCCCGACGAAGTTGCTCAAAGAATCCCGAACGAATATGGGCTTTACGATATGGCCGGTAACGTCGCGGAATGGGTCAACGACTGGTATGACGCTTATCCGAAAAAAAAGATCGACAATTATACCGGGCCCACAAAGGGGACGTATCGCGTTATCCGCGGCGGTGGCTGGTCGGATAAGGTAAGTGTACTTGCTCCGAAGGAACGTGAAAAGCTCAATCCGGTGCAGTCCAAGGAGACCATTGGCTTTAGAGTGGTCTATTCTACCGGATTTTAAGATTCCGTCCATTTTTCCTGTTTGAAAATTTTTAGATTTTCGGCATGAAGTATGCCTGTGCGCTATCCGCATTGCTTTGCGGACTTTTTGTTGCTTGTTCCGAAGAAAAGTCGGAGCCGCTCCCGGATTTGCCACCTGTGGAAATCCCTGCGACCGTTTTCGGCTATTATTCCGGACGGTTGCCGTGTGACGACTGCAAGTTGCTCAAGGTCGATATGGACTTGTTCGAGGATGGCAAGGTTCTCGCTGTGCGGACGAAGGTTCTGGATTCTGTGTCTGTTGATACGCTGCATGGGACATTCGTGTATGCGGATAGTATCGCGAAAATCAGCTTTTCGGATAACGAGGCCCATTGGGTTTTCAAGCGCGACAAGGTGGGAAATCTCGCCTTTATGAAAGCGGGTGACGTCTATCGCGATGCCGATGGCTTAAAAGCCGTCATGGTGCGTTTCTATAAAAAGATTAACAAGTAAGGGGCCAAAAAATTGTTTACTGTCTTGATAGCTGATGATGAACCTCTTGCTCGTGTGCGCATGCGCTCTTTGCTCGAAGCGTATTCGGGCGAATTGGAAATTTTGGGTGAAGCCGGTTCTGGTGCGCAGACAATCCAGAAGATACATGAGCTTGATCCGGATGTCGTTTTTCTCGATATCCAGATGCCGGACATGGATGCGTTTGAGGTGTTGAAGTCGTTGAACGAAGATGACATTCCGCTTATCGTGTTTACGACGGCTTACGATAACTTTGCGCTGCGTGCCTACGAAGAAAATACCGTTGATTATCTCTTGAAGCCGATTGACCCGGAACGACTCGCTTCGACGATGGCCAAGCTCCGCAAGCGTATGCCGCACGAGGGTGGGCTAGGGATGCCTGCGGATTTCTCCTGGGACAAGTTCAAGGAACTGATGAGTGCGAGCGGGCTATACATGCAAAGGTTGCAGGTAAAGCAGTCCGACCGCATTCTGCTTGTGAACATGGACGAAGTTATCCGTTTCCAGAGCGAAGAAAAATACACAACGGCCTACACCACGACGACGCAGTACGTGATTGACCAAACGCTTGTGGAACTGGAAAAGCGGCTCGACCCGCGCCAGTTTGTTCGTGTGCACCGAGCGCACTTGGTTGCTATTGACTATATCGCCGAAATTCGGAAGAACGATGCTGGGCGCCTGTGCATTGTCTTGCGGGACAAGAACAGGACCCAGATTACCGTGAGCCGCAATTTTGTGAAAACTGTTAAGAGTCTGTAATTGGGAGTTTTGATGGAACAGACACCTGAAAAAAAATCGACAAAGAAATTTTTGAAATCATTTACACGTGAAGTTATTGTCCCGGTTGTCCTTGCGTTAATCGTTATCCAGTACGTTATCCAGGCCTTCCAGATTCCCAGCGGATCCATGGAAGATTCATTGAAGACGGGAGACTTTTTGCTTGGCCTCAAGTTCACTTATGGTTCCCCGATTCCGTTCTCGAACCAGAAGTTCCCGGGGTATGCAGAACCAGAACGTGGCGATGTCGTTATTTTCCGCTATCCGGGCGAGCCGGAATATCCCGATAACAATCCCAAGCGCTACACGCACTTGTTCAATGCACTTATGCTGGGCAACTACTACTGGGATCATTCTCCCGAAAAAGGCCAGCCGCACTTGGTGCATTACGCCGACGGTCCGAAGGATTACATCAAGCGTTGCGTTGCAGTGAGTGGCGATACGGTTGCCGTGCATGGCGGTAAGCTTTTCTTGAATGGCAAGCGTCAGGATTCGCTCCCCGCTTTTGGCAAGTGGACGGCTAGTGTCCGCACACTTTCGCCGAGGGACGAAGTCGAGGAATTTGTCGTGCCATCCGTAGGCGATACGCTGTACGTCGATTCGTTACCGATGATAAAGCTTTGGTGGTTGCGTTCGCTTGTCACGCAAGAAAACCCGGATTCGTCTGTGAGTCTGGAAATTTCGCTCTTGCGCAACGGAGTTGAAAGCAACAATTACGTGTTCAATGATTTTAGGTTCCCTGTAGAAAACGATCGCGGTCTTGTGTTAAATGCAATGCTTTCCCGCAACCAGAAGGTTGTTCAGCAGCGCCTCACGCTCGGCGACACGTTGTCCGGCTCGATGCCGTTCAGCTATTTTAGGGAACTGGCGAAGATAGGCTTTTTGCCTCTGCTCGATCCCCACGACCCGAATTTGAATAGTGGCTTTACCCGCCCTGTGAGTTATATGTCTTTCGAAGGTTCCATCCTTCAGGATCTCGAGGGCAACGTGAAGCGCTTGAACATGGTGCCGGCGCAGGATTCTACAGATTCTGCCGCAGTCGTGGAGAACAATCACTTTGAAATCAAAAAAGCTCTTTACCTGGGTTCCGAAAAAATTGACCGTTACGTTGTCAAATATCCGCAGTATTTTATGATGGGCGATAACCGCGATAATTCTGCCGATAGCCGCTACTGGGGCTTTGTTTCGCTGCGCAATATCCGCGCAAAGGCTTTTGTCATCTACTTCTCCTTTGAAAACGACGACCAGAAGTTTGCTCTTGGAAATCCGTTGACTTGGTGGCGTATCCCGTTCCGTATTCGTTATACTCGCATTGGTAAAATCATTGACTTGATCAAGTGAGAATGAGTCTTTCGAAGGTCGCATATTTCTTGGCGTCATGCCTGATGATGGTCGCTTGCGCAACGCAGGTGGCTCCCTCTGGCGGCCCCGAGGATAAACTTCCGCCGCGTGTCGCCGCTATGTCCCCAGCGCCAAAGACAGCGAACCATCCGAATGAACTTTATGTGAAATTGGAATTTGACGAATGGATTAACGCCTCGATTCCGCGAGGTGCCATTTCTATTTCGCCACCGATAGAAAAAAAGTTGAAGTATGAAGTCCACGGCAAGACGCTCGAAGTGTATTCGAAAGCTGAACTTGATACAGGGACGACTTATACGGTCACATTTGCGGGAGGCATCAAGGACTTGCACGGGAATGCGCTTGCAAAGCCGTTCCATGTCGTATTCTCGACGGGTGCGACTATTGATTCGCTTACGCTTTCTGGCCGCGTGATGGTGCCTGATTCGCTTGTCCGTAAAAGATCGTACCCCAGCGTTGGACTTTACTTGATGGGCGCCGAACGCGAAACAAAACGGTTCCTCCAGAAGTACCGCGATACGGTGACGCAGGTGCTGGATTCGCTCCCGATGCTCACGAAGGAAGAACCGCTTTACATCACGGCAGCGGATAGTATAGGGAGCTTCACCTTTACGGGGCTTAAGCCTGGGCATTACCGCGTTGTTGCGTTTGTCGATGGAAATGGAAACCATAAGATTGAACCGTCGTCGGAACTGGCAGGCGTCTGGGTTTCGGACTTGCAACTGAGCGAATCGACGCAGGACACGTTGTGGATTGCCCTTGCGGATCAGGACACTTCTCTGATGGAACTCGACAATGTGACGCAGCCTTATAAGGATGTGCTCGAAGCGAACTTTACGCGCCATGTGTATTTCGATTCAGCTTTTGCGGATACATCGAACTGTTACCTCGCTTCGCCCAATGGCGATACGCTCTATCCGCGACTTGTTTATCTCGGAATTTCCAGTGCGCCGCGCTTTTACTTTGACCCGAAACCGAAAGACGAAGTCCTGTACAAGTTCTACTGCCGTAACGCCAAGGATTCGCTGTCTCGCGCTCTGGACACGGCAAGGAACTATGCTGAAATCGAATGGAAGGAAATGGAAGGTGACACGCTTGCTCCGGCAATTCAAACAGTTCAAGTCAAGGGCAAGGCGAAAAACGCTTTCCCGGATGATTCGCTGGTCGTGATTTACAATAAGCCTGTGCTGGATTCCCTGATGGACTTGTTCTTTATCGTCGAAGGCAAGGATACCGTTCAGGTCTCGGTCGAAAGGCTGGACCCGATCCGTTATGTTGTGAAACGTGACGCTCCTTGGCCAACGGATACCAAGTTCAATCTGTTGCGCGGGTACCGCGATACGACCTTGGCGAAGGCGGACAGTAACGGCGTTCGTGATACCGTGGTTGAAATAAAGTATCAAAGCAAGCTTACATTTGAAACTATTTCCAAACTAAAACTTGCTTCGCTTGTGGGTAAAATCTCTGGTGCCAAGACGGGAGCTGTTGTTCGGCTTAAATCTGTAGAGACTGGCAAGTTTGAATATGCGAAGTGTTCCGCTTATGGGGCCTTTTCTTTCAACGACCTTGTTGAGGGAGGCTACATTATTGACTATTATTACACAGAAGAAGGGTCGGATTCGCCAAGTGGCGGATCTTTGCACCCTTTCAAATACGGTTCTGCATGGCGAGCGCCGCTTGATACTTTAAAGATAAAGAGTGGAGCGAACGATCTAGAACAATTGATGCCGCAATTGCCGGCATTACCTTAAAGGATGGAAAAAATGGAAAGAGTTCCTGCATTTGTGGCGCTTGACTTGGAAACAACAGGTCTTGATTTTGAAAAAGATGAAATTATAGAAGTCGCGCTTGTTCGCTTTGAAAATGGCGAACCGAAAGAAAATATAGATTTCTTGGTCAAGCCGACTTCTGCGGAACTCCGTCCTTTTATTGAAACGCTGACGGGTATTAGCAAGGACGATTTGGCGGAAGCTCCGGATTTTGCAACGGTGGCCGGACAGATTTGTTCGTTTATCGGAGAACTTCCGATTGTCGCCCATAATGCGCTTTTTGATTCCAAGTTCCTCAAGCAGACTTTTTCTAAGGTCGGGATTTCCTATGACTCCCACGTGTTCTGGGATTCACTGACTCTTTCTCGTATCGCATTTCAGAATGTTCCGAACCATCGCCTCGACACATTGGTGCAGGAACTCGAAATCGAACGCAGCCGCGCGCACCGCGCTTTGCCCGATGCCGATGCTTGCGGGCGTTTGTTTGTAAAGTCCCTGGAAAAGATTTCTTCGATGGATCCGTGGCTTTTCGATGCGCTTTCCAAGGTTGCCGAATGTTCCGGTTACGAAACGCTTTTTGCGACAAAGGCAGAACCGCTTGCCGCTCCGAAGTACAGTTTACCTCCCGTCCCTGCGCAGGAAGCTTTGCCCAAGTCCAAGGCTCCGCGTGTGAGCGAGTTCTTTAAGGAAGGCGGCTTTATTTCGTTCTTCATCGAAGACTACAAGCCGCGCCACAACCAGCAAGATTTTGCCTCCGTCATGGAACGCAACATGTACAAGGGAGGGCTTTGCGTTCTTGAAGCTCCCACCGGTTCCGGAAAGACTTTGTCTTACCTCGTTACGGCGGCGAACAAGGCAATTACGGGCGAGCGCGTGATTATCAGTACTGCGACTCGCACTTTGCAGGAACAACTCTGGAACGAGTCCATCCCGCAGATTGCAAAGATATACAATGGCGAGCTTCGCCCGGCTGTTTTGAAAGGCCGCGACAATTACCTTTGCCTCCGCAAGTTCGAAGAATTGTTGATGCATCCACAGAAGCTGCTTTCGGCGGAAGAACGTGATTCCTTCATGGCACTTATCCCGTGGGTAATGACGACAGAAACCGGCGACATCAACGACTGCAATTCCTTTAGTCAAGCGCGCAATAGAGTGCTCTGGTCCAAGCTTTCGAGCAATGCCTCCTCGTGCCTCGGCGAAAAATGCCCGCATCGCGATCACTGCCCGGCTCTCATTGCAAAACGCAAGGCGATGAACGCGAACATGGTGCTTGTGAACCATTCGCTTTTCCTTGCCGACCTGCAACTGGATTTTGCGTTGCTCCCGTCTTACGAGCATATCGTATTTGACGAAGCGCACCGCCTGCCCGAAATTAGCAACCAGGCGTTTGGACGTTCCATTTCGTTCTTTGGATTCAGGAATGTCGCCAAGACGCTTGAACCCTCCAAGGTTGGCGGTGACGGCCTTATTGCCGAAATCGCGAGCCGCATCCCTGCCGAACAGCCGGAACTTCACGAAATTTGTGACAAACTTTCTGAATCCCTCGCCGAGGCCGAAAAGAACTTGCACCGTTTCTTCATGAAGATTGGCAAGAAACTTTCGAAGCAGAAAAACGGTCGTGGCGGTTTAACGTACTCCAATAGCATTCTGGCGGAATACGAAGCGGATCCGGCCACGTTCCTTGAACAGTACGCCAATGCCCGTGCCTTGGCTGACAAGCTTGTTGCGGCGACTGCGGAAGTCGATTCCCTGAGAGGCGTAGTGAACGACCTTGCCGGCCGTATGACCGAAATCGACCACTTCATATCGGACTTTGAATTTGTAACAAAGGCGGGCCGTGCCGATTGGGTCTTCTACATGGAAGAACCCTTCAATCCGCACACCATCAAGCTGCATGCGCTTCCGCTCCATTCCGGCAACATCTGGAGAGAAAAATTCTATCCGTGGATCAAGTCGGCGACATTCACCTCGGCAACGCTTTCTGTGCAAGCCGACCTCACGTACTTCTTGCAGAAAATGGGCATGGATAGCCTCCGCTTGAGCAAGCAACCGTTTGTGCGCGTTTATACGGAACCCTCCGATGTGAACGAACGCCGTTCCGTGATGGTCGCGAAGTTCTTGCCGAAGCCCTCGATGCCGGAATTTGGCGATGCCTTGAACGACACGCTCTTGAAGGTGCTCCCGTCTATCGAAGAAAATACGATGGTGCTCTTTACAAGTGTAGCGACCATGATGAAGGCTCAGGCCGCACTTGCCCCTGCATTTGCCGAACGCAAGAAACTTTTGCTTTGCCAGCACGTCGATGGCTCGCTGGATGGCCTCGTTGCGATGTTCCGTAAGGAACGTGGCGCCTGCCTCCTTGGCTGCCAGAGTCTTTGGGAAGGCGTCGATTTCCCGGGCGATGCGCTCAAGCTGCTCGTCATCACGAAGCTTCCGTTCCCGAACCCGTCCGACCCGCTTGTTGCTGGTCTCACGAACGAAATGAAAGCGGCAAACAAGAACTTCTTCAAGGATTTCTTTGTCCCGGAAGCTTATATCGAACTCCGTCAGGGCATCGGTCGTCTCTTGCGTTCTGATTCCGATTCTGGCAAGGTCCTTATCTTGGATAATCGCGTTATCCTCGAACGTTACGGCAAGACCTTCGCCCGCATCTGGAATTTCAAGAACCGCGTTGCAAACTCCGTCGCTGAAATCGAACGCTTCGTGAAGTAGTTTAGCTATGGGGAGTGGGCTCGCGCTAAAGCGCTCCGAGCTCGCCGAAGTGAACTGCTTTGCAACGTGTCATCCTGAGCGAAGTCGATATATGAAACTTGGGGCTTTAGCCCCTTAGTTGAATTAGGTTCGTAGGAGCAGGATCCAGAGCATTGTCATGCCCGCCGCTGAGCGGGCATCTCCTTTTTATATCGGAATAAACGAATTTTTTGTATATTCCGTAATAGCGGTTTATAAAGTTAGAGAATTTCCCCGTTGTCAAATCAAGAAGAAAAAAGCACTGATGCAAAAGCGGATTCATTTGGATATTCGCTTGTGAAGAATATTACAAGAATTGGCGTAATTCTATTTGCTTTATTCCAATGCTGGCTTTTGGCAACATGTTATTCGCCAAGACGTTCAATAACGACATCTCGCAATCCTCTGATATCCTTGAAGGATAAAGGTGACTATCCGCCTTGCATTATTGAAAATAAGAAAATTTACCATTATGTACAAGAAGAAGGTTTTGGTACTTTAGAAGATTATCATAGCTTTAAGGAAACTAAGGATAAGGGCATCTTTCTGTATGAAGACCTTAATTCGTCTGTTCAACTTCCTTTGATGTCTTATTTCAAACCCTACCCTTATTGGATCTATTGGAACGGTGACGCTTCTCTCTATTTTTTTATATACGAAAAGAAAAATGAATATGTTGTTTATTATTATGGTGGTAACCCTACTATTAAAGCCCAAGATTTTGTCGTAGAGAACAATCCTTTTTCTAAAAAACTCGTTGTTAAAAAATTAGACCTTTCTGGTATAAACGACTTGTATTTGAGAGATGCTCTTTGCAAAGGGTGGCATGATTAAGGTGATTTCAAAGGTGCTTTCAAGAATATTGTCTTCTTTTTGTATTTTGGCACTCTGCTTTGGTGTGTTCGTAAAATTTTATGGAATTATATGGGGAATATCCTTAGGGTATTTTAAAGCGGATTGGGTGATTCTTTGCGTTTCTGGACCGATGCTCCTGTATGCCGCGATTGCTCTGTTTTTTGAATTGTTGAATTTTAAAAGCCGCTTTTTCCCTAAAGGCATATGGATCGTTCTTATCTGGTTAGATGTTTTTATCAACGGGATTTTCCTGTGCTTTTATGGTTTTAATCATGACTATGACAAAACCGCTACAGTTGCAGGCGTAGAATCAAAAACGGAGTGCCATTGGGATGATAACATGGATGTGATTCTTGAAATTTACACATGCCAAATGGATCCGAACTGCAAGCATCTTTTTAAGGAATTGAAGAGTTTCTATGATGAGATAAGTCCAGAGAGCAAAAAATGCCTTCTGGATTCCTTGGCTAAAATGCCAACAGCCAACCACTAAAACTTCACTGGATCCTTCGTCACTACGTTCCTCAGGATGACGCGTCTTTCGTCTATCTCGGCACCTGTTCACGTGTGTAGCCCCTTAACTAACGGCCCATTTTTTATTATATTTGGCATCCTGTTTCAAGGTGCATAATGTTTGATTTAAGTGCTTTTTTTGATGGAATGTCAAAGCCCTTGCTTCGCAACGCCCATGCCAAGGCGTTCGGCAAAAAGGGACTTTTAAACAATGCTCTCATCCAGTCCGAAACACTGTCCTATTACTCCGACAAGAAGCGTGTTTCGGGCTTGTTCTCCAAGATGGAGCCGTGGCAACGCCGTTGCCTCAACTTGATTTATAACAGCGGGTCCAGGGGACTTGCCTTTAACGAACTTCGACTGACGGTCCCCGTGAGCAAGAACCGCGAACTCCAGACGTTCCTCCTCACGATGTGCCGTGAATATGTCCTTTGGCGTTCCTTTGTGGGCGGTACGCCTATTTATTTGGGCTTTAGCGATTTTGCCGGTTGTTTTGAAGTCAAGCCGGAAGGCGAAATTGACACGGTTTCTCCGACGATTTCTTACCAGAACCTTCTGGACTGGCATATTTGCACGGTGCTTGCCACGGCGAAGAAAAAACAGCTCCGCATCAATACCAATGGGACCCTTCACCGTCGTGGACGCCAAATTTGTACGGAATCCTTTGCTTCGGCACATCGCGTTTCCGAAAAGGCAAGCGAACATGAGACGTCGCTTATTTTCAGTTTCCTTGTGCAGAACGGCTGGCTGGAACGCGAAAACACGTTCTTGCTTCCGTCGGTGGCGGCGATTGACTTTATCCACAAGAACGGATTCCGCCTGCATCAGGATGTCATCACGTGGTGGATCAAGGAACGTTTCCATGGCGACCGCGACCTTTGTGCGCACTTGCTGAAGGGTATTGGTGACGGGCTTTCGGCTACCGACGCCGCCCTGCGTTTCTGGGTGATGGACCCGTCGTACCGCATTCAGGAAAAGTGCAAGATGCTTGCGTGGGAACACCTGCCGCGTCCGCTCTGCGAGCTTTGGCTGTTGGGACTTGTCGATTTCCGCATGGCGCAGAACAAGGTAACGTCCGTGGTGTTGAGCAAGTCGGGCAGGGATTGGCTCGAAACGTCTATCGCTTCGATTCCCGAGGCGAACCTCACGGCACTCCCGAACTTTGACTTGGTTGTCTCTACGGGCATGGCGCCGCGCGTGCTCTACTCTCTCGCGTGCCTCGCTAAAGTCAAGAACGACGAGACGTTCCTCTGCTTTACGCTCGAAAAAGAAACCTACGTTGCCGGACTCAAGTGCGGATTCCCCGAATCCGAAATCGAGAATCTCCGCAACTGGATCAAGCCTCCCGAGAACGTGTCTTCGACGATTGCCGAATGGAACGCTTCGTTCTACGGCGCGAAGGTTCGCACGGCTAGACTCCTGAAGGTCGAAAGCAAGGAAATTCTGAGCGAGCTTTCCCGTTTCCCGCAGTTCATGGAATGCACCGAGGAATACATCCCAGGATACGGCTTTATCCTCAATCCCGAACTAGAAGTGCGTGCGCTCGAAATTCTCGAGAATTACGGGTTTTTCCCGTATGTGGGCGAATCGACGGAAAACCGCACGCCGGCATCCCTCGACGAATGGCGCGCCGAATTTGCGATTGCATGGCCCGATGCAAAGAAGATTGACTACGAGTTGCGCGACGAAGCTGACGAGGCGTCGGCGCAGGCGACGATGGATTCTACCAAGTACGGTAGCGTTTATCAGAAACTGAGCACGTTCGACCTCGTGAAGGTTCTCCGTTACGCAAAGACCGTGGGCACCCCGCTTGCCGCAAAAATCATGGACAAGACCAAGCGAAACGCGAAGCTCGAAGAAAAGATGTTCTACGTGCATGCGCTCCATTTGGCCAAATCCCCCTCGATGGTGGAAATCCAGGAAAGCGGCAAGGAAGAACGCTTCTCGCTAGACCTTTCGTTTATTCAGGAAATCAAGGTCTTGAGCAAGAAAGCCGCCGCTACGCAGCTGTAAATCTCTTTTTTAGGGAAGGGGGAGGTGTCCCCCTCGCTACAGCCCCGACTCCCGCCCTTATAATCACGCCAACTCAAATGTGAGTGGGCGTTTTTTGTTTAACCCACCCGAGTCGGGTCTTTCGCTACCTCCACTGCGGGGCTCATACGCCGCCCCGCAACGCCCCGCTTATCCTCGAAACCGTCATCCTCGAGCCTCATCCATACAGTCTAATCACTTTTGTTCCTTTTTTATTAGATTACCTGTATATAGGAGAGGAAGAATGAAAACGATAGTTCTTATTGCTGTGTTTGCATTATTTGCCTTTTGGGGGTGTGATGATTCGTCATCTAAGCCTTTTGAATTTTATTTGCAAGAATTAAGTTCATCAAGTTCAGAAGGATTTTTTATTGAAACATCCTCTAGTAGCGTAAATGAATCTGTTAAGATAAGTGAGGTTATTGCAAGTGAAGATTGTACATCTGGCGATGAATCATCTGGAATTGAATTTGCTGAAGATTCCGTACGTTGCGGAAAAAAGGGAAATATTTATTTTGGCTTGGGACAAATAGAAACCGATATGTTGCCCCATTTTGACTATTATCTTTTTTCTGATAGTGGTGCCAAGACGACAAAAGATTCTCTTTGGATTCTGGAAACGGATTCTACTAAATATTTAGATTGTGAAAAACTAGAAATCTCCAATATGAACTTGATGGGGACTTTTTGTTTGAAAAAGTTTGATGGAAACGTGAAAAGAGAGCGTGCATCTAAAAATTATTTTATTTATAGTAAATATGGTTCTTACAAAGCTTTTTGCGACGTAGATGCTTATGATTGTGTTTTACGTTATTCTTGCGTTATCCAATATAATGGAACTTTTAATTTTTCTAAAATTCCAGATGCGGATGATGCTGAACGGATACAAATAGGATGTATTATATAAAAAAAGAAATTCCACGAAGATTTTTTTCTATCATTCCTTCAATGAATCTTGTCCGCATATTTCTTTTGCTGGGGACGCTTGCCGCGTTCTCGTTCGGAGCATCTTCGACTATGGAAAACTTTCTGTTCAATGGCCGTTGGTCCCATGCCGATGGCGTTAGCCGCGTGAGTGCGCCTGCCTCGTCCATTACGTTCAACGCCAAGGCGTCCTCGATTACGGTCACGCTCGAAGGCCAGTCCCGCTGGCGTCTCGACCGCGACGGCAAGCAGGTTGACCAGTTCGAAATCGGCTCGAAGGAACAACACACGACCAAGGTCGAAGACGACGGCTCGTTCCACAAGTACCGCCTCATCAAGATTAGCGAAAGCGGCGCTCCCGAAGTCCAGTTCTACGGAGTGCAGCTCGAAGGCGAATTCGGCGATGCTCCCAAGCCTTCTCAACGCCGCATCGAGTTCATCGGCGATTCCTTTACGGTGGGCTTTGGCTGCGAAGGTTCGTCGGCGGATGACGGTTCCCTCGAGTTCGAGAAGACGAACGCGTCCAAGAGCTACGCCTACCTTCTGGCGAGCGGCTTTGGCGCCGACTACCAGGTGAACGCGTTCAGCGGTCGCGGTCTCGTGCGCAACTACGATAACATCGTGCCCAAATGGACACTCGAAAAACTCTACGACTACACGGTGATGGGCTCGGTGTCGGAGTACCCCAAGCCGGAGCGCTGGAACTTCGAGAATTTCCACCCGCAGGTGGTTGTCGTCTTTGTCGGCATCAACGATTTCCAGGGCAATCCGCCTTATGCGGACAAGGGTAAATTCAAGAAAGCCTATGCGGCTCTCCTTGCAAAGCTCCGCAAGGCGCACCCGGGCGTAAAGTTCCTGCTCGTTTCTACGAAAATCTGGCCCAACGACGACCTCGGCCCGACCGTCAAGGCGATTTACGATGCCGAAATTGCCGCGGGACACAAGGATTTGGAGTACAAACACGTCTATACGTCGAATGTCGCCCTGCTTGGACACCCCGATACGCATTCCCAGGAAGAGCTTGCAAGCACTTTGAGACCCATAATAGCCCGTCTTGGACGATGGCTTTCAAGATAATTTAAGTCATTAAAGAACTTTTTTATATATTTAGAAGGGCTTTGTGTCTAAAATGGATATGTGATTATGTCTTCAAAGGTTATGCGGAAAGTTTACGCCCTTTTCAGGATGAATTTCCTGATTGTAGTGCTCTTGGTGGTTACTGCCGTAGCCATGTTTGCGTATAGGCATTTCCTGGACGACGTTTTGGACATCAACCTCGCCGATTACCCTTATGTGGTCGCTAGCGCCGATTCCGTGGATGGGGGTACATCCGCTATCTCGATGACGCGTACCGACACTTCCGTAGTCATTGAATATGAACTTCGCGAGGGGTACGCCTATCCGTACGTGGGTATCAAGATTTATCTTGGCGACGGAAAGACGATGGGCCGCAATCTTTCCAAGTTCGATAGCATTTTCGTGTGGCTCAAGCCCCGTAACGAGGGCTCCGTGCGCCTTTACATGCGCGGTTACGATAGTGCCATCTACCGCAAGAACGACGAGACTTCGCTCAAGTTCAACGAAATCGAGTTTTCCCCGACCAAGGAACCTTATCCGGCCGTGTTCGTCCCGCAGGAATTCCGCGTGGCTGGCTGGTGGGTATCCCAGAACGAAATCAATGTGCACAAGGCACGTGTCGATCTTTCCAATATTCCGCTTATCGAAATTCAGACGGGCACGAACGCTCCGCTGGGTTATGGCGGAATGGAAATCAAGATGTTGCGTTTCAAGGGTAAGAAAATTTCGAAGGTCGATCTCGTGACGACGCTTGTCGCCCTCTGGTTTGTCACCTTCCTTATCATCTTGATTATCAGGTTCTTCGACTATAGCCGGGAACGCGCGGTCAACAAGAAAAAGCAAGAAGAGCTCAAGAAGAACTTGCGCGCTCTCGAAATCGAGAAGAGCGAATACGAGAAGTCCAGCAAGGAGGACCCGCTTACTGGGTGCCTCAACCGTGCCGGTTTCAGCGGCGTGCTCCTCCGCGAACAGGAAGAGCTGAACAGGGGCGGCCGTCCTGTCTCGTTCATGATTTTTGATATCGACCATTTCAAGAATATCAACGATACTTACGGACATCTTGTCGGTGACGAAGTTCTCGTGAATCTCGCAAAGCTCGTGCAGAGCATGATCCGCAATACCGATTCCCTGGTGCGTTGGGGCGGTGAGGAATTTGTCATCTTGAGCGACGACACCAGCATCCAGAATGCCGCGTTCCTGGCCGAGAAGCTCCGCAAGGCGATTGAAGCATCGACGCTCATTAAGCAACAGCAGGTGACATGCTCCTTCGGCGTGACCGAGATGGTGCCTGGCGAAGATCCGAAGTCCCTCATTGCACGTGCTGACAAGGCGCTGTATTCATCTAAGGAAAGCGGACGCAATCGCGTTACCGTGGCAACGTTCAGGCGTGGCCATTAAGACGACGAAGGGTCGCTTAATGAAACGCTCTTCGAAATTTTTTGCATTGACTGTTTTTGCCCCGGTTGTTATGGCATTTTCGCCGGTGCTTCTTTCGTCGTGCACAAAACATCCCGAGATGGAGGATTTCAAGCAAATCCAGTTGCAGTGGAATGCGGCTGACGATGCTGCCGAACAGTCCGAAGCGAGGGATAACTGCGTGATTGATATCACATCGAAGGTCATGCGTCATCCGGTGGTGCTCAAGTCGAAGCTTGTCGAAATTGCCTACGAAGTCGCCTACCGCCTTGACGAAAAGGGCCTTTTGGCCTTTGATGCGCGCTGTAGCGACGACCGTTTTGCTGATTTGGACGAGTGTTCGTGGCGGGCGACCTGTGGTGGTGGTTCGGCCTCTGTTGTAAAATTCCACAACGAACGATAATGGCGGACCCTATCTTATTGAGTTGTATAAAGATATCTTTGTATATGGTTCAGACCGCCCGCACTGTCTCATGCTGAATGGGAGATGGGTAAGTTAAATTGGATAGTGCGAGGGCTCGTCTGATAAAAGGAATTTTCTGTGAAACCGATTTTTGAATATACCGACTATCGTGAATGGATTAGGGACGCTTTTGAAGATTTCAAGAAGCGTAAGACTGTTATATCCTGGCGATACATGGCAATGAAGCTCGGTGCGGATCCCGGAAATCTCCTGCGCATTTCTCAGGGAAAAATTCATCTTGCTGTGAATTTTATTAAGCCCATGGCGGAATTCTTTGAACTGGACGAGAAAGAATCTGCCTACTGGACGGAACTAGTGTATTTCGGACGAGCCAAGAGCGACCAGGAAGCTCTGAACCATTATGAAAAGATGCAGGCGCTAAAGGGTATCCCATTGAAGCGTCTTGCCAAAAAAGAGCTCGAATTTTATCGTCATTGGTACTATAACGCTATCCGTTCCGTAATCGGTATTTGTAATTTTAAAGATGATTATGAAGGTCTTGCGGAATGCTGTACACCGGCAATCACGGTGGAGCAGGCCAGGGATGCTATCAAGCTCCTGCACGACCTGAATATGATTTCCGAGGGGAAGGACGGGTTCTGGAAAGTGAACGACACGTTTGTGAGTACTGGTGGTAACTGGAGGTCCGAAGCTGTTCGGACGTTCCAGAAGGAGACGATTCGCCTTGCGGGCGAATCGCTTGAACGCCATATACCCCCACTCCGCGATATTAGCACAGTGACGATGACGTTCAACATGAACGATATTCAGTTACTCCGCGAAAAGGTCAAGGAGTTCCGTGCGGACTTGCTTCGCCTCTCGCAAGACGGCACCGGTGACGACACAGTGTTCCAGTTGAATGTGCAGCTCTTCCCGCTTGCGTTTACCAAAAAGTTGCAGGAGAAGTCAAAATGAAACGGCTAGCCTGCATATTCTCTGCTTTTTTGCTCTGGAACTGTTCAGAGCATGTTGCCGGTGGTCCCGGCAGTGAAACGACGAACGGCATTGCCTACGTGGGCGATGGCGCCGTGGCGTCGTATGCCAGTGTAGCCATCAGAAGCGTCGATTATACGTCGTCTGTCGATAGTGCGACGAGCGCGCTCGTGAATGCGGACTTCTACGCCGATGCGGACGGCCGCTTCTCGTTCGAGGCGCCGGAAGGCAAATACCGCTTGACGATTGTGCACGGTGGCTCTGCTTATACTGGACTTTATAAGACCAAGGGCGATACGAGTATAGGCTCTATCAATCTTGAACCGACGGCCTCTCTCGGCGGTTTTGCCGATGTGCCTGAGAAGTGTGAATTTGTCTGGGTTGGTGTGCGCGGCATGGATGTGCTTGTGCGTTCCGATTCTGTTGGGCGTTTCCAGCTTTCGCAGTTGCCGTCCAACGATTCGCTGCAGGTCTATTTCTTGCGCGGCGACAACAACAAGGTTTATGACGATCTGTCCGTGAAGCTCGAACCGAACGAAGCGGAAGTAATCGACTTGCAGCCGGATACGCTCAAGAACAAGATCAAGTTCGTGGCCGTTGCCGATGGCAAGGTGGTTCCGTTTGCATCCCTTGCTATTCGTAAGGCGGACTGGCGTCCCGATTCTCTCCGTGTGAACAACACTGTTGTCGAAGCGGAAGCCTTTGCCGACAAGAACGGCATGTTTGCAATCGATTCCCTCAAGTCTGGCAATTATCGCGTAACGGTGACGCAGTCCGGGCTCGCTTATTCTAAGGTGCTTTCTGCAAAGCAGATTGCCAAGCTCGATACTCTTCGCTTGGATGCTACCGCCTCTATTTCGAGTAAAGTAACGCTCCGTACAGGTCAGGAATTCCTGTGGGTCGGCGTTTACGGCCTCGATCTGTTGGTCAAGACAAATAACGCAGGCTCTTACGTATTGCCCAGCGTACCAGCGAAGGACTCGCTCGACATCTACTTTGTGATGCCGGACAGCGCAAAGAGCTTGTATGCAGAATGGAAGGCAATTGCCGAACCGTACAGCACCAAGTTCTCGAATCCTGTCATGGTGTTGCAGGACTTTGAAGACGGTATCAAGAATTGGTACGTGAATACAGATCCGCTTTTCAAGGGAACGACGCTCACTCCTACGGCAAAGAACGTGGCGGACGGCATAGTGTATGATTCGACTCGCAAGTCCAAAGTGTTCCATGGACAATACAAGCTTGCCGATGACGATTATGCCTGGGTACTTGTCGGAACGACGTTTGAGCACGAGATGAATTTCTCTGCAATCGATTCCGTGGTGTTCTACGCCAAGGGCGACGGAAACATTCGCCTTTCGCTTGAAAACTACATCGATGACACCAAGAGTTTAAAGGCTGCTACCGACTGGATGCCGCTCTCTAAGACTTGGCAGCGCATTAGCGTGAACCCAGCCGAACTCTGTGTCGGAAACGCGAAGACGGAAACCTGCTTTACCTCTTGGAGCGGCGTGAAATACTTGGTCAAACAGCTCCATATTTTCCCGCAAGACGGCACCGAATTCTACATCGATGACGTAACGCTTTACGGCGCGTTGTTCTAGGGAACAAATACAATTTTCTTACAAGCATAAGCCGCCTTGCACGGGCGGTTTTTTTTGTGTTTTTTCACATGTTGCTACCTTGTTTCGGTCTGTTTAGACTTGTATACAATCGCGAAATTAAGTATCTTTGTGCACATGCAGTCTATTGAATCAGAAGCAAAAATTGCTCAGGATTATCTCGCCCGCATCGCAAAAGATGCCGAGGCGAAGTTTGATGAACATCTCCCTCCAGTAACGGATCGCCCGTGCCGTCTGCACGAGGCTATGCGCTATTCCATGTTCGCAGGCGGCAAGCGTTTGCGTCCGGGCCTTGCGAAGGCCACGTTCGACATGTTTGGCGGCAAGGGAGACAAGATTTGGCTTGCGACGAGCGCTCTCGAAATGCTCCACACGTTCAGCCTTATTCATGATGACCTTCCGTGTGTCGATAATGACGACTACCGCCGTGGCAAGCTCACGAGCCACAAGAAGTTTGGCGAAGCTACGGCCGTGATGGCGGGCGATGCCCTCTGTGTGCATGCATTCGAGATGATGGGCAAGACCGGCAACGCGAAGGCAATCGAACTCCTCGCGCACTTGCTTGGCACTTACGGCATGATTGGCGGCGAAATGACCGACATCGAATGCGAAGGCAAGGCTGTCGATCTCGAAATTGTCGATTACATTCATTACCACAAGACGGCAGCCCTTATCGAGGCTTCTCTCTTGGTGGGTGCGATGCTTGCAGGTGCAAGCGAAAAGGATATGGAAGTTATCCGCAACTATGGCCGCTCCATCGGGCTTGCCTTCCAGATTGTGGATGATATTCTGGACATCGTCTCCACGACCGAAGAACTTGGCAAGGATGCCGGGTCCGACGTCGAGAACGGCAAGGCCACTTACCCGTCTATCGTGGGTCTGGAAAAATCCAGGGAACGCGCTAGGGAACTTTACGAAGAATCTATCAAGGTTCTGGACGGCCTCAAGTGCGATACCTCCATCCTCCGTTCTATAGCGGCATACATCATTACCCGAGTGAAATAAATGGAACTGAAAGACGTAAAGTCACCTCAGGACTTGAAACATTGCTCCATCGAGGAGCTGAACCGTCTGGCTTCGCAGATTCGCGAGACCATTATTGGGCAGGTGTCCAAGCATGGCGGTCATTTGGCTTCGAGCCTTGGCGTTGTGGAACTGACTCTTGCGCTTCACTATGTGTTCAATGCGCCCGACGACAAGATTGTCTGGGACGTGGGGCACCAGGCGTACGTGCACAAATTGTTGACCGGCCGCTACGACCGTTTCGATACTTTGCGCCAGCAGGGCGGTATTTCCGGCTTCCTCAAAAGGAACGAGAGCATCTATGACTGCTTCGGTGCTGGACATGCTACGACTTCTATTTCGGCGGCTCTTGGCTTTGCCGTTGCGCGCGACCGCTTCAACCGTAACAATAACGTGGTTGCTGTCATTGGCGATGGTTCCATGACGGGCGGTATGGCGTACGAAGCGCTCAACAATGTGGGCGCCTCCAAGCAGAACATGACCATCATCCTGAACGATAACAGGATGAGCATTGCGCCTAACGTTGGCGGGTTCAGCAAATATTTGAACCGCGTGATTTCGGATCCGGTTTACAACAAGATGCGTACGGACTTGGACCGCGTGATGACGCGTTTGCCGGGCATTCTGGGTTCCCGTTTCCGCGATCTCTTTTTGCAGGTCGAGAATGCGGCTAAGAATGCCGTGAAACCGGGACGTTTCTTCGAAGATTTGGGCATCCGTTATTTTGGTCCGATCGACGGTCATGACATCGACGAACTTGTGATGATTCTTGAACGCGTCAAGCACCAGCAGGGCCCGTGCCTGGTGCACGTGCTTACCGAAAAGGGACGCGGTTTTTCTGCTGCCGAGAAGAATCCGACAAAGTATCATGGTTGCGGCGCGTTTGACCCCGAAAGCGGACTTCCGCTGTCGCCGGGGAACCCGAACCCCTCTCTCACGAACGTGTTCGGCAATACGCTTCTTGAACTTGCCAAGAAGGACAAGCGAATTATGGGGATTACGGCTGCGATGCCTACGGGTTGCGGCCTCGACATCGTGGCGAAGGAACTCCCGGATCGCGTGATTGACGTGGGCATTGCCGAAGAACATGCGGTGACATTTGCCGCGGGTATGGCCTGCGATGGCGTCGTCCCGGTGGTGGCGATTTATTCGTCGTTCATGCAGCGCGCTTACGACCAGATTATCCATGATATCGCCCTGCAGAATTTGCATGTGGTGCTAGTTCTTGACCGTGCTGGCCTTGTCGGCGCCGACGGCCCGACGCATCACGGTGCTTTTGACTTGTCGTTCTTGCGCACGGTTCCTGGCCTTACTCTTATGGCTCCTTCCAACGAAAATGAATTGCGCGACATGTTGACTGCCGCGATTGATATGGAAGGCGTGGTGGCTATTCGCTATCCGAGAGGGACTTCGCTGGCCGCTGAACCTGTGCCTTCGGAAGGACCGTTCGACGGCAAGAGCCCGAAAATTCTTGAGAAGGGTTCCGGCATACTCCTTCTGGGCGCCGGCTTCATGACAAATGAACTCAAGAAGACTGCCTCCGTGCTTCGTGAAAACGGATACAACCCGACGCTTGTGGATGCCCGTTTTATCAAGCCGCTGGACCAGGAATGCTACCGTTCGCTGTTTGACAGCCACAATGTTATCGTGACATTGGAAGACAACACGCGGGTGGGTGGCTACGGTTCGGCTATAGCGGAACTGTTGTCCGACCTCGGCTATACGGACAAGAAACTGTACCGTTTTGGTCTTCCGGACAGGTTCGTTGAACAGGGTGAGATTAGTTCTCTCTATAAGATTTTGAAAATTGACGGGGAATCCGTCGCCAAACAGTTGATGGAAAAATTATGAGTGAAGAAGAAAACAAACCGAAGCGCACCGTAAGGATGACGCTGGACCGTAAATTTGGAGTCAGTGAAGCTCCCGAACGCCGCCCTCGCCGCAACGACGACGAACGCGGTTCCTTTGGCGACAAGCCCTTCAATCGTGGTGAACGTCGTTTCGACCGCGATGATCGCCGCTTTGACCGTGGTGACCGTCGCTTTAACCGTGACGATCGTGGCGACCGCCGCGACGAAAATCGCGAAGACCGTCCGTTCAATCGTGAAGAACGCCGCTTTGGTGACCGTCCGTTCAATCGCGACCGTCGCCCGCACCGCTTTGGCGACAAGCCGTTCAATCGCGGCCGTCGCGACGCCGTGACGAACGCTCCTGTTTATCGCCAGCGCCCCGAACAGAAGGAAGCTGTCGATGAGAACTTGGATGAGGCCGCGCTCGAAGCTCGCGCCGCCCAAATCGAGACCGTTGACGATGCCGCTTCCACACCGCCGTGGTTCAAGCGCCTCATCGCCTGCACGACCGAAAAGGGCCGCGAACGCGAAGGCAAGTTCCTTGGCGAAGGTGTTCACGTTGTCGAAGAACTCGTGAAGCACCACCGCGAAATCGTCATCTCGATTTATGCGGTCGAAGGATTCGAAAACGAACCGTTGATCGAAGCGATTAACGATGCCGAAATTACGATGCACGTGCTCACCGAAGAACAGATGAAGCGTCTTTCTTCTACGGTGACGACGCAGGGCATCATCGCTTACTGCAACATCGCGAGCAAGAAGCCGGTCTATGAAACGAGCCGCAGCGTGCTCACGCTTGTGGATGCCGTGCAGGATCCGGGCAACCTCGGAACGCTCTTCCGCACGAGCCTCGGTTTCGGTTCCAACGGCATGATTCTCGGTCGCGGTACCGTGAGCCCGTTCAACCCGAAGGTTGTCCGCGGTTCCTCGGGCACGTTCCTTCGCGTTCCGTTTGAATTTGATGTCGATCTTGTTGACCAAATTAACTTCCTCCGTAGCAAGGGCTACACCATCATCGCAACGGATTTGCATGCCAAGCAGTCCCTCCGCGAAATCCCGAGCCACAAGCTCCGCAAGATGGCGTTCCTCGTGGGTAACGAAGGTGCCGGCACGAACCCGTACTTCATCGAACTCGCCGACGAGACGGTGAAGATTCCGATGAGCAGCGAACTTGAATCTCTGAACGTGGCTGTCGCCCATGGCATTCTCTCTTACGAAGCCGCCCAGATTCAGGAGGAATTGAAGTAATGACGTGCTTTTACGATCGCCTTGAACAGCGTATTGCGAAGTGCGGTAATCCGGTCTGCATGGGCATGGACCCTGTGCTCAAGCTCATCCCGCTTGAAGGCACTCCCGAAGACCGCATCAAGCGTTTCTATTCCGACATTCTGGAATGCTGCCTCAAGCGTAACGTGCAGCCTGCCGTCGTGAAGCCGAACAGCGCTTATTACGAATGCGTGAGCGTGCAGTCGATGCTTGTGTTGCAGCAGCTCATTGCCGATTACCGAAGCGCAGGCATTCCTGTTATTTTGGATGCAAAGCGCGGTGACATTGGCAAGTCCAGTGCCGCTTACGCAAACGCCGCCTACGATGTCTATCGTGCTGACGCCGTGACCGTCTCCCCGTGGATGGGTGCCGATTCCGTCGGTCCGTTCATTCGCGAAAACAGCGAGAACGGCGCCTACGTGCTCCTCCGCACGAGCAACAAGGGCGCTCACGACTTTCAGGATTTGCCTGTTACTCGCAGTGACGATCCGCGCGACGTTGCCGAAGCATTCTACTCCGTAGCTGACAAGATTATGGAATGGGACGCAGACAAGGGCTACCTCGGTGCCGTTGTCGGTGCAACCCACCCGGAAGAACTTGAGAAGATTACGGCTTACACCGTTGCTCACAAGCACGAAATGCCGTTCCTCATTCCGGGCGTGTCCATTCCGGGCGTGCCGGGCGGTCAGGGCGGCGACGCAAAGACTGTCCTCAAGGCTATCGAAAACGGTGGCGGCAAACGCAAGTTCCACGTGCTCAATTCCAGCAGCGGACTCAACTTTGCCTGGCAGCGTAACGATACACCGGCGAACTACGCGAACGATTGCGTCGATGCACTCGAACGCTTAGCGGATAGCCTCCGCTAAGCGGAGTTATGAGTTCCAAGTTACTAGTTACTAGAAACGTTCTTATTGCAATTTCTAGTAACTATTAACTACTAACTAGTAACTACTAACTATTAACTAGTAACTAACCCATGCGTTTCCTTGTTGCTATCATAACTGCTATTGCCATCATCGCGCTTGCGTTCCATTACGCAAAGCCGCTTCCTGGCACAAACTTCGACGAGTCTTTCTTGCCGAAGGCTTCGTCTGTTCGCTATGTAGCTGCAGGGCATGACGCATCGGTAGCGGGGCTCTTCTGGATCAAGGGGCTCACCGAACTGGGCGAAAGCTACCTCACCGGCAAGGAATATGCGTATCTCGGTCATGTGGCTGAACTTTCGACGAGTCTCGATTCGCTGTTCTACACGCCGTATTACTTTGTCGGTGGCGTGACTCCGGTAGATGCTCCCGATACTTCGGACTTTTCGGTTTTGCGCCGCGCGTCACGCGTTTATCCTGAGAACTGGCGCCTCTCGCTTTACTTTGCTCTGCGACTTGCCCGTGGCCCGTACCCCAACAGGACGGAAGCGGCAAACGTGATGCGCAAGTATTTCGATAGCCCCGATACGACGATTCCAGACCACATCCGCACGATTTACCGCAGCTTTGAACTCGATTCCATGCAGACAGAAACGGCGCTGGAAACAGTTTTGAACGACGTGATGCAGCCGCGCTTCAAAAAGTTCCGTGCGAGCTTCTATGTTAAGATTCTCAAGCTCCTTGGCTACAAGAGCTTAATCAAGGATTACGACAACGATCAGGAATACCAGAAGGTAAAGTACCTCGTCGATAACATGGCCGACGGCAAAATTCATCCGTCGATAGTTTATCGTGAACTCCTTGCCATGAAGAAGCCTGAAGAGCCCGCACCTGCGGATTCGACTGCAGTTCCGGCTGATTCAACGGCTTCCGCTGATACAACTGCAGCGGTTCCCGTAGATACGACGACATCAAAAATCGCGATTGATGCAAATGCAAAAGTCGCGAATACGAATGAAAAAGCCGCAAACGTTGCGGATACTTTAAAAAAGAAATAATCGGTTACTTTGTTAAATAAACAAAGCGGACTTTCGTTCGCTTATTTTGTGCAGCGCTTGGCGTTGTTGGGAAGTCCCATCAACTCGAATGCAGTCTTGCAGCGGTCGAATACTTTCTTTGCTTCGGACGCATTGGACTTGCTTAAAAATTCACCGCGGTGGTAAAGGATGTTTGCCGTTGTAAATGGCATGTTTGCTTCCACGGATTTTGCTTCTGCTTCGCGGTAAAGCGAATCAGCGTTGCCGGACTTTTGCAAATCGGCCAGGCGGGCTTCCGTCCAGAAGTAGATTCCCGTGTCGTCATCGGTGCTTTTGCCGACCATCTTGAGCGCTTGAGCGGCTTTTTCGCTGTTGCGGCTTCCGGCGTAGGCAATAGCGCATTCCGAATAAAACGCGCCTTGCAGTTGGTCTTCGAGCTTGCCGAGAACGTCTTCATCGAAGCCTTCGCAAAGTGAGACTGCTTCGGAGTATTTTTCGGTGGCGTTTCTCAAAGCCATTTTCGCTTTGACGAGCATACCTCTGGTCGAGCGGTCCATGCCTTCGTTTTCAACATAGTTCAGCAATGAATCGGCCATGTCGTAATCGAGGCTCTTCGTGCGGACTTGCCCCATCGCAATGAAAATGCGGGCTTCGGAACGTCTGTCCGCTTCTTTGCGGCTGGCGACCAAGGCGCGTTCCAGCTGCGAATACCCCTTGGCGAATTTCCCGGCATTTATGGACTTCTGCGCACGCGAAGCGAGCATCCCCGATTCCGAGGCAAATACTGCAGATGCGCTAAGCGCCATGCAAAGAGCCATTTTTATAGATCTGCGCATTACCATAGCGTCTCCCCGATAAACGGTACGGAATCGTGCTTCGGAACGTTGCTTCTGAGGAGCCACATCTTGGACATGCCGGTCATTAAGTCATCCGCGTTTTGCAAGGTGTTTTCCGTCGTATTCATGAAGTCCTGCAAACCGTTTGTGACCGAACTGAAATTGGTGACGAGATTGTCCATGCGGCCGACCGTCGTGTCCATGGAATTCAGGATGTTCGTAACTTGGTTCGGCAATGTCTTGAATTCGTTGAGCAAATTGCCCATAGTGATTGTCACCTCGTTGCTCCGGTTGAGGAGCGACGGAACTCCGCTGTTCATCGTGTCTAGCAGGACCGATGTCTTGGAAAGAACGCTTTTGCTGAGTAGGGTGATATCGTTAAATCTGTTGATTTGTCTGTCGATGTTGTCGTAAAGTGCGCGTGAACCGAACAATGCACCCACCGTCGTTCCGGTGTCCAACGCCATGGCGACAAGTTCGTCGGCGGCATCGACGAGGTGGCTTACGCGGCCTAAAAGTTCGTTTGTGGTTTCGAGGATTGTTTCGATATCCTGGGCCTTGCCTGCCGGGAGAGATTCTCCGTCGCTTAGCACACGGCCTTTGCCTTTCTTGATGTCAATATTGATAACACGGGCCGAAATCATGTTCTGGTCGCGGATGGCATACACAATAGCGCTATCGGTAATCATCGGCTGGAATTCTTGGCGGATGGAAAACTCCATGAGCACGCCATTGCCATCGGGCTTGATTTGCATGTCCGAAATTTGTCCGACATCGACACCGCTAATCTGTACGCGGGTACCCGGTCTAAGGCCTAAAGCTTTTTCAAAGTTACTGTAGAGCTTGTACTCCTGGGCTTTGATGACACCCGTGTCAAAAAGGTAGTGGTAAAGCACCAGCGAAAAAATCATGACGGCAACAGTACTCACTACGCCGACCAGGAGGCCGGACATTTCCATCCAGTTAATCTGTTTAATCTTTCGAAAAGCCATTGTTTGCGAAAAAATATAAATAGATTATATTATCAAATTGCAATAAAAAGAAAATTTATGAGGAAATATGGATTTTTTTGATTTTTTAAATGCTGCTGTGACTCCGTATCATACGGTGGATTGTCTTAAATCTCAGTTTGAAGCGAACTCTTTTACGAATTTTGAAATTGGGATGGGGCTAGAAGCCGGCAAAGCGTATTTTGTTTGTCGCGGGGCATCGATTATTGCGTTCCGCACCCCCAAACAGTGGAATGATTCGTCGCGGTTTAGGATTGCGCTTGCGCATACGGATTTCCCGGCGCTTAAGGTTTCACCGAATCCGGATGGAATGAATGCGGGCGTCTGTACGCTCCACACGGAGGTTTATGGTTCGCCGCTTTATACGAGCTGGCTCGACCGCGACCTTGGCTATGCGGGGATGCTTGCGTATGTGGATGCGGCGGATTCTGCGACGCTCAAGACAAAACTGTTCCGTGGCGCGAAACTTTTCAGGATTCCGCAGTTGGCAGTTCACTTGAACAGGAACGTGAACCAGGACGGACTCAAGGTGAATCCGCAGGTGGACTTCAACGCTTTGTGGTGCGGTGCCGCTCAGGACGGAAATAAGAATTTGTTTGTGAATGCGCTTGAAAAGGAACTCCCCGATGGGGCGCGTCTGGTGGATTTCGATGTACAGCTGTTCGACGCTCAACCGGCCCATGGCGGCGGGCTTAACGATGAGTGGATTTATTCCGGAAGGCTCGACAACTTGAGCAGTTGCCATGCGATTGCAGAGGCTATTGTGAGTGCCGAGTCCGCTAAAAACGATTGCCTTGTCGCCTGTTTCTTCAACAACGAAGAAGTCGGTTCCACGACCCGCGAAGGTGCCGCCGGTAATTTCCTCGAATCCATTCTCTCGTCTCCCGCCACTCCACTCTCGTCTATATTAGCTGATTCCCTTGCATTATCAATTGACATGGCTCATGCAGCCCACCCGAACCACATGGAAAAACATGAACCGAATCATGCGCCGCTATTGGGCAAAGGCATTGTGCTGAAGACAAATTCTCAAAAGCGTTATGCGAGCGATTTGATGAGTTCTGCCAAGCTCCGTTTGCTTTGCGAACAGGCGGGTATCCCGCTCCAGGTGTTCATTACGCGTAACGACATGCCTTGCGGAAGTACTGTTGGCCCGACGGTATCGGCCAACCTCGGGATCCCGACGGTCGATATCGGCGAACCCATGCTCAGCATGCATAGCATCCGCGAGATGATGGCCACAAGCGACCATGCCGATATGATAAAATTGTTGAAAACGTTCTATCGGTAGGGATTAGGAACGTCATCCTGATTGCGAAGCAAGAAGGATCCAGTTATGTTTTAGCCTGGATGTTTCGCTTCGCTCAACATGACGTTTTCATTTTTAACTTTTCATTCCTAACCACTAACCACTAATCACTGTTTACTCTCTCTCGTCTGTATATCCCCGCTAGCGGTTGATTCACGATGACGCTTATTGGGGAATACTTGATGATAAGGTAAATAACAGCAATGAGCGCAACCGAAAACAATGTCATCGCACTATTGAACAGCATGTATTGCGGGTCGCTTACCGGCAAGTGGTGAACCTTGCCCCACCATTCAGGACAAAGTTTGGACCGGAATAGCGGGAACGCCAGAATTTGATGGAATGCCAAAAGAGCGAGGTTCATCTCGACTGGTTTTGCAAAAACTGGATTCGTAATCCCGCGGCAGATGAGAATGAATCCGAGTGAACCAATGACGGCGTTGGGGAGTGTCATGTAATATGGCATAAAGTAACGAGAGAACATTTCAAGATGGCGATGCTCAATCTCGTAATGGTATTGACTGATAAAATAAGTGGCAATCATCAAGGCACTTCCGATAAGGAGTGCTCGGATGCGTTTCTTTGTGAGAAAGTTGTATAGTCCAGAAAGCTTCTGGTGGTGGAATGCAAATCCCAGGTACGTAAAGACGGTGCCGAAAAACGCCGCGTCAAAGTTCCAGACCAATGCAACGTTGTGGAACTGATTGAAAAGAATGCCGATTCCCAAGAGCAACAGCGACAAGATGCCCATGAGCCATAGTCTGCCTTTGGCCATGCGGTGGAATCCGAAGAGGATAATGTCCGTAAAGAACAATGCTGGCAAAAACCAGATAGCGAACAACCTCACTTGGTTGATGACGTTTGCTATGCCTTTGATGATGAAATGGTCGGGAATTGGGTTGTTGAGCAGCCATTTGACAAATAAATCGAATAAAACGCAAATGATGCCTAGTCCGAACATCGGAACGATGTAGCGCTGGAGCTTTTTTACGAGAAAGTCGCCAAACTTTTGTCCCTCGATTTTTAGCGTCATCCCGTTCAGAACAAAGAATACAGGCAGGTGAAATGCAAAGGCAAAGGCTACAAAGTTGCTTTCCTTGACGCCGTGCGTGAACACGACTAGAATCATGGCTAGGAACTTGGCAACGTCAATATATTCGATTCTTTTAGGTTTCATGTTGGTTTATCGTTTTTCCCAAATTTAGAAAATTTTTGATTATTGTAATTTGCAATATAAATTCCATAAAATACGTTACGTATTATATGCAACATATGAACTATATTATCGACATTTCTGCTTGTGAAATCTCTTTTATCGTTGAAAATTGTTATTATTAATCCCATGCAAAATGAATCATTTGTTAGGCGGCTTTGGAGAAAGATGCCTCGCAGTTCCTTGATGGGCCAGTTTGTGCGCTATCTTGTAACGGGCGGGCTTGCTTTTGTTGTGGATTTTGGGCTTTTTGCGCTTTGCCTTTACAAGTTCGAGTGGCATTACTTGCTCGCGAATTTGGTAGGGCTTGTAGCTGGGCTTGTGCTTAATTACATCATGAGCATTGTCTGGGTGTTTTCGGAATGCAAACGTGTTCTAGAAAACAAGAAGACAGCGGAATTCGGCATTTTTGCTGTGGTCGGGATTGCGGGCGTCGGTTTTAATCAGCTGCTCATGTATTTGATGGTCGGGCAACTTGGATGGAATGAAATGCTGTCCAAAATTTTTGCTGCCGTCTTAGTGCTGATGTGGAATTTTGGCGCCCGAAAGATGATGCTTTTCCGGGAACGGAAAGCGGCTTGAATTTGTTAGGATTAAAAGGTATAGGAAGGATTGAATGACTACCGAAAAAGAATTTAAGAAAATTGCTGTAATTGCTGGTGCTGGCCCCGCAGGCTTGACTGCGGCACTTGAACTATTGCGAACAACAGATGTGAAGCCTGTGATTTTTGAGGCGGAAAACGTCATTGGCGGGATTTCGCGTACGGCGCGTTACAAAGGCAACCGCATGGATATTGGCGGCCATCGTTTTTTCAGCAAGAGCGATACGGTGATGGACTGGTGGCAGGGAATCTTGCCACTGCAGGGTGTGGCTAGCAAGGACGATATCGCCATCGGGCGCAAGGTTCCGCTGACGGAAGGCGGCCCCGATCCGGAAAAGACGGATTACGTGATGCTCTGCCGTAGCCGCCTTTCTCGCATTTTGTTCTTGCGCAAGTTGTTCAATTACCCCATCAGCTTGAACGGTGACACGATTCGCAACCTTGGGCTTTGGCGCATGATGAAAATCGGCTTGAGCTACATCAAGGTACAGTTGCTCCCCGCCCGCAAAGAAAATAGTCTCGAAGACTTCATGATTAACCGCTTTGGCGTGGAACTTTACCGCACGTTCTTCCGCGATTACACCGAAAAAGTGTGGGGCGTACCGTGCAGCAAGATTAGCCCCGACTGGGGCGGCCAGCGCATCAAGGGCCTTTCGATTACGAAAACCGTGGTGCATGCGGTAAAGCAGATTTTTGCGGGCAAGAAAAAGGCGGACGCTTCTGCCGATGGGGCTTCCGCTAATGCTGCCGATATCCGCCAAAAGGATACCGAAACGAGCCTTATCGGTCAGTTCCTTTATCCGAAGTTTGGTCCTGGCCAGCTTTGGGAAACCGTTGCCGAGAAGGTCCAGGAGATGGGCGGCGAGATTCACATGAACGCGAAGGTCGTGGGCGTGAACCGCGACGATATGGGCAAGCGCGTGTTGAGCGTTGTCGTAGAAAACCTTGCTGAAGACGGTGCCATCGCTTATGAAACTGTCCCTTGCGACTATTTCCTCTCGACGATGCCGGTCAAGGAACTCGTTGCTGCGATGGATAGCGAAAAGATGCCCGTGCCCGCCGAAGTGCGTCGTGTTTCCGACGGTCTCGTGTATCGCGATTTCATTACTGTGGGCCTCCTTTTGGATAAACTTGAAATCAAGAATCCTGCCAAACCGGGAACGCCCGAAAGCAAGCTCAAGTTCGTGGCCGACAACTGGATTTATGTTCAGGAATCCGACGTGAAGCTCGGCCGTATCCAGATATTCAATAACTGGAGTCCGTACCTTGTTGCAGACCCCGAAAAGGTGTGGATTGGGCTTGAATACTTTGCTACCGAAGGCGACGAAATGTGGCGCATGCCTGATGATGACTTCATCAAGTTTGCGATTGCGGAACTCGACAAGATTGACGTGGCAAGGCCTGAATCTGTCCGCGACGCCGTGGTGTTCCATATCAAGAAGGCTTACCCTGCCTACTTCGGTACTTACGGCGAATTTGATAAGGTCCGCAGTTACCTCGATCCGATTGATAATATGTTCCTCATGGGGCGCAATGGCATGCATAAGTACAACAACATGGACCACAGCATGCTCGCCGCCATGGAAGTCGTGAAGTGCATCCGCGAAAACTCGACGGACAAAACCGCGCTCTGGAGCGTGAACAGCGAAGAGGAATACCACGAAGGTAAAAAGTAATGCGTAAATTCGTTAGGCGGGAACTTCCTTTGATTCTGGGGATGGCCCTTTTTGTCATCCTTTCGTATGCGTTCAACCCGGAAATAAAGAACGTCGTCTTGCATAGGCAAGGGACTGATTCTGCGACAATTTTGCCGGTGAGCGTTCCGATGGCTTCGGGCGAAAACTTCAGCATTGACATGGATGTTGCCGCCGGTTTCGCAAGCGACTTTTTCTTGAAAATCCATCCAGATGATTGCGTTACTGAACTTGTTGTCAATGATGTCAAGTTTCCGTTTGAACAATATCCGGGTTACTGTAGCTGGAACCAAGGCTTTATCCTTAGCAAGGCCGAAATCGTAAAGAACTTGGGCAAGGATATTTCGAATTTTCATATTCGGATGTCGCTCAGGAATGGCGGTGGACCAGGCGGTATTACGGCGGTAATCAATGGTGGCGGTTTTTGGCTAGTCGCGTTTTCCGTCCTGTTCTTCTTGTTGCTTGGTGCGTTTACCTTTTCGATTGGGGCCCGTTTTAAGCTAAAACGTAGTTTGGTTCTCGTTTTCTTTATAGGGCTTCTTTTGCGCATTGGCTACACCAGCGAAACTTTCTATGACCAGCGTGGTCATGATGTAGGCGGTCACGTGCATTACATGAAGATTATTGCAGAAGAAAATCGCATTCCTGCATCGAATGAATGTTGGACCTGCTACCATCCACCTGTTTATTTTGTGCTGAGCGCTGGTGTGTGGAAAATGTCGAATCTCGTGCATTGCGCACCGCAGAATGCTGTCAAGTGGTTTGATTTCCTCATTTCGCTTGTCGCGCTCGGCTTTGGCCTTGCATGCCTTAAAAATGTGTTGAGTGGAGCACCTCTCTTTGCTGCAGCGCTTTTGTGGAGCGTCTGGCCGAGCTTTATTTTGGCCTCTCCGCGGCTCGGGAACGATATCCTCTTTTATGCAATGCACGCAATTGCGTTGTGGGGCTGCTTTAAGTACATCCGCACGAATTTCGGGAAGTATTTCATTGTCGCAGTCGTGGCATCGTTTATTGCCTACTGGACAAAATCGACGGCGGTCGTCACCTTTGGCATTCTCGGGCTTACGGCATTGCTTCAGCTTTTCCGCAATCCGCGCAGTTGGAGCCGCTCGGAACGCGTCGGGGTAGGCCTTTTTGTTGCTGCCGCGATTTCGGTGGCATGCGTTGCCTTGACCCAAGATATTGTTGGAAACGCAAGTGGTAACGACAACACCGTACTTGTCCGCAATGATCCGGGGAACTTCCTGTTTTTCGATTTCAAGACGTTCTTGACGCAACCTTATACAGACCCGTGGCACGATAATCAGGGCCGTCAGTTCTTCTGGAATTACCTCGCAAAGACTTCGCTCTTCGGTGAATTTCATTTGTTATCAACGCCTAAGGGCTTTTGGCTTGCCTCCATCATCAGCGCTTGCTTTGTGGCTCTCCTGGGATTTGGCATTCGCGGATTCTGGAAATCTCGCTGGGATAAGGTTCAAGTAGTACTCGCGGCTCAGGCGTTCCTTTTCTTTGCCGCGATGATTACGCTCCGCCTGAAATACCCGTTCTCTTGCAGCAACGACTTCCGCTACATTGTGCCCGTCCTTTTGAGTTGCCTGCCGTGGGCGGCCTTGGGTTTCTGCGGGGATGGTTCGTCGAGAATACTTAAAGTTTGTGGCTGGAGTGTCGTTTTGCTATTTGCTGTTTGCAGTTCCATTTTATTGTTGAGTTTATAACATGTTTATGTACAAGTACCGAAACAACTTGAAACTGTTTATTCTTTGGGGCACAATTTGCTTGCTCGCAAATGTTGTCTGTACTGCAAGTACTCCTTACGATGGCGATCAGAGCTTTTGGGTGGGCTGGGTCCAACAGCTAATGGATGGCGGCTTTGGCGGCTTCAAGGGAAATTACCCGCCGCTATATGTTTTTTGGCTTTGGGTTGTCGCGCAAATCCATGCTGTTTTGGATTTTGCAGTCGATAAAACTTTTTTCTTGAAGTTCCTTTGCCTGTGGCCGGTATTCTTCTCGCATTTGTTCTTTGTGGATTTTCTTTGCCGTATTACGGAAAAGTTTAATTACCCGGATTGGAAAAAACATCTGCTGATTGCCTTTGTCGCTTTGAATCCGGCGATTCTGATTAACGGCCCTGTATGGGGACAAGTGGATTTATTGCCAGTTGTGCTTGCTGTTCTTGCTATTTATTGCATTAGCCGTCCGCGTTATATATTCCTCGCGTCGATGCTGTACTTGCTTGCGCTTCTTGCAAAGTTCCAGATGATAGCGTTCTTGCCTGTTTTCGGTGGACTCTTTGTCCGCCACTGGAGAACGTCTTGGAAGGGGCTTCCGCTTGCTGTTGTTGGTGCCGCGGTTGTTTTGCTCCCGTTCGCCATTGGCGGGAACCTCTTGCCCATGCTTTCGAGAGCGTATGTGCAGACGACGAGCCAGTATCCGTATGCGACTATGAATGCCACTAATTTGTGGGTTCTGCTTGTGGGAAACGCTGCTCCGGACAACGTGCCGATTTGGGGCGCGAGCGCAGATGGCCTTGGCTTTTTGCTAAAGCCCGCTATTCTTGGAAAAATCCTTTTCGTTATTGTTTCGGTTTTTGTCCTGATAAAGTCGATTTTGTGCAAGAACACTCGGACCGCTTTCGCTCTTTGTACATTGAACGGTCTTGCGTTTTTCGTGCTGTTGCCGGGGATGCATGAACGTTATTTGCTTTACGCTGTGCCCATGGCGATTTGTTGGCTTGTGTGGGATATGCGTCGAGGAGGAGTCCCGTGCTTTTTGATTACGCTTGTTGCTACGTTGAATGTGAACCTGATTAATCCGTTCCGTGGTAACGATGTGTGGAATACCGTTTCGATGGTGGGTTGTATTGCGCTGGTCGCTTCGCTTTTAGTTATTGCAATGCCAAAAAAGGTAAATAAGGTATTGTACAGAATCAAAAAAGTTCCATTCCCGGCGTGGGCCCCTTATGCGCTTTTATCTGTAATTCTTTTGATAGAAGGTGGCTACATCGCTTACCGTAATAGGCCGATTGTCGCTCCGAAAGGTGAAAACATCGTCCTTCTAGAAAATTTGAGTGTGCGCCAGTCAGAACAGGGTTACGGCACGCCGAAGACAAACCGGTCTGTAGATTCGCACATGCTGATTGTAGGGAAACGGGTCTATAAAAATGGTTTGGGAACGCATGCCCCGTCGAAATTTGTCTATGATCTTCCGGAAAACGCAGATACCTTGTTTATTGGCGCTGGAATTGATGACGAATGTTATGATCATGGTAGTGCCATATTTATTATAAGGGTTGACGGTAAGGAAGTTTGGCGCAGTCCATTAGTGCGCGGCGTAGATTCAGCCTTCTTTACTCAGGTTCCGTTACAAGGAGCAACGTTGCTGGAACTTGAAACGGATCCGGACGGTCCCAATAACTGTGACCATACCGACTGGTTGAATGGTTATATCAAATTACGGTGAATGAATTCGCGCAATTTAATATTGGAAAAAATCAATTATGAAATACATCAAGACACCTGAATTTATTGCTGTTGCTTGTTTTATCATCTTCTTTGCTTTGGGGATTATAAGCAAAATTTCCATTGAGAATGTAAGCTTTGTGCAGAATGGAATATCGGAGAAGGTTTCCATTCCGCTTCTTCGGGATATCGAAGTCAATAATCCGTTCAATATGGAATTTGACGTGGTTAGTCCGTTCAATTTCTCTTATGATATGATGATAGTTCCCGACGATTGTGCGGATAAAATCAAAATCGGCGAACATACGATGGATCTTTCGGATGTCCATGGCCATTGCAGTTATTCAAAGGGATTTACGCTAGGTGATAGTGTGCTTGCTCCTTATCGTCAAGGTGGAAAAACGCATTATTCGGTGACGTTGCATAATGGGGGCGGTCCCGGTGGATTTATGGCCTTTATAAAGATGAATTCTCTTGCCGGTCGTGTAATCCATGCTCTTGCTATAATCTCGTTCGCGCTGTTCTTTGCTTTTGTCGCTCGACGTTTGCGGATGGGCAAAACCTTGATGATCCTTCTCTTTTTGGGGATACTTTTCCGTTCATTTTTCTATTTAGCCATTCCGTATAAAACATTTTCGATGGATGTGGAAGGGCATATTGAATATATTCAATACGTTATAAACGACCATTCCATTCCGGGTAACGATGAATGCTGGTCGTGCTACCACCCGCCTGTCTATTACGTTTCTGCAGTGCCCTCTTATATTTTGGGTGAATTTCTTGGGATGCAGGGAACCACGGGGCTCCAGGCGTTTAGCTTGTTGCTTTCAGTGCTGACAGCGTTCTTTGGACTCTTGTTCTTGAAAAAAATTCTGGATGGCCCCACTTTAATTTTATCGGCGGCACTTTGGATCTTTTGGCCGTTGATGATTCTAGTTGCCCCCCGCATCGGGAATGACCAGATGTTTTACTTCTTGCATGTTTTATGCGTGTGGGCGGGAATCTGCTATGTCAAGGATTGCCGTGGAAAGTATTTGGTTATGTCCATTATTGCGGCAGCCCTTGCTCTGTGGACGAAATCGACGGGAGTTGTCTCTCTAGGAATGGTTTTCGTTTTTGCGGTAAGCGGATTTTTTGCGAATCGCCGCTGGCAATCGCTTTCGAAGTCTGAGATTGTTTCGTGGGTATTGTTTGCTGCCACTGCTATTCATTTTGTAGTTCGTAAATTGCGGGGTGGTGAACTTGTCGGAAATGCCAATGCCTTGAATTCGGGGATGAGAGTCCCGAACGAGGTTGCCAACTATCTGTATTTTGATTTGCAGAATTTCTTGATGCAGCCGTTTACGAGCGGCTGGGACAGCTCCATGGGGCGTGACTATTTTTGGAACTTTATGCTTAAAAGTTCGATGTTTGGCGAGTGGACAATGCTTTCGACTCCGGCGGGCCGCTTCTGGGCCACGTTGATGAGCGTTTTCTTGCTTGGGCTTATCGTGTATGCAATTCGCGGTTTTTGGAGAACGCGACTTAATCTATCCCATTGGATACTTTTGTTGCAGGGGGTTGCTTTTATTGCTTCGCTGATGGCTCTGCGAATCAAGTATCCGTTTGGGTGCAGCAATGATTTCAGATACATTCTGCCGGTTCTTTTAAGTTTCTGTCCGTTTGTTGCGATAGGTGTTACGTTGAAAGGTTCTTCTGTAAAATGGAAGGTCGTGGGCTATTCTCTAATCTTTGCGTTTATTGTGAGCAGCAGCGTTTTATACATAATGCTGATGTAGAAAACATTTTTATGTTTTGATGCTTGTCATGCCCGCCACTGTGCGGGCATCTTCTATATAAATGATTTATGTAGAAGTTGTGGATGTGGATAATCCTGAGCCGGGCGTATGGCATGTTGTTGCAAAGGGACATGATGTGAAAGCTGGTAATAGCTCTGATGGCAAGGCTCAGTTGGCGTCCGTTGTAAGCGATTTTGAATTGATTGACATGCTGTATGACGGAAGACATCCTTATGTGCCAAATGTAAGAATGGGGGAATTCATGGATCTTGGTGAAGGCTATTTGGAGCACTACGTGACCTTCGGACCAGAAACATTCCTTGGCGCAGGTGATCACATCTATTTATATAACGAATGGAATCAGTTGATTGGAGATTTCACTGGAAATTCCTTGGCAAACAGACGCATAATTGTCAATACGAGATTTTTAAAGATTATATTAGATAGTGATGACGATGACAGTCAGGGATGGGGATACTCCATAACTAACGTGGAACATGTTCCTTATGGGGTGTTGCAGGTCTTGTTTCCACCATATAAGAAAAAGGAGTAATAAATGAAAAAATCTAAGAATTTCGTTTTTATTCTGTTTTTGGTTTTGACCAATTGGGCTTTCTCCTTGGAGAATGATGAGTCAATTTCGTCGAATATGCGGATTAATGCCACGAATCTGTGGGGGGGATATTATGATATTGTAAACTTGGTGGATTATTATGCTGGAAATGCTAATCCACAACCGAAAGATTCTATTGATGGAATCTATCTGTTTGTAGAAGGAAATTGGAATAGTGTGGAAAATATTTCTCCTTATTATACAAGACTGACCATCGGGAAAAATATTGAACATAATACAAAAGATAATATATGGATTCTTGTAAATTCTGCTGATAGTGATTCATTGAATTTTGAATTGAAAAAGGGAAATGCGCTCTCATTGGAAAAATTTAAGAAGTTGGAATTTGATTCATCGCATGTACAATATAGAATTGATAGCTCTAATCCATTAGAATTGGATATTGATATTCAGAAAGATTCGTCACATTTTTATTATTATGTTCTGTACCAGACAGAAAATTCGATTGCAACTCTTTGTGGAATAGTTAATGCAGTCTGTTACTATCAAATTGGATGTATTTATCGTAATGATGGTTCGTTAAATTTTGATTCTCTTCCTGATCCGATGAAGTTGAATCGAATTGAAGATTGTCCGGAAAGTGGCGGATCTTCATTACAGCCTATGATTCGTGGCTTAAAAAAGCAGAATGAATTAGAGCAACTTTACAAAGTGAATGGAACCCCTGTTTCTAAAGGTTCTTCGAATATCGTCATCCGCAAAAATAAACAACCAAAGCTTCAACTCAAAGGAAAACATTAATATGAAAAAACGGATTGTTGCAATCTATCCAGAAGTGTAACTGATTTTAGAATGTTGAAGTAGTTTTTAAAATATGAATGGGCTTTTTGCGTTTGCAGAAGCCCATTCTTCGTTCAAAACTTTGCTTTTTTGCCTGTTCTTTTTGTATATTCTAGCCGTAGAAAATAGATAGTGGAATGCTATTGACCAATGGCCAACGACCATTGGCTAACAACTGTTGACTAATGGCTATTATATGAAGGCGTAAAATGAAGCGAATTCTAAGTTTTATGGTGCGATATTTGCCACGATTGCTGTTGGCTGCTGCATTGGTTGTGATGCTTCTTTTGTGTTATTTATTTTCGTTCTTGGGGCGCCCCATTAACGATGGCAACAAGATGTATGCCAATGGCGATTACAAAGGCGCTTTAGAAACGTACATGAAGGTACGTGAATCAGAGCCTGCAAACCCGCTGTTGTTCTACAATATCGGAACGGACCAGTACAGGCTCGGCAATCTCGAAGAGGCCAAGAAGGAACTCGAAAGTGCCATGCGCATGCCCGACAAGAAAATGGCGTCCAGGGCGGCGTATAACTTGGGCGATACGTATTTTCGCATTGGCGAGAAGGCTCCCGAAGGTCAGGGCAGCGAACGCATTGCCGCATGGCGTGAGTCCATCGCTTACCTGAAAAAGGCGATTGACTTGGACAACGATTTTGAGAACGCGAAGAAGAATGTCGAAATCGTCCAGCGCAAACTCAAGGAAGAACTCGACAAGCAGAAAGAGAACAAGGACCAGAATCAGGACAATAACCAGAAACAACCTCCGCTGAGTGACAATGCGAAACAGGTCTTGGCGCGAGTTCTACAGCTTTGCAAGGACGGCAAGTATGCCGAAGCGAAGTCGATGCTCGAAAACTTGATTGCCGAAGACGAAACTGCTGGCCAGTTGAGCGGCCATGTGCAGCGTATCGACGACGTCATCGAAATCAAGGCGGGTCGCAAGCCCAAGACGAAGATTGACGCGAGCAATACCGACAACGACCTGGAGGTGATCTGATGCGTTTGATTAGACGAAAGACGAAAGATGAGAGACGAAAGAATTGTGTCATCCTGAGCGAAGTCGAAGGATCCAGGGCTGTTATGAGTGCTTCTCGTCATTGCGAGGCGAAGCCGAAGCAATCCCTCTCGCCTCTCGTTTTGATAGCAATCTTTTTCCTCGCAGCCGCAGCGTTTGCTGCTCCAAAGTCCGCAAGCGCTTACTATGCCGATGCCGCTTTCCAGTATATCGAGAATCGTTTGCCGTCGGCGGAAATAACCTGCAACGAAGGCTTGCAGCAGTATCCGAACGATCAGAAGTTGCAGATGCTCCTCGACCGCATCAAGGAAGCGAAGGACGAGCAGAAGAACGAAAACAAGAAGAACGACAAGAATCAAGATAATAACGACCAGAATCAGAACGATCAAAACCAGAACCAGGATCAAAATCAGGACAAGAATAATCAGGACCAGAATAAGGATCAGCAAAATCAGCAGAACCAGGACCAGAACCAAAATCAGAATAACGACCAAAGTTCATCCAGTTCTGGCGAAGACCAAAATCAGGACCAACAGAACCAAGGAAATCAGGGCCAGTCGAGTAGCAGCAATGCCCAGAGTTCCGACAGCAATGGTGGTGGTCAGCAACAACGGCCTGAACAGCAGCCTGAAACTGGTTCCAGCGATAGCAACGGATCTGACCAAGAAGAGCAGCAACAGCCGCTTCAGCCTGGCGAGTTGAGCCCCGAAGAAGCCGCCCAGCTCCTCAAGGACTTTGACGAACAGAACGGCGAACGCAAACCGTGGAAACCCGTCCGCGGCCAAGCCCGCCCCGCCCGCGACTGGTAAGTCATAACCAAAAGCCTATTGCACATTTTTTTGCCCGTTTAACGGGCTCCATAGAATGATGGCTAAAATTTTGTTGCAAAAAAGGTTTATATTATAGTTATCAGAAAAAAATGTAGGGGGGAATGAATAAATGGAATTTAATCAACTGCTGCAACATTATAAAGCAAAGGCATGCATCGTTTCCGTCGAATTTTTTCCGGATGGGAGTTACGGAAATATTCGAGTCGTGGCGGGTAATAAAGCCCATTGCGATGACATGGCCGCGTTGAATCATCCATTCGTGCCGAATTTCCCGTACGAAATGTGCTTCCCCAAGAACCAGAATTTCGAGGAACACTGCTTCCACTGCATACGCGATGGCAAACCGCTCCATGCCTACGTCGATCTTTACATGATGGGACTCTGGCTCAACATGTTCCTTATTCCGCTGGATTCCGATTGCGAGAATGTCGGCTATTGCCTCTATTGCTACGACGTGACGCCCAAGGCGGATTCTTCGGCGATGGCGGATATTTCTGCGGAGATTGCTTCCGATGTCTTGAAGGCCTGCATCAAGTTGCGCGGTTCGAGCGATATCAAACAAGCATTCAAGGAAGTCGTCGAAGACATCCGTTCGATTTGTGATTCCGATGATTGCTGTATCTTGTTGTGCGACGACGAAAAATGCAGCTGCTCCATTTTGGCTGAATCTTTACGTAAAGGAACGAGCTTGTACCCGATGAGCCGCTATATTGAAGGCTTCTACGCTATCATGAAAACATGGCCGGATACCTTGGCGGGCAGCACATGTATCATTCTGAAAGATGAACGCGACATGGACAAGCTTCGCGAACAGAATCCAGTTTGGCGCGCTTCGCTTGATTATGCGGGTGTGAAATCGGTCGTCTTGTTCCCGCTCCGTTACGGCGGGAAATTGCTCGGCTACATGTGGTCGCTTAATTTCAATATCGAAAATGTGTTGAAGATAAAGGAAACGCTTGAACTGACGACGTTCTTTATCGCATCTGAAATCGCAAGTTACAGACTTTTGAATAAACTAGAAGTTATGAGCACGATTGATTCTCTAACAGGAATCAAGAACAGAAACGTGATGAACAATCGCGTTGACCAGATTGTCGAAGGCCAGGACGCAATGCCGCAGGCCGTGCTCTTTGCGGATTTGAACGGACTAAAGCGCATGAACGATGAACGCGGCCATGTCGCCGGCGACAAGATGTTACGTAAAGCGGCATCGATTTTGGAAAGCGTTTTCCATGATGGCGAAGTGTATCGCGCTGGCGGTGACGAATTCATGGTGCTCGTATCCGAAATAGCCAAGGACGAGGTCCAGCGCCGTGTTGACAAGGTTGATTTCTTGTCGAAAATGACGGAAGACGTTCGCTTGTCGATTGGCGTATGTTATGGTGAAAGCGATATCCGTACAGCAATGCGCCTTGCAGATGAACAGATGTACGCCCAGAAGAATATTTATTACAAAATTCACCCGGAACAGAAGTATCGGTAAGGGCTTGAATCCATATTTATTCTGCAGTAGCCAAGTCCTTTAATCATCTTCTGTGCCTCGGCTTGTTAGAATTTATCCTCAGTACAAACAATCATTTATTAGGAAATTTAGTTTCTCTTAAAAAAAGAATCATTTAGACTAATAAATGAATTTTTTCAGTGGACTACCATAAATATTTTTACTAAATTAAATAAGTAATAGACAGAAACTGAATGAAACAAGAACCCATGCATAATGTTTTTATTACAGTCGCTCCAGCCTATCAAAATCGTCAAGACAACATTTACATCAAGCCTAAAAAATGTGGATTTTTTCATGAAAATAATTAAGGTTGCGCAAATAATAGATTCTTTTACCATTGTAATAAATGCAGGCCTTGCTGATGGCCTCCGAAAAGGAACCGTCGTTATGATTTACGACATCGACCCCCATATCATTGACCCGGATACGGGCGACGACTTAGGCGCTTTGGAAATCGTAAAAGGAACCGGAGTCATCTCCCACATCCAAGATAGAATCGCCACTGTAGAAAGTAACATGGTGGAAAGTGAGCCTCGCAAAATAATCAGACAATCCGTTCCAGGAGCCTTATCAGGACTCGATAAAATGTTTGGATCCGTAAAAACTGAAGAAGTCCCCGTTCAAAAAAAGACCTTCACAGATCCCCAAATAGGAAGTCTCATCAAAGTAATAAGGTAATTTAACTAAAGTCACAAGTAGTCAAGTTTCCTAGAAAACGTTGAAATTTTATCAAAACACGCGTTTAGCCAAAGAAAGGCGTATGGTCATCATCTTTGACGAAATCCAGCTCTTTCCGCTAAACGGTTATCAGCCAAGCAAGCCTTGCTTGATGTGCTTTTTAGTGCAGTAATGTTCTATATTTCATTTTATGAGACTGCCTCGCGAAACACGTACTTATGTTGCGATTGACTTGAAGTCGTTTTTTGCGTCTGTGGAGTGTGTGCTTCGCGGGCTTGACCCGCTGACGACGAATCTTGTGGTTGCGGATGCGAGCCGTACGGAAAAGACGATTTGTCTTGCCGTGACTCCAAACCTCAAAGCGTATGGCATTCCCGGACGTGCGCGCTTGTTCGAGGTAAATCAGAAGGTGCGCGAGGTGGAACGGCGCACGGGCGAAAAGGTCGAGTTCCTGATAGCAAAGCCGCAGATGGCGAAGTATGTGGAGTATTCGACCCGCATCTATAAAGTTTATCTGAAATACGTGAGTGAAGAAGATATTCACGTTTATTCTATCGACGAATGCTTTATCGACTTGACACATTATCTTTCGTTGTATAAGAAATCGGCAAGGGAACTGGCGAAGGAAATGATTCGCGACGTACTCGAAACGACAGGCATTACGGCGACGGCGGGAATCGGGACGAACCTTTACCTTTGTAAAATTGCGATGGACGTAATGGCGAAACATGTGGCGCCAGATGCAGACGGCGTGCGCATTGCGGAACTTGACGAAATGACGTACCGCAAGGAACTTTGGGGTCACCGGCCTATCACGAGTTTTTGGCAACTGGGGCGCGGCATTGCGGAACGTTTGGCTCATTGCTATTTGAATAACGGTCGTGGAATTTTCACGATGGGAGACCTTGCTCGGGCGAGCGTCAAGAATCCCGATGCGCTTTACAAGATGTTCGGCGTGAATGCAGAAATTCTAATTGACCATGCATGGGGCTATGAACCGTGTGGTATTGCTGAAATCAAACGGTACAAATCCAAAACGCACAGCATCGGCGGCGGGCAGGTTTTAAGTTGTGCGTACGACTGCGACAAGGCGAAAATCGTCATCCGCGAAATGGTAGAAACGCTTGCACTAGATCTTGTGGAAAAAGGTCTCGTGACGAACGGCCTCACGCTCCATGTGGGCTATGACCGCGAAAATGTGGATAAAGGAATTTATCATGGAGAGACGGTTGTCGATGGCTACGGTCGCACGATTCCGAAACCTGCGCACGGGACGGCTCCGCTTTTGAATTATACGTCGTCCGCTTCGACGATTGCCGAGGCGGTGATGAAACTGGCTGACCGCATCATGAACCCGTCGCTTACGGTGAAACGCTTGAATTTAACCGCGAACAACGTGCTGCATGCCGCGAACGAAAGCTACGACTTGTTCACGGACGTGAAGAAGATTGAACGTGAAAAGAAAATGATGCAGGCGCAAATCGCCATCAAGAAGCGCTTCGGCAAAAATGCAATTTTCAAGGGCATGGACATGCAGGAGGGTGCCACCACGCGTGAGCGCAACGAACAAATCGGAGGACATAAGGCATGATCGATGATTATAAAGACATAATTGATTTGCCGTATCCGCGGGATGACTGGAACTTTTTGATGAAGCATCCGCGGATGTCTATTGCCAACCGGGCGAAAATCTTCAGCCCGTTTGCGGCGTTGCGTGGCCACAATGCAAAAATTGCAGAAACCGCAGAACGCCATCTGGAAGACAACCGCGACGAAAACATGTGGGAAGATGTGGATTCCTGATGGGGAGATTCCCACCTAAAGGTGGCCATGCGCACTAAGGCAACAAGTTGCTAAGTGCTGTCCGCCCGCTCGGTGGCGGGAATGACATTACTATATGTAAAAACAGAAAGCCTTCGGCCAAAAGACCGGAGGCTTATTATTCAAGGAATCATGAAAATCATTTTTGTTGCGTTTTAAAATCTTAGTCGCGAGGTGGCGGGGGGGGCATTTTGTCCTGCATTTTTTTCATACGCTCGAACTGCATGAACTTGAACTTTTCTTGTTGTTCCTTGGTGAGAATCTTGTTCAAGCCCTTGACTCCGTCAACTCTGAGGTTCAGTAATGCTTCTTGAGCCTTGAGGATATCTTTCTTGGCGGCTGTGATTTTTGTTTCGTCGTTATTGTCGAGAGCGTCGCGGAGGGCCTTTTCGGCTTCCTTCTTTTGCTTGCGAAGAACCTTGAACGTGGAGTCCACCGAACGGCGTTGCTTTTCCAGCGCTTCCTTCTGTTCGTGGGAAACCTGCAGCACGGAATCCATGAATGCCATATCCTTGATAGCGTTGAACTTCTTTTCGAACGGCTTGGGTTCATTGCCATCTTTGAACGGCTTGCCTTCTTTAAAGTGCTTGCCGTCCATGGGAGGTCTCATGTGCGGACCATGATGGAACTTGTCTCCGCGGAATTCTTCATGGTGACGCTTGCAGCAATCCATCTTCTTTTTGCAGCAGTCCATTTTTTTCTTGCAGCAGTCGCCTGCCTTGAAGTCGCATGTTCCTTTTTTAGAACAGCAGGTAATCGCCTTGTTTGCACATGACGAACAGCCGGAATTGTTGAATGCGAAGGCTCCGATAAAGAAGCCGATGGAGCAAGCAAAAATAATGATGCTTGCAATAAGGATTTTTGTTGAGTCTTTCATTATTTTGTCTCCTGTAATAAATAGCTGATGGAACTGTAGGTGTCTAAATTTTCAAGTTCGTCGTCGCTCGTTTCGCCGAGGTCGTTGTACCACGAGACGAGTTCATCGCTTGCGACACTCTGGACGAGAAGCGTTTCTTCGTCCATGCGGCTGATGACCGTGAATGCGGTGATGAATGCAATTGCGATAAAGCTCGCGGCAAGTGCGTACCTAGTCCGCATTTGTATGAAATTGATGAATTTATTCTTTTTAGAAGAATCGAGTCTTGCGCAGACCGTTTCCCAGGAATTCTCCCTGGGCTGGATTCTTTCGAGTCTTGAGAAATCGATTTTATTACGCATAGTTCAAGTTCTCCTGTAAATAGTTCTTGACAACGGTCCTTGCTCGACTGAGTCTTGCCTTGATGGTCCCTTCGGGCATGTTGTAGATTTCGGATAAGTCCTTGACGCTGAGTTCTTCGGCGTCCTTTAGCCACAGCATGCTCCGTGTTTCGGCAGGGAGTTTCGACAATCCAAATTCTAAAAGTTCCGGGTCGTAATCTATTTGTTCCTCGTGCTTGCTCCCGATGGCTGATGTCATCAGAAGATCGATGTGACCTTCTTCGAGTTCTGCGTGCCTTTTTGAGGAACGCAGCCTCATGAGACATTCATTGACGGTAAGGCGAAACAGCCAGGTGTTGAGAGCGCTTTCACCGCGGAAGTTCTTGATCTTACCGGGAACGGAAACGAAAATGTCCATCAGTACGTCTTCGGCTTCGTCGCGGTTCTTGAGCATTCTGAACGCAAGGTTCAGTACGTTTGTACTGTGGGACTTCCACAGCATGCCAAGTGCTTCACGGCTTCCTTGTTGAATTTTCTTTATGATGACTTTCTCGTCCATTTCGTTATTTTTGATGCGTGGGGTGGATGGTAGGTTGCATGGTTGCAAAAATTTTTTTTGAGCGTTTCCAATAACCAATGACTAATATCTAGTAACTAGTAACTATGAACTAGTAACTCGGAACCATTTAATTATATTATACGGCGATGCAAAAAATTCTGTTTGAGAAATTGAAAGAGGCGTTTTCCTCTGTCTTGCCCATCACACTTATCGTGTTGCTGGTTTCTTATACTCCGCTTGTTACTTTTTCGTTGAAAGAATTGGCCGTCTTTTCTGTCAGTGCGATTTTCTTGATATTGGGTATAGGTCTTTTTAACTTGGGGGCGGACCTCGCCATGACGCCGATGGGGACGTTTGTGGGTGCCGGGCTTACCAAGTCGCGCAGACTTTTGCTGCTCGTTTCGGTGTGCTTTGTGATGGGCATGCTCATTACGGTGGCGGAACCTGATTTGTCCGTGCTTGCAGAACAGGTCAAAAATGCGGTGCAGCCGTTGCTGTTGATTTCGACAATTGGCGTTGGCGTCGGCATCTTTTTGGTACTTGCGATTTTGAAAATCGTGTTCAAGAAAGATCTTTCCTTGATTATCATCTTCTTTTACATGGTGCTGTTCATGCTCGGGATGCTCATGGTGTCTGTCGGGCGGGACGCGTTCGTGCCGCTTGCGTTTGATTCGGGCGGCGTCACGACGGGGCCGATTACGGTGCCGTTTATCATGGCTCTTGGCGTGGGTGTCGCAGGCTCGATTGGCGGTAAGCATGCCTCGGAAAACAGCTTCGGTTTGATTGCGCTTTGCTCCGTGGGGCCGATTCTTGCGCTGATGGGGCTGGTCGTGTTTTCGAAGGGCGATTTGACTTACGAACTTTCGATGGCGGCGTATTCTGTGGACGCGAGCCTTGGCGAGCATTTTTTGCCGACCGTGATTGAAGTCGCAAAAGAGGTCCTGATTGCACTTGCATTGATTGTCGTGTTCTTTTGCGCCTTGCAATTTACGGTGCTCAAGCTTCCGAAAGTAAAACTTGTGCAGATTGGTTTTGGCATTTTCTATACATTTGCCGGACTTGTGATTTTCCTCACGGCGGTGATTGTTGGGTTCATGCCCATCGGGTTTGAAATTGGCCGCGAATTGGCGACGCGCCCGCATGCGCTTGTGATGGCTGGCTTTATCATTGGCATGGTGGTGGTGCTTGCAGAACCTGCGGTACACGTGCTTAACAAGCAGGTCGAAGAAGTGACCGGCGGCCTTGTGACGAAGCGTTCCATGCTCATTGCGCTTTCGGTGGGCGTCGGCATCTCGATAGGACTATCGATGCTTCGCATCATTATTGGGTTCCCGATTATTTACTATCTGTTGCCGGGGTACTTTATTTCGCTTGGGCTTTCGTTCTTTGTGCCGAAACTTTATACGGCAATCGCTTTCGACTCTGGTGGCGTGGCAAGCGGTCCTTTGACTTCGAGTTTTATCTTGCCTTTGGCAATAGGTGCATGCTCCGTAATTCACGACGGAGGCAATTCGATTTTGAATTACGCTTTTGGCATCGTGGCGATGGTCGCGATGACTCCGCTTATTACCATTCAGGTTCTTGGCTTCAAGGCTATTGCTGCAAAGCTTTTGCGTAATAGGATGATGATGCGTCGCTTGCAGGATGCGGATGACGAACAAATTATTGACTTTGTGTAGAGGCGGCGATGATTGATACAGCAATGAAATTGACGAAAAAATTGGGTGTGCGTAAAAAAGTACATTCCAAGGTCTCGATGAATCGCTTGAAAATTCTCGTGACAACGGTGATGCGTTCGAAAGCCGACTTCTACATGGACTATATCCAGTCATTCGGTGCGAATGTGCAGTTTGTTCTGTACGGGCACGGAACCGCTCCGCGTGAAATCATGACGGCGCTTGGGCTTGCAGACCCTGAACGTGCCGTAATCGTGAGCATCATCGGTGAAGACCACGTGCCTGCCGTCTTGGAATGCCTTGAAGAAAAGTTCAAGACAATCGTGAATGGAAAAGGCATTGCCTACACGATTCCGATGGCAAGTGTGATAGGCAAGTCCGTATTTAATTTTTTGAGCGATAACCGTTCTCAGGTGAGGGGAGGATAATCATGGCTGCGAATAGTCACGAACTCATTATTTGTATTGTGAACAACGGATTCTCCGACACTGTGATGGATGCGGCGAAAGATGCCGGTGCACGTGGCGGAACGGTGTTGAACGCTCGTGGAACTGCAAACAAGGAAGCTGAATCGTTCTTCCATATTGCAATCCAGCCCGAAAAAGAAGTGGTGATGATTCTTGTGCCGCTAAACGTGAAGGATGCCGTGTTGCACGCGCTTTACGAAAAGGCTGGCCTCGATACGATGGGGCAGGGGATTGCATTCTCGCTCCCGGTCGATAACGTGGTGGGCCTAACGCCATGGAAGGCTACGGAACGTAAGGAACCGGAAGAGAAGAAGTAAGGAACTTAAATTAGTTCCCAAATTTTATGACTTCTCTTTTCTTTATGTCTTTGCTCATGTGGATGCGTCTATAGCGGATTTGTTCTTGCACTTTTGGGTATTTCGTAAAGTCACCCTCGAAGGTCTGTGTTAACAAAGTGTCTCTATAATAAAGCCTGTAATCATCAACGGAATCAAAATACACGCCTTTGAAAAACTTCATTCCGTCGTATGCTGCGAGAATGTCTGGGCAGTTCTTTTGATTACTCAATACAAACATGTAATCTCCGCCTACGGTATAATCGTAGTAGCATGTCAGTCCATTTTCCGCACTTTTCACATGAACAAGATGGTATATGGTCACATCTGGACAGTTAAATTCATCGTATGGCTCTGCAAAAATACTTCCCACATACGGACAAGTTTTCTTTCCGTTTACGATGACAGGAATAGTGGAATAACGATCTCCGGTATTCCAGTTGCCAGAGCGCAAATAGATTTGCAAGAATTTTCGATCAACCGTTTTGTCTGTCACAACTGCGATTGCGGCGATTGAAAAAACGAGAATGAGAAAGAGTAGTTTTTTCATAATCTACAGCATTGGAAATGTCATTTTTTGAAATTTAAATCAATTCTATTTATTTATTGATTCAATTTTATTTATGCCAAGTTGTAATTCTTCAAGTGCTTTTTTCCTACGAAATTCGGATACTTGTGTGTAATTCTTTATGAAAAATTTCATGCTGTCAACATTCAACATTTGTTCTTTTTTAGCAGAAGTTCCTAAGAAATCATAGACACGAACCATTAATTTATTGCCTGCGGCAATTTGTTCTGGTGTTCCTTTCAGTCCCATATCATTGTGGTAAAAATTATTTGCAATGGCAAAATAGAAGTTTCCTAATTCGCTATTGTTAGAAATATCGCTTATCCCATTAAGGTACGCAGATTGTTTAACTGTTTTAGAAATTTCATTTGGGCTTGGATTATCTTGAGGTGTATTTGAATTGTCTTCATGAAAAAAATAAAAGTATGCAACAACAGCTATTACTAATGTTGCTGAACAGCCTAATCCACCTTTTATTCCTTCTTTGATAAATGCACATGCAAGTAACGCTAAAATAGTTGGTATTAATCCATACATGATATATTGGCCGTTACTGAAATACCAAATGGCGATTGTAAGACTAAATCCAATTGACATAACTAAAATTGTAAGTAAGTTCTTTTTCAACTCAGTTTTTCTAGAAATTTTTATTTCCTTATGTGCTTTAGGATCATTGTAACATTTTGAACAAAGATAATAACCGCCTTTATAGTAATGCCAACCACCAGGAATCGCAGAACTAATGGTTACCCATTCGCCATTGCGATATTCTTCAGTTATATATTCAATTCCAGTATTGTTACAGTGGAAACACCAAACATTTTCTTTTCTTTCTCTAGACATTGTAGACTCCTTTTTCTTGATTAGGACCAATCAAATGGGTCTTTTTTGGATTTATTGCGAGGGGATGGTGTCCAGTCAAAGGGATCTTTGTCCTGGTCAAAACCGCAATATTTGCAAAATTTTGCCTTGACTGGAATTTCTTTTTCGCATTGAACACATTGTTTTACCTGTGAAGTGGATTCTCCGCATTCTCCGCAGAATTTTGCATCGGCGTCAACTTGAGCACCACAATGAGGACATTTGGGCATATTTTTCCTTTTTTTTGAGTTGGTGTTTTCTAACAACGAATCCCAGATACCGCAGGTGCGATGGGAACATTAGGCTGTTCCTTGTTTTTTTCATTTTCTAAAGCTTCAATTCGTTTGGTTAATTTGGCGACTCGCTCTTTTATTTCTCTAATTTCATGTTCAACATTCATTATATACCTCTTATACCTCTAGAGTATATCCCTCAGGTTTTTGCAGATTGCACCGCGAGGGGGCAAAGCAATCTGTTTTTTGCATTTGCAAAAGTCCACTAGGCATAATGCCTAGAGTTTTTCCCCTGTCCTGAAATGATTTAAACCGATTTTGTTAGAAAACAAAAAAGGGCGTAGATCGTTGCATTTATCCATACGAGGCTCTCGACAGCCTTAAAGCGATAAACACAAACGACCCACGCCCCATAAGGGCTGTTGCCCTTGGTCTGCATGACCAAAGACCGACTGAGTAGTCGGCATAGCAAACTGAGATATACCGCAAAACGGCATATCCGCGTGAGCGTTCGCCTCGTCCTCGCTTTCCTGAAATTGTCGAGATTTCGTATGGAGAACAAGAGCTAAACTCTCTATTTTCAGAGATAAAATTAACTTAAAAAACGGTTTTTAGTGCAAGAAATTTACAGATGGACGCAATTTTCATTTAAAATTGTGAAAAAACGCTCATTTTCAATAATAGGATTGTCTCGAATTGGAGTGCAAAGCGACCTATTGCCTTGCAGCTCCTATAATTGTATATTCATTCACGATAGCATTCGTCCTGCCGACTTGGCATTCGTTCCGGGCAGGTTGTTCCACTATCTGCTTGACGCCGACCTCCCTTTGTTCCGCTAGACAGGCGAAAAAATCGAGGCAGACACCCTATGGGGAAACTGGCCCCCTGGCGATCAACGTAGAGCACCCCCACTGCAAATAGCAAGTGGGATCATTAATCTGTCATTAACAGGTTTGTGAACCGGTGTTCTGCGTTGTATGAGCTCATCTCCTGTTTGCAAGCCACAAAAAACAGGAGCTTATAAATGAGCATCAAGCCTTTTGACGATCTCGACATTACGGACCCGATTATGTTCGGGTTAGTTTTCAGTAATACGCATATTGCCAAACCTTTTATCGAACATCTACTCGGCATCGAAATCGACCATCTCGAAACCCCGACACCAGAAGCGGTGCTTAGTTACGACGCGGAGCACAAGGGGGTCCGCTACGACGTCTTCGCACGTGAGACTAACGAAAATGGGGCGACAATCCGTTCCTTCGATTTGGAAATGCAGATGGTTGACACCAAGGAACTTCCTCAAAGGGCAAGGTATTACCAGAGCGTATGTGATGGCGTAGCTCTCTCCAAGGGCGATTTCTACACCAGTCTCAGAGAACAGTATGTCATCTTTCTTTGTCCCATGGACATTTTCGGGCACGGATATCCTGTTTATCATTTTGAGAACAGAGCACGGGAAAATCCGGAAATCACTTTGAATGACCTCACTTTCAAAAACTTTTATATATTTACAAAGTACGAGGAATTCAAGGACCCGGTCGTAAAAGCCTACATGAAATACTTTGCGACCAGAAACGCTGACTCCAGCGAAGCTGAAACCATCAAAAGCCAAGTGGCCTTCTACAAGACCGACACTTTCATAAGGAACAAATATATGACTTACGAATATGATCTTCACGAAAGCAAGGAAGCGGGAAAGGTAGAAAAAGCCCGCGAAATGGCGCGCAAATTGCGTGATGACGGCGTTTCTCTGGATATCATTTCTCGCAGTTCAGGGCTATCCATTGAGGAAATCAAGGCTCTTTAGTACTTTGCGACCAGAGTCGCGGATTCCAATGAAATAGAATCCGTCAACAGCCAGGTATCTTTATAAAAACAAAATCGGTCCGATTGGGCCGATTTTGCTAGTTTATTACAGTTTTTTGCTACACTTTCACGTGGAAGTAATCGATTTCGGGGTGGCTGATGTAGAGGCCGCTCACGGAGGCTTGCGGATACATGGCGCCGTTTTCGGTGAGGCTGATGCCTACGCTGTTAAAGTCGATGAGTTTTGCGACGTTGAAGATTTCCTTGATGTTCGGGAGCACGGGGTAGCCGACGGCGGGGCGGATGCCTTTCCAGCCGCTTGTGCGGTCGAGTTCGCGGCTCAGGTATTCGGCACCGGCTTCGGCGAGGCGGTCGGCGACGGTCTGCATGAGGAGTACGTCGTAATCGCTGCCGCCCTGTTCTGCTTTGAACTTTTCGAGGCGTTTGACGAATGTTTCGCTCATGGTCACGGCGAATGCACCTACGATGTCGCGGAAGACATCTTTCCCGGCGGGGGAGGCGAAGACGCTTGCGGTATTTGCGTTTGCCGGGGCGACGTAATCGCAGAGGGCGAGGCATGTGCCTTCGGGATTCTGTTGGCGGGCGGTTGAGACTTCGACAAGGTCAGCGTCTGTGCCTGTGCGTCCCGTGTTGAAGATGACGGACTTTTCAGTACCGGCGGCGGGGTAGAACGCTTGCACGGCGCGGAGTGCGTATTCCGGGCGCGTGAGGCTTTTGATAAGTTCTTCGGCGTCGGCTTTGAGCTTCTTTGCTTCTTCTTCGGCGGGCTTGATTTTCCATGTGAAGAAGAAGTATTCCCAGCTGATGAGCGGGATGATTTTTTCGATAGGAATCGGCGGAAGTTTGCTTTCGCCCATGAACGGCGGCTGTACCGGCTGGTATTTGCTCCAGTCACATTTGAAACGGCGTTCTTCTGGTGTCGAGGCTGCTGCGGCCATGGCGTTTGCAGCTTCGGTCTTGATGCCGTTTTGTTTGTCGCGGATGCGTTGCTGTTCTTCGCGGTTTTCTTGAATCGTTTGTTCGCTTGTCGCGGGATCGAGTAACTTTTGTACGAGGCCCGGATTGCTTGCGGCATCGCGCACGTGGAAAACAGGACCGTCGTAGCACGGGGCGATTTTCACGGCGGTATGCGTGGGCGAGGTTGTTGCGCCACCGACGATAATCGGGATGCGCTGGCCTGCGGCCTGCATGGCCTTTGCGACGGTGCACATTTCTTCGAGCGAAGGCGTAATTAGCCCGGAAAGGCTTAAAATATCTGCTTTGTTCTCAATGGCGGCCTTGACAATCACATCTTCGGGAACCATCACGCCGAGGTCCACCATTTCGTAGCCGTTACAAGCCATAATCACGGAGACGATGTTCTTGCCGATATCGTGCACGTCGCCTTTGACGGTGGCGATGACGATTTTGCCGCGGCTTGAAGCGTTCGCGTCTTTGCCCGCTTCGATGTAGGGCTGCAAAATTTCCACGGCCTTTTTCATGGTGCGTGCTGTCTTTACGACTTGCGGGAGGAACATCTTGCCTTCGCCAAAGCGGCGGCCGACTTCGTTCATGCCGTCCATGAGTGGGCCGGAAATGATTCCCACCGGGCTATCGCCGCGGTTGATGAGTTCCATCAAGTCGGGCTGGAGTGTCGTGGAAGTTCCCTTGAGGAGAGCTTCTTGCAATCGCTCTTCGGGCGTGGTGGGCTTGGCATCGGCTGCGCTTTTACCTGCGTCTGCGGAACTTGTACCTGCGCCTGTGCTCATGGCAAAAATCGCCTTCGGGTCGTACTTGGTGCCTGCTTCTTTGGCGGCTGCGGCTGCCGCGGTCATGCGGCTTGCAATTTCGATGAGCGCTTCGCTGGCGTCCGGTTCCGTATTGAAGATAACTTCGGTAATCGCCATGCGGAGTTCCAGCGGAATCGTTTTGTATTCGACAATCGCGCTCGGGTTCATAATCGCCATGCCCATGCCGTTCGGAATGGCGTAATGCAAGAACGTTGTGTGCATGGATTCGCGTAGATAGTTGTTGCCGCGGAAAGCAAACGAGAGGTTCGAAAGGCCTCCCGAAATGCGGACTCCCGGAAGGTTGTCCATAATCCAGCGGACAGCTCGGATAAAGTCTATAGCGTAGGCGTTGTGTTCCGCCATGCCTGTTGCGACCGTCAAGACGTTCGGGTCGTAAATGATGTCGGAGGGGTCGAAGTGCAATTGCTTCACCATGATATCGTAAGCACGGGACGCAATTTGTACGCGACGTTCGTAATTCGTAGCTTGACCTTCTTCGTCGAAGAGCATCACGATGACGGCGGCACCGAGGCGCTTCACGGTGAGCGCATGTTCGATAAATGCTTTTTCGCCCATCTTGAGCGAAATGGAGTTCACGATGCTTTTGCCCTGGATGCACTTGAGGCCTTCTTCGATGACTTCGAAGCGGGAGCTATCGACCATGATAGGTACGCGGCTCACGGCAGGGTCGGAAGCAATCAAGTTTAGGAACGTGCGCATTTCTTGCTTGGCGTCGAGGAGGCCATCGTCCATGTTCACGTCAATGACGTCGGCGCCATCATCGACCTGCTTGCGGGCGATGTCGAGCGCTTCTTCGTAATTCTTTTCGTTGATGAGACGTAGGAACTTCTTGGAGCCCGCGACGTTGCAACGTTCGCCGACTTTCACAAAATCTTCGGTGTTGCAGCTGTCAGCACCGTTGCTCGGGCGAACTTGTTCTCTGAACAACGGTTCGAGTCCTGCGAGGCGGAGACGCGGGCTTGTGACGTACTTGGGTGCGGGTTCGCGGCGCTTGTAATCGGCGGGGAGCTCGTCCAACATCTTGCGCATGGCAGCGATGTGTTCCGGGGTCGTGCCGCAGCAACCGCCAATCATGTTCACGAGCTTGTCGTCCAGATAAACTCGCATCAATCGCACCATGTCTTCGGGCGTGTCGTCGTAACCGCCGAACTGGTTCGGGAGCCCTGCGTTCGGGTGGCAACTGAGGTAGCACGGAGCGACTGCGCCCATACGGCGGAGGTACGGCACCATGCCGTCAGCGCCGAGACCGCAGTTTAAGCCGATAGAAAGCGGGTGCATGTGCATCACGCTCACGGCAAAAGCTTCAACCGTCTGACCCGAAAGCGTGCGTCCGGAGGCGTCGCTCACGGTCATCGAGAGCATAACTTCAATCGGCTTGATTTCGCTTTCGGGAGTGCCGGCAGCTTTGGCCGCCGCAATGCGGGCTTCGTTCGCCTTGCTGTAGGCGCTGAGGGCGGCTTTCGCGTTCAACGTATCGAAAATCGTTTCAATGAGGATGGCGTCAACGCCCTCTTCCATGAGGACTTCAATTTGTTCCAAATACGCATCTTCGAGTTCGTCAAAAGTAATCGCGCGACTTGCTGGGTCGTTTACGTCTTCGCTCATGGAGAGCATCTTGCTTGTGGGGCCGACGTCGCCCAAAATATAGACCTTGCGACCGTACTTCTTGAAGCCTTCTTCGGCGGCCTGCTTCGCAATCTTCACGGAGGCGCGGTTCATCTCGGCAATGCGATGTTCCTGGTGGTATTCGTGCTGGCTCACGCGCTGGCTCGAGAACGTGTTTGTGGTGAGACAATCCACGCCTGCATCCACGTAACGGCGCTGGATGTCGAGAATGATGTCGGGCTTCTCGATGGAAAGCATGTCGTTGTTGGCGCCCTTGATCCCGTAGGTCTGAATAACGGAACCCATACCGCCATCGAGCAGCATCATCTTGCTTTCAAAAGCTTCGCGAAAAGTCATCTTAGTTACCGTTTTATGCGTATATTTAATTTTATGCATAAAAGATAGAAAATGCTAGAATTGCTGTCACTAGCTATATAATAATATATCCTATTTAAACGTGAAAGGTGATCCCCGATCAAGTCGGGGATGACAGCTGGGGTCGAGAATGATAGGTTGTGTTCGTGTCTCGAAAAAATTACAGTGAAAAGAAGCATCGACCAATTTATAACTATCTAATTAGTATAGATTTGCACCATGAATATTCTTATTTACGCGCTCTTTGCCCTTTCTGGTTTTGCGGGTCTCATTTACGAGGGGTCGTGGGCCAGGTACCTTAAACTTTTCCTCGGGCATTCGAGCTATGGTCAGGTGCTCACGCTCTGCATTTATATGGGCGGGCTTGCGATTGGTAGTTTTGTCGCGGGCAAACTTGTCGAAAAGGTGAAGCGACCGTTGCTCGGGTATGCGGCGGTGGAGCTGGGCATCGGTATTGGCGGCATCATTTATCACCCGATGTACATTTGGCTCACGGATTATTTTTACGATTCGAGCTATGTGGCGTCGCTGAGTTCGCGCGGGGCGGAAATTTTGAAGGTGGTGTTGGCAACGGGTTCGACGCTCCCGATTGCGATTGCGGTGGGCATGACGTTCCCGTTCATTGCGGCGGGCCTTATGCGAAAGAGCGGTGCCGAAGTTTCGCTCCCGATGCTTTACTTTACGAACAGCCTCGGTAGTGCGATTGGTATTTTGTTCACAAGTTATACGCTGATTCCGGTGCTGGGCAATCATGCGACTTTGTGCGTGGCAGCTTCGATCAACTTCTTGCTTGCGGCGATATTCTGCTACATAGGCTATTCAACGCCCTCGACGCACGAAGAAGAACTTGAAGAAGAGGGGGGTGGACAAGTCTCGACGAATATGCCTGCGGAACCGCTCAACGAAGATTATGTGGCGGAACATAAGCTTGCCATGCCTCCGAAGAACATGTGGTTCTGGATTGCGGGGATTACGGGCCTTACTTCGTTTGTCTATGAAATCGTATGGATTCGTTTGCTCTCGCTGCTGATGGGCTCTTCGAGCCATAGCTTTGACCAGATGCTTTCGGCGTTCATTTTGGGCCTTGCGATTGGCAGTGCCGTGAGCGGAAAGCTGTTGAAGAAGGACTCTCTCGTGGTGCTTTCGCTGGCGCAGATTTTCATGGGGTTCTTTGCACTTTGTACGTTGTACTTTTACAAGCCGTTCTGGGAAGGCATGAATGTGGCGAACCAGATTTTCAATACGACGAATGACGGTTATGTTTGCTGGAGCATTTTCAAGTATGTGCTTTCGATTTTCTGGATGGTGCCGACGAGTTTCTTTGCGGGTATGACGCTTCCGCTGATTACGTTGATTTTGACGCGTGCGTTCAAGAGCGAAGCTCCGATTGGCAAGGTCTATGGTTGGAACACCGTAGGTTCGATTCTCGGTTCGGCGGGCGGTGGACTTTTGTTATTGCCGCTTTTGCAACTCAAGGGTTCGCTTGTTTTGGCGGCTGTGCTCGATTTTATGATTGGCTTTGTATTGCTCGTCATTTATCGCAAAAAGTTCCGCTATAGCGTGCTCTTTTATGTGATGACGGCCATTATGATTCTGCCTTCGTTCTTTATGAATTTTGACCCGCACATGATTACGTCGGGAGCGTTCCGCGCTTACAAGAATTTGCACCCGGACGAAAAGATTGTGGTACGTGATGGCAAGACGGCGACGATTAGCTTCCACGAATCCGACGTACATTATTACGTGAAGACGAACGGCAAGGCCGATGCGAGCATGAGCAAGAATCGTGAAAAGCCGATTGAAGGCGACGAACTCACGCAGGCGGCGACCGCATTTATGCCGATGGCCATGAAGGACAAACCTTACGATGCCGCGATGGTCGGCTTTGGCAGTGGCATGGGAGCGCATTACTTGCTTGCTGACCCGCTGTTGCGAGATTTTGACTGTGTGGAAATTGAAGAAGAGATGATGAACCTTGCACGCGGATTTTATCCGTGGAACGCTCGTGGCTACGATGACCCGCGCATTCACATTTTCATTGATGATGCGCAGACGTTCTTCCTCACGAATCGCCGCAAGTACGACTTGATGATTAGCGTGCCTTCTAACCCGTGGGTAAGCGGTGTCGCAAGCTTGTTCAGCCATGAATTTTATGCGAAAATGCGTCGCTATATGAAACCGGGCGGACTTTGGGTGCAGTGGATTCAGACATACGAATTTAATGACTTGCTGTTCCTCAACATCTTGAAGGCGCTCGACGTGACGTTCCCGTATGTGAGTTTGTACAAGGCGCCTGAAGAACCGGACATTATCATTGTCGCCAGTGACGAGCCTGTGATGCAGCGCGCGATAGGAAGGTTCCATACGGATCCCGAACTCGTGAAGGAATTTAAACGCATCCACCGCGACCCGGATTTCTTTGGCGAACAGAACTTCTTGTTTACATCCAAGATGGTGAAGTCGCTTTTGGATGGCGTGGAACCGAATAGCACATTTATTCCGATGGTGGATAACAAGGCGGAAGAAGCTCGCTTTGTGCATTCGAACGCTCGCATTGTACAGGTGTTCGACAGTTGCGAAATTTGCTGGCCGGAATATTTGGATTCGGCGGATTACGCGCTCCGCAGACCGGTAATAGTACAGTCGATGCTTAAAGCGGGAACGGACAAGTATCGCAGACGTGCGTTGCTCGCATACATGAAGGAAGTCGAAAAACGCATGAAAATTTTCGAAGGCATCTCGGCGATGCTCGCTGTGAACGGCAACGATTCTGCTAAAGTCGCCGATTCTCTGTCGATTGCTTCAGAAAATGCCGCCGATTCCGCAACGGCCGTGGATAGCCTCGTGCGTCCGAAATTCAAGGTCTCTGAATCTTCGCCAGAATGGAAAAAGTTCCGCATGGAATATGTGGAATGGATGCGCGGCGTTCCGATGGAAGCGCGTGACACGAATGAAGTCTATGTGAAAATGCGAAACCTCGTGAACAAGGGCGCGTTGCCGGAATCGTTCGTCGATGAGTTCAATATCATGGAAGCGGCTCGTGTAAAGGACTACAAGTTGGCTGCATTCTATGTCGCGAATTTCTACGAGAAGTACGAGATTGGCGCGATGGATGAATTCTTCTTGCGCAACGCGATTCTGATTGCTTTCCTTGCGCACAACCCGACGCTCGCCGACGTGCTCTACAAGGAAGCTATCAAACCGCACGAAGAATTTACGCCTATCGAAAAACTCTTGATTCAGAAGGAAATCCCGAGAATCCGCAGAAAGTAAGTGCCCGTGTGGCGTCCTGGGCAAGCGCTGTGGGAGGTATCCTGTTTTCGTCATCCTGAGTAAGCGAAGCGCATCTCGTCATTCTGAACCCCGAAAGGGGTGAAGAATCCAGTTAATTCTTGAAGTGTGAAAAGGCGATGCCCGTTCAAGTCGGGCATGACAGAAGAACGTGCTATTGTCATTGGACTTGGCATGACGGAAATCTTTGTGCTAAACATGACGAATGCATAAAAACAAAAGGAAGCGTTTGACGCTTCCTTTTTTGCTTTTGATAGCTACTAACTATTGACTAAAAACTAATCGACTAGAACAAGAACGAAATACCGAGGTTTGTGTAGAACGTGAGGAGCGTGGAATTCGTAAAGGACGGTTCCACTGTCAGGCCTTGGTTCAGAAGATTCGTAAAGCATTGGACTATGCGGAGATTTATGTGCGTGTTTCTCGTGAGCATGTAGCCGCCTTCAATGGCGAGGCCTACTTCCATATTCGTTGAAACGAATGTGTTCGTGCTCTTGGTCGTGTTGTTTGCGACAACGCCACCGTTGGCTTCAGAAGTGAATTCCGTATCGCCCATCAACTTAAGTCCCAGGTGCAAACCTGCTGCTGCAAAGAAATCATACTGGTCGAAAGTGTAGCGGAACATAATCGGAAGCTCGAATAACATAATATTGAGCTTTGCCTTGTTCGTGTAAACTTCCATGTTTTTTTCGTAAAAGTACTGGCGGTAGTTGAACGTGAGTTCTGGGACAAGGCTGAAGTTCTTTGTGAACATCGAAATTTTGATGATAAGACCTGCACCGGCATTCCAACCTGCACCCCAGCCATCGGAATTGGAGCCGAGGAACGTATTGTAGCCACCTTGGATGCGCGCTCCGAGGAACACGGACTGAGAAAATCCTTCACTGCGCTGCTTGCTGATTTCGGAACGCGAAGTGGTTTGCGTCTTGTACCTTGCATATGCGCTTGCGTATTCTTCGTCGTTTGCAAATTCGCTGTCGGAAGTCCCGTCGTATGAACCTGTGGAGGAGTTGCTTGTTGTTGAAGAACTAGGGGAATCGGCAGAAATCCATTCATCGTCATCGGATTGTGCGAAGGCGCTCGCAGAGAGCGCTAAAATGATGGATGCGAGTAGGCAAGATTTTTTTAAGAGCATGGTCGAATTATAACAAAACGAAGATGGTTCAACACCCTAAAAATATTTTATTAAGGGTGAAATGATAAGAAAAAATTGTTTACAGAGTGATAAACGCGTATAGAGATGCACAACGGAAAGAAAAAAGGGAAGAAATACCCCTAATTCTTTGTCGGGTGCGTTGCTTGGTTAAGTAAATTTTTTCTTACGTTCTTTTCCCAAGAAAATTGGTTTTCTATAAAGTAAGTTGGTATTTTATGTATAAGTTTTGAGTCAATTTTTAGGGGGCCGTTTTTATGCTCAAAAGGAATCATGCTTCGGTGCTAGCGATGCTAGCATCTATTTCAGTTTTGTCTTTTACGGCGTGCGGTGACGATGCCGTGAGTAACCCGATTCCCGCAGCGACTGGATCGTCGGCTGTAGAATCTTCGAGTAGCGTGGCTTCTAGTAGTGAAACAGGCTCAGGTCCAG
>JAGCPZ010000061.1 GCA_017965445.1 Fibrobacter sp. | reverse complement strand
TCGCCTTGGTGGGCCGTTGCCCCGCCAACTAGCTAATCGGACGCAAGCTCATCCCGTACCGATAAATCTCTAGTCAACCCTCCATGCAGAGGGCCACTCTCCTGGACATTAACCGCGCGTTGGCACGGGTATTTCCTGATACGGGGCAGATTGCTTACGCGTTACTCACCCGTTCGCCGCTCGGCATTGCTGCCTCGCTCGACTTGCATGTATAAGACACGCCACCAGCGTTCGTTCTGAGCCAGGATCAAACTCTTCATTGATTTTTCAAATAGTCTGTCCTGTTTTCCGTAAATAGACTTCCAAGAAATCTTCTTGGGCCGTCACTAAGCATATCTCCGATTCCTTCAATCTTCCCGGAAGTCTCGCGGGCTTCCGTCCTGTTCGCTTCGGCTTTCGTTTCTTCGTTTCGGCCTCATCTCTCAGGAACGGCGCCAATTATAGAATTTTCTGATATCTTTGCAAGGGGTAATCGTGAAAAAAAATCTTTTTTTTTGCTTTCTTTTCAATAAAACAGGATGAAAGCCGGTTCAGCACCACAATTTCACATTTTGTTCACCATTTTTTGAATCAACGCCGTTTTCAACACGCTTTTTTATGCCATTTTCAGCTGATTACAAATACATTCTAACGGGTTCGAACAGGAATCCAAGTCAAAAACCGTCGATTTTACCTGCCAACGGAACCATGTCAGTTGCCTCTTGGCGTAATTACGCGTCTTCCGCTTCACTTCTTCGAGAACAATTTGTACTTGGGCGTCGTCTTTTGCAGACAAAAGTTCTCTATAGCCAAGGCTCTGCCACGCCGGAGCATCCATCGGCACCGTTTTAGCCAGCGTCCTGATTTCGTCAAGCCAGCCGTCCGCCATCATCTGATCAACACGTGCATCGATTCGCGCATAGAGATTTTCTCGGCTGCGATTCAGCCAAAACACAGGCAATGTTCCAATCCCTCCAACGCGTTCCTTTTGCCAATCCGAAAGCTTACGCCCCGTCAACTGATAAACTTCCAGTATGCGGATAATGCGCTGGACATTGTTCTCTTCGACTTTTTCCATCGCTTCGGGGTCCGTCTGCTTCGCCTTTTCGTACAAACTCACATTTCCGAATTCAGAGACTTCGCGTTCAAACGATTGGCGTATCGATTCATCCATTTTCGGAATCTGCGGAAGACCGAGCATCAACGATTGTAGATAAAGTCCAGTACCTCCAACAAGAATGTAGTTCTGGTTCGGATTATCTGCGAGGAGCTTTTTCACAGCGGAGCAGAAGTCCCCGGCGGAATATACCATCCGCGGGTCAAGAAAATCAACCTGATGGTGTTTCACCCGAGCCATATCCGTAAGAGAAGGTTGAGCAGTCCCTATTGCAAAGCCCTTGTAGATTTGGCGTGAATCCACACCAATGATTTCAGCATCAAAACGTTCCGCCAGTTCTAGTGAAAGGCGAGACTTGCCAACACCAGTAGCTCCGACAAGTGAAAACAGAATAGGCATGGGCTCAATGTAGTTATATTTACAGATGTAATGATTAAGCTCAAACACATTGTCGCACTTTTTTTAGCGTCGGGGATTTTCGCTGGACTGGCATTTTATTTAAGTCACCAAGGAAAGCCTCCGTTTATTCTTGAAGAAGTCGAAGAATCCGTAGGCATTCGCGAACAGCAAGACACCATTGTCGAGCTGGACACGCTACCCTTCGAGAAAAGTTTGCAAAACGAGATGAAGATAATTTCATCGAATTACTCCAAACGTTCCAAGCGCAGCATCTGGACACTCGCACGAGGAAAGACCATCGTCGTTTATCTGATGCAGGCACAAAAATTTATCCAAAAGCATGGCGGCACAGTTCTTTTCATGGAAGAACTCAACGACAACCCCAATTCGTACCAGTCCGCCAAGGTTGATATTTTGGCTCCAACAGGCGATTCGCTCCATCTGATACTCCAAGTTTCAGAAAACATATTCATGAAAAACGCATCGCTCATGTCTATTGTGTTCCAGACAACCAACCTCACTCCAGACCTCATCCAAAAGTTGAACAACCTGAATTTTCCATTCGACCTTCTGATTCCTCCTTTCGGCGTAAACGAGGATTTCTACAAAGAATTGGATAAAATAAAAAACAAGGAAATTGTTCTGTGGCTAGCCATGGAATCAACCAAGTTAAATAAAGTTCACAACAAATTGCGTCCCCTCCGCATTCATCATACCGAAGAACAAATAGACGAGACCATCAAGGAAGCCAAGGACATTCTCCCCAGCGCCGCAGGAATCGCCACGCGCTATGGGGAACAGGCCGTCAAGCACAGACAGCTTTTACAGGCCATCATGAAACCGGCAGAAAAAAACAACATGTGGTTTTTGGACTTGTCGATGGAAGAACGCACCGTCGTCCCGCAGACCTGCAAAGACTTTAATATTATTTGCAAATTAGCATTCCCTTACAACCCGGACAACAGTTCTGTCGAAGACTACGTCCATCAAAAGTTGAGGGAAGCCCCCAAAAGTGGCACATCTATAATGATACTTCCACTGACGGAACAAAATTTGTCTAAAATTGAGGACATCGCCACAAAGGCCGCCAAACAAGGCACGACCCTCGTTGACTTATCCACTTTATTCAACTCTAAATAGGAGAGCCTATGTCTATCAAACTCGGTGTAAATGTAGATCACATTGCGACTATCCGTGAAGCACGTAAAGGCAAGGAACCGGACCCGGTCGCTGCAGCCATGATTGCAGAACTCGCCGGATGCAATGGAATTGCAGCCCATCTCCGCGAAGACAAACGTCATATCCAGGACCGAGACATTAGGCTCCTCCGTGGAACCGTTACGACAAAGTTGAATCTTGAAATGGCACCGACACAGGCGATGTTGCAGTTCGCCATCAACCGTCAGCCGGACATGGTGACTCTCGTCCCGGAAATCCACACGGAACTTTCCACCGAAGACGGACTGAACGTTTCTGCTAAAATCGACGAACTCTCCAAGTATGTTATGACGCTCCGAAACAACGACATCATGGTAAGCGTTTTTATTGACGCGGAGACAGAACAAGTCAAGGCAGCCAAGAAGGTCGGCGCAAATTACGTCGAGTTCAACACCGGCAAGTACGCAACGGCTTTTGAACTCAGTAGCCGCGAAGAAGTCGATCGCGAAATTTCTGCATTGCAAGACATGACCGTTCTCGCCCACAAGTACGGACTGAACGTATTTGCCGGTCGCGGGCTGAACTACAGAAATGTAGAACCGGTCGCACAGATTGACGGTATTGACGAAATCATCATCGGACACAGCATCGTGAGTCGCGCCGCACTCGTCGGCATGGAACGCGCTGTGAAAGAAATGATTGACATACTTCGCCGCTAGCGGCTTTTGCGCTCTGGGCACGCTCGTAAACTCGCTCTGAGGTCTCCCCTTCGAGGATAACTCTACTAGGGCAACGAGTTGCCGAGTATCGTATAGCTTCGCTTTGTGGTCGCCTTGCTCTGCAAGGCTTTGGGCATTTCTAATTCAATAACCTCATACCTCAAAGGGAGCCGTAGGCGACCGAGCCCATAGCCCATACCGCCCTAATAATCCCTATATTCCACGTTTTCCAGCACGAGCCCCTGCGGGGGCGCCCAAGTGCGTTCGCCCTTGAACTGCTTGGCGAAAATCTGGTTGACCGTCCCTTCAGGATAACGGCCCCGCCCCACATCAAAAAGAGTCCCGACCATCGCCCGCACTTGACGGTGCAAAAAGCGATTTCCCTTGATGTGGAACATGCAGCTCCAGTCGTTCAAGCGCTCCAGACGGAATTCGCTCAACGTACAAAGTGTCGATTTTCCGTCGTTACGCGGAATGCAAAAATCAATAAAGTCGTGTTCGCCAAGGAAAGACGCCGCTTCGCGCCCCATCGCTTCAATATCGAGGTTCAGCGAACCACACTCCCAACCAAAGTCACGCATCAGCGCCACCGGACGCGTAAAAATCGTGTATTGGTAATAGCGCAAAATCGCATCGTAACGGGCGTTGAAATCAGGCGCACACGGTTCCAAATCGCGAATGCGGATAAGGCGTTTTGTAAGGCCATTAACAGAACGGACAACCTTCATCGGTTCAAGTTCGCCGTCATAATCAAAGTGGACGCATTGCCCGCGGGCATGCACTCCAGTATCCGTACGGCCCGACCCCGTCACGCGGATTGGCGTACGCAACGCTACAGACAACGCCTCTTCAAGCGTCGATTGCACTGTTACAAAACGGAGCTTGCCCCCGCAGTTCTGTTCTTGCCAGCCGTAGAAAGCGCTGCCCAGGTATTCGCAACGGAAGCGGTAACGCATCAGTTACCTGCTTCAACAGCTTCCTTGATAACAGCTTCAACCTTAGCCTGAGGAATCTTCAACTTCGAAGCAATTGCCGAAGCCGGGAACCCTCTGCGGGACATCTGCAATATCTTGCTGTTCACCGACGATTCGCGATCAAAGCGGTTCATCTCCAGAGGATGGGCCCCTGCAGCAGCTGCCGCGACTTCGGGTCTCGGTGGGTTTTGTTCCGTTACATTTTTCACCTTGGTGCGGTCATGATGCAGCACATCCGAAAGCGACTGCATCGCCGATGTGATGCGTTCCCTCGCCGTCGGACGGAGAATCGCCCTGCCGTTAAACGGGGATGTCAAAATCTTGTTTTCAGGAACACCATTTTCGTCTTCGAATGCAGCCTTCGGTTCCGACGCCGAATTAGCCTCGACCGTCTGGGTTTCGCGACGCTTGGCCGCAAATTCTTGAGCCTCATCAATAATCGACTTCTTCGGAGCATGAATACGCGTAGTCACCATTGTTTCGCTATTGTCAATGGCGGGCATTTCTCCGGTTTCCCTCGATTTAGCCAAGGCCTCCATCATTCGCGTCTCGACAACTCTCTTACGATGGATAAGCACAAGCACGAGAATCACGGAGCAGAGGAGCACTGCAAGCGTACCGCCGATAATCCACAGCCAGACGCCACCCGAAAAACCGCCAACATTTTCTTCTGGAGTTTCAGAGTCGTCCGGAGAATTCGTCCGCATCGCCGAAAGGTCTTCCCAAGCATTGGAGAGTTCCTCGCGAATAGCCACCTGAGCATCGGCCTTGCCCTGGGCATTCCACAACGCCACTTCCAAGGAATCGATCTTGGCGCGCGTCTGCATGTACCGGTTAACGTCGAACGAAGACGACGAACCAGAAAAATCAACTTTGAGATAAACAATTAGGGCACACGCCAAAACAAAAAGAATAACTGGAGCAGCATATTTCTTCATGCCGGAAAATCTAGAAATTATTCTTGAAACATTTTCATTTTGAGAGTTCGACACTAAACAAAACCTCATTTTTACACTTCTAACCTTAATTATAGAAAAAATACAACACCCCATTGAGAAGTTCACAACACTTTTCAACACGAAAAACACCAAAAAACGTTTATTTTCCCCAACATTAAATACCTTTATGTTCAAGAACTCTTTGTTCTCCTCCTAACCCCAAAAGAAACACCTTAGCCCTAACAGCTAAGGTGTTTTTGTGTTTATTTACACTTTTTTTCTTTCATTCGCCCAAATTTCGCCAAAATTAGACTTTTTTCTAAAAGTTTTTATAATTTCAAGCTATGCAACAGCAAGCTTTGAAACTGTCCAAGATTACGATTTCGAATCTCCGCTCCATCCAGCGCGAGACCTTTCCGCTTAGCGACTTTACCGCACTTATAGGTTACAACAATGCCGGCAAGACTAACATTTTGATGGGTATCCGCTGGCTGCTTGCAAATTTTTCACTGGACATCTCCTATTTTGACGACCCGAACCACGCTGTCGAAGCCGAGGGCATTTTTGAAGGCATCACCGAACAGGTGCTAAACCGCCTTGGCGAAGAAAAAGCGGCAGAACTCGAACCGTTCCTCTGCGGGACAACGCTCCGCGTCAAAAAAATCCAGCGCATTCCAGGCGAACTTCCCGGCAACATCGAATTCTGGGCATTCACCTCCCCCAATTTCAGGAAAAAGAACAGCAAAGACTGGGTACGGGTTAATGACAAGTTTATCGCGGCATTCAACCGCATGTTCCCGGAATCGATTGCCATTTGGGACTTCGAAGGGAACCAGGCATATACCAAGCTTCTGCACGAAATCTTCAGGCCGCTTGAGCGCAGGTTCGGCGGCGAGCTAAGCGATGTCATCGAGCAGTTCACCGAGCTGGTCTCTCCGGGAAGCGACCGGCAGGCCGACGAAATCAAATCGTTCGACAAAGAAGTCAACGCCGCACTCAGACCGCTGTTTCCAAGCGTCAAAGTGGAACTGGACATTCCCGTACCGACGCTCGAGACATTCCTCAAAAGCGCAACAATCAACGTCGTCGATGAAGACGACGGATTCGAACGGGACATTTCACGCATGGGTGCGGGCTCTCAACGAGCTATCCAGATGGCTCTCATCCGCTACCTCGCCGAAATCAAGAAGCACCACAACAACCATTACCTGAGCCGCACGCTACTGCTGATCGATTCGCCGGAACTTTTCTTGCACCCGCAAGCCGTAGAACTTGTCCGCGTCGCGCTCAAGAACCTTTCGAACGAAGGTTATCAGATAGTATTCGCAACACATTCTGCACAAATGGTCACGAGCGAAGATGTAAGCACATCGCTCCTCATCCGCAAAAACAAGCAGCGCGGAACATTTATGCGCAAACGAATGGAAGATGCCGTGCGCCAAGTCGTCAAGGACGCACCGAGCCAACTGCAAATGCTGTTTAGCTTGTCCAACAGCAACGAGCTTTTGTTCGCCGACTACGTACTGCTCACCGAAGGAAAAACAGAATGGCGAGTGCTCCCCGCCCTTTTCGAACGCATTACCGGGCAATCGTTCGCCCTTATCAAGTGTGCGCTCGTGCGTCAAGGCGGCGTCAGCAACACCCGCAAGAGCATGCAAGTTCTTGCGGCGATGGACATTCCCGTGCGCGCCATCGTCGATTTGGACTACGCATTTACTACAGCCACCCGCGACGGATTTTTAGAAGCCAACGACCCCGACATTAAATTCTGTTCAAACTTGTTCCGCGAACTAGCCTTCCAAAAGCACCTGAGACTCGTCAACGGACGCCCCGTGAACAAGCACAGCAATATTCCCGCAGCAAAAGTATATGCCATGATGGCCTCCATGCCCGAAGCGCAAGAACCCATCAGGAATATTCACGAAAAACTTTGCAAACAAGGGATATGGGTGTGGACCCGTGGCGCCATCGAAGAACACTTGGGCCTCGAAGGCAAAAACGAAATGGTCTGGCGCAATTTCAATGAACGCTGCAAGTCCAAGAACTTTATACAGACCCTCCCCGACTACGAGGGCATTGAAGCCTTGTGCCAGTGGATCATCAACGGAAGCCGCAGTTCAACGTAAAAAAAAGCCCGCGCACTAGAACGTGGCGGACTTGACATTCGCTTTTTGTCATGCCCGGCACCGACCGGGCATCACCTTTTCACTTCACTGGATCCTCCGGGCTCACGCCCTCAGGATGACCCCGCAACAAGTGCGGGGCAGGCTCCAGTTTACTTCTTCAGAATTTTCTTTCCGTAGTAGGCACCGCGGGCGTTGTTCGAACCATTCACGCGGCGACCCTTGAGGTCGAACTTACCACGGTCATAGTTCATCTTGATCTCACCCGTACGCGTATTGAAGTGTCCAATGACAGTCGTATGCTCTTCGTTATCATCGTCACCGTCAATAACGATGCTCATAAGCTCAGGCAATTCCTCCGGTACGACAGTCGGACGTTTCACGTAAGCGCCGTTCGCACGTGCAAGTTGTGCCGATTTCTCTGGAAGTTCCGCCTTGACGAGATAAGCCCGCAACGGAAGAATCCATGCGCCGACACCAACTTTCACGAAATCTCCCACCTTGATGTTGTTTGTTTCGGAAGCGCTTGCCGCAAAGCCGTAGGCGTAACCCAGCTCTGAGTCGTTTTCATCCCACCTCTTGTACTGCCATGTGCCGCGGAATTTCCAGCCGTTAATTGCCGTAGCAGTATCAGCAGTCTTCTTGATTGTCACAGTCCCGTTAACCTTGAGCGCCACAGCTTCATCGTTCTTGGACGCTGCGTCACCCATCTGCACCAAGTACGGAGTATTCGCAGTCAAGTTTGTATCGTTGTAATGCCTATAACTGCCATCAGCACCCTTTATGTTGTTCGCTTCAACCCACTCATCTGTAGCCCACAAGACCTTCATCCTAATAGACGATTTTCCGTCAACAGTCTTAATGCCGTTATAATGGAGCACGGCATCAGGGCCTTCAATGTTGGCCGTATTCACGTCGAACGGCAACATGATTGTCGAGTAAGCATTCACCGGGAAGCTACGGTTATAGACGACAGGAACATCTTTAATTTCGTTTTTGATTTCGACAACGTCCGTTCCGCTATAGTTTCCATCAATCACAGCAAACGTTCCATTTTCGTCCTGTTCGATAGTAACTGCAGCGAAGTCATTAACAACCTTCGGGATGATGGTGAACGAACCGGAGAGTTCTCCAGTATAGTTGCCTTTACCCTTGACAATAAAGGTTCCCTTCTGCCCCGATAGCGAAACATTATCTATGCACGAAACCGTATAGTTATATACAGCATACACAGTATTACCGCCATCTTTTACCACGACTTTGGGACATACCGCAGAGCCCGTATAAGGTTGTTTTTCCTCATAAACAAGTTCAATGTCCTGAGAAGTCAAGGATTTCGGCGTGATGGTGAACGACTTTTCGATACCAGTGGCAGGCAGCTTGTAATTATTGTTGCTCAAATCAATCGCTACAGCAATGTGTTCCCCAGCATATGAATCTTCCCAATCCCATACATCGTCCTCTTCAAAATAAATTTTACTCGATACATAAATTTCGCATTGATCGTCACCTAGCAAGCCGACAGCCGTAGCAGTCGGGAGCTGACTTTCACCGTTATATGCAAATGTTGTCTGTTCACCCCATACAACCGAGATTTCCTTCGGGGCTATCTTATACGAAAGATCAATATTCCCTGTATAATTGCCTTTACCTGTAACAGCAATCTTTTTTGTTCCTGCATTAGCAGCGCCGAATCCATACTTAGCCGTATAATCAGTACCCCTCGAAAGTACCTTTTCACCATCCTTCACAGCGAGATCCGGCAAAATTTCAGAACCCGTATAGGTCCAGTTTTTCTCGTAAACAAATTCAAGGCCATCAATAGACTTCGGCGTAATCTCAAAAGTCTTTTCAACTTCACCAGCATAAACACCGATACCGGTAATCGTCGCAGTTGCCATTCCGACATTTATATTGTCAGAACATGTAACCGAATAGTCCGTATTCTTTACAAGCACCGCTTCCCCGTCCTTCACGACAACTTCCGGGCAAATCGCAGAACCGGTATACGTTTGGGATGCAATATCCTCGACAGCCATGTTTGCATTAGGTTTGATAAGCGTTACTGTTAAATCAAGCCCTTTAGACGTTCCACTAGCTCCCGACATGAAATTGAGAGTCATTGTATTGCCACTGCTCCGAATAGTCCCCACAGAAAGCATAGTAGAAACACCTGAAGAATTACAGCCCATCTTTCCTTGCAACAACGGTGTGGACGAATTGTCCGTTCCGTCATAAACATTCAGGTTATCATAAGTATCACAACTATAAGTATAACTATATTGACTACATACAAAGAATCCATCCCACGATTCACCTGATATACATTTTGACGGAGTACTCGTAGAATTAGTTGTTATCGTCCCCGTCAACTCCAACACATACTCAGATGAAGGAGCCAACAACACCAGAGAACCTTTATTGTTGTTACTGTAATCTCCATTCTTGCCGCCGTCATCATAGATTTTGAAAGATTTGATACCTTTGGGAATGGACAATGTCGCTATACTATTGGTCAACATATTCACATACTTTCCACCATTACCATCGTCTTCTAATTCCATTTCTAATTTTCGCAAAGTAACTGTCAAATCAAGACCAGAAGAATTCCCGCTAGAACCAGACTTAAAATTGAGAGCCATCTTTTGGCCACTACTCATGATTTTACCAACAGAAACCCCCGTAGATACAGAACTACCTGAAGAGTTACAACCAACCAAGCCCTCTAGCAGCGACGTTGCTGCATTGTTTGTTCCATCATACACACTCAAGTTATCATAAGTATCACAGCTATAGCTATATTCAAAATGTTCACATGAGCCATCATAACCAGATACAGATGTACATTGTGATGAAGTTATAAAACTAGTATTTACCGTTCCTGTCAACTCCAGCACATAACCGTCCGGGGCTGTCAACACAAGCGTGCCATTACTATTGTTACTATAAAGACCATCCTTGCCACCATCATCATAGATTTTGAAGGAAGTCACTTCCTTCGGGATAGTAAGTTTCGCTGTATTCTTGACAAGCATATTCACATACTTTCCACCATTACCATCGTCTTCTAATTCCATTTCTAATTTTCGCAAGGTAACTGTCAAATCAAGGCCCGAAGAATTCCCGCTAGAACCTGACTTGAAATTGAGAGCCATTTTTGGGCCACTACTCATGATTTTACCAATAGAAGCCCCTGTAGACACAGAATTATCTGAAGAACTACAGCCAATTTTTCCTTGCAACAACGACACAGCCGCATTACTAGATCCATCATAAACACTTAGGTTATCATCCATATCACAAGAATAAGTATAAGCATATTGATAGCACTCATAGAATCCATCCCATAATTCACCGGATAAACATTTATCTGACTGTGCACTAGTGTAATTAGTTGTAAGCATTCCACTCAACTCTAGCACATAACCGTTCGGTGCAGTCAACACTAGTGTGCCGTTACTATTGTTGCTGTAATTACCATCCTTGCTACCATCGTCATATACATTGAAAGATTTTACGCCTTCTGGAATTGCAACTTCTACAGATCCTGTATTTGGTATATCAATATAAAGCCCCCCCGCAACAGTCAATTCCTTGGTAAAAGTAGATGTCACCGTCACATCACTAGGCGGCATTGCAAAAGTCCACGACGTAAAATTATTCTTATCCAACTTTACAAGATTTCCACTAGCATCTTTGACCTGAATATTCTTAAGCAAATAGCCACTCTGCGGATGTGCTGTCAACGTTACCGTTGAGCCAATTTTCGCTTTATTCTTGTCACTAGACACAGATCCATTATTAGAAGCTTCAATTGAGACATTATATGTATCAGAAATAATCTTCACAGTCAAATTCAGTCCGCTAGACGCTCCATTGTAGCCCGATTTAAAATTGAGCGTCATTGTATTGCCGCTACTCCTGATCATTCCTACAGACGCTCCCAAAGACACAGAATTATCTGAAGAGTTACAGCCAATTTTTCCTTGTAACAACGACGCAGCCGCATTACTAGATCCATCATAAATACTTAGGTTATCATCCATATCACAAGAATAAGTATAAGCATATTGATTGCACACATAGAACCCATCCCACAATTCACCGGACAAACACTTATCTGTTTGTGAACGAGTGTAATTAGTGGTAAGCGTTCCACTCAATTCTAACACAGAACCAGTCGGAGCAGTCAACACAAGTGTGCCGTTACTATTGTTGCTGTAATTTTCATTCTTACCACCATCGTCATACACATTGAAAGACTGTAAGTCTTTCGGAAGAGTTACGTAATTCGTTCCTGATTTCGGAATATTGATATAATGACCTCCTGAAACTGTCAAATCATCAGTCCAAACAGGTTTAACAGTCACATTACCAATCGGCATCGTAAAGCTAAAAGTCCTATCCAGAAAACCATTACCACCAGAAACAGACAAAGGATTTCCATTCGCATCAACAACGGATACACCTTTAAAGAGATAACCCGTTGAAGGATTTGCAGTCAAAGAAACTCTCGAGCCAACCGTAGCCGCAGAGGCTCCCGAAATAGAGCCTCCGCTCGTCGCCGGATCCCTAAGAATGCTATAAGTATTTGTCACAAATGTCGGCGTCACTTCCACATCACCCTGAGGCATCGTAAATGTCACCTTATTATTTGTCTCCCATCCGCCAGAAGTTGCAACAACCTCTTTCGTTTTCGTATTTACAACGCGAACATCCTTTAGAATAAAACCTGAGTTAGGAGTTGCCGTCAAAGTAACCAAAGTTCCCGTTCTCGCAGAAGACACATCGCTCTCAATGGTTCCGTTCGATGATTGAATAAGCGAAATAGAATGCGTCAACCCCACGGCCGATACCGTCAATTCTAAGCCAGAAGCAGTATCGGAATAATCGGAATGAAAGTGGAACGTCAATTTTCGACCATCACTTACACATTCATCCAAACCAATATTAACCGTTTCTTTATTTGCTGTACTGTAGAAATTGCATTTCGGAGTTGTCGAAGTTCCTTCGCCTTCATAGATTTTTAAATAATCATAACCACCTTTTTCTGTTTTGACCGTTCCCGACACCATGACTTGCTGATCTTCAGGAGCAACCACAGTCACATAGCCATCAAAATTGTTGGCATAATGATAGTCCGCACCGCCATCATCATACAGTGTGATAGACGAGTTGCTACTAAGTTCTATCGTTTTTTGACCTTTTGCCATTTTAAAAATATCATCAGTTCTGTACGTCGGCATCACAACAACATCTCCGGCCGGCAATGTAAACTGCATGGAATCTGCAACAGTCGTCACATCCAACAATTCTCCAGTTACAAGATTTTTTACATTCAACCCCCACAAATATTGCTTTTGCCATGAGCGACTAAAACCCAAAGAAACCTTCATTCCTTGAGGGAAACTTACACTTTTCTCTGAATAGGAATAAGCATAAGAAACATTATAGTACGGTCTCCATATTACCATATTGGCAGTCTGCGTTGACATCGGATTTTCTTGTATTGTAACCGTGCGCAAGGGAACAATTTCCACATGTAGCAAAAGACCTGGACCAACAACACTAGCATCCGTAATAAACGAAACCGTCATCTCATTTCCAGTCGAGTAATATGGCCCAAAATTTTTTTGGGTATCGACTCCTGAACCCTTAACGTTTGCGATAACTTCCGTAGTGGACAGCCCATTCGTAATATGAAGGTAATCCACAGTTTCTGCCATCACCCATCCGGAGACTTTAATTCCATAGCCCTTAGGGGCTGTAATTACTCGTTTCCCGTTACAGTTGTTGCTGTAGTATCCGCCGTTACCACCATCGTCATCATGAAGGTCAAAGGTCGTTACTTCAGGGTGAGAAGGGTCTATATGAACACCATACGAACCGGTACAAGGCGTAATGATACCTTCGCCATTATAGGTAATGGGATAGTCGTAAAGCTGCGCCCACACTGACGGTACCGCGAACACGGCGAATAGAATGAAAAGCAGCAAGTTCACTTTGACAAGCTCAGTGAGCTTTTTTGTGAACATACGTGAAAACACATGAAAACGGTTTTTCATGTTGAACCTTCTTTAATTTGGGTGGAATGTTGTTTTGAAAATCTTTGAGAAAGTGAGCCTAAGCCAAGGCTTTTCTGCACAGACGTGCAGCCCCCCCCCGCAAAATCCGGGCCAATTCGAGCCAGTTTGCCCGAATATCAAACCCTAAACCAGAAATTTTGCCATTGCAGATGCAACGGGGGAAAGCACACCTCTCAGACATTGCGCAAAACTTACAAACTTTTCACAATTTTGTCAAAAACGTGATTAAAATCATATCAAAAAACGGCAAAAAGGCCGTGTAAAATTTTATTATAAAAGAAAAAGCCCCCCCCCCTCGCAACGTAGTACGGGGGGGCAAGGCAAGCGACAGATTCCGTTTTTTTAACAAAAACCTTATTTGAAAGCGAGGGCTGTGGCGATACCTTCCGAAGAAACGCCTATTGAACGAAGGTATTTCGCAATTTTCTTATCCCGAGCTGCGTTTTCAAGTTCATTTTTTCTGCGTTCCTGCTTGGCGCCTTCAATGCGTCCCTCTTTCCTTCCGCGGCGGAGGCCTGCACGTTCCGCAGCACGCCGACGATCGCCTGCAGTGACGATTCCCAAGGCCTGACCTATACTCATTCTCATACTTAAATCCTCCACAACGTTTTCATCGAGGTACTCACCTAAATATAGTTCAATCTTTTCGGCGAGGGTAGCCCTTGCGCTGTCCTCCAATTTTGAAAGCATTTTGGCCAAAATACCCCCAATTTTTTTCAATCCGTCTCCGTCAAACGCATGTTTCATGACAAGTACGCCAACAGCCGCCTCGACATTCGGTTCCGCATAGCAGGCTCTGTCGAGAATGTCTGCCAAGTTCACGAAAACGCATTCGAAAGGCAATCTTCTGCTGTTAAGTTTGCCCTTGTATTTTTCACGAAATTCCACCAACGGGTCCCAATAGCCTAGACCGTTATAGATGATAATCGCCTTGGTGTGGAGCCATCGGAAGCAGGTCTCGTTCTTGTTCACCATGACCTCGAACATGTATTCGTAAATCTGCGAAAGCACGTCGGCCTCGCGGTAGGACTTGTGTTCCAGCAGGATTCCCACAAAGACATCGGGGCCGTCATTGAAGCTGGCCTTGAACGCGAGGTCGGAATACCCCCATTTCTTGACGTTGCTGAAACAGCCGGGAATCAGTTCAAGGCTCTGCATGTCAACGGAGGCTAGCATCCGACGAAGTTCGGGATTTTTACGCTGGGCAAGCCGCAATAGAGCCCTTGTGTTTTCCGGCACCGCAAAGATATAGCGGAAGAACGGGTCGTGCTTGCGATTGTGTCTTTTCGGATTCCTGGTTTTAAGTCCTTTTTTCAACCTTCTCTTTTTCATTCTGGCGTGTTGCTGATCGGGAATGCCCCCGTAAGGCAAGTAAAGGTACTTTCCCCTACCGATATATTAACACGCTTTTTTGGTGTTCTTTGTCCGGACTTTTTGCGTAAAATAATTTTAGCAGTAGAATACAAAAAGAAGAACCCCGCACGTGATGTGAACCCCGAAAGTTGGACACAACTTTCGGGGTTTTCATGATTAAGAAACACACTAAAGAAGAATGGCTCGAAGCCCTAGAGCTCTATAAGAAGGGGTATGGATCTACTATAATCTCGAGATTGACCGGTCTTGA
>JAGCPZ010000008.1 GCA_017965445.1 Fibrobacter sp. | reverse complement strand
CGTTCCTTCTTGTCGTTGAAGTCGAGAACCATGACTTCGACTTCCTGACCGAGCTGGAGCATTTCGGACGGGTGGTTGATGCGCTTGTAGCTCATGTCGGTGATGTGGAGGAGACCATCTACGCCGCCAAGGTCGATGAATGCACCGAAGTCGGTGATGTTCTTGACGATACCCTTGCGGACCTGGTTCTTCTCGAGAGTTTCGAGAACGTCGCCACGCTGCTTGTTGCGTTCTTCTTCGAGAACAACACGGCGAGAAACGACGATGTTGCGACGAGCCTTGTTGACCTTGATAACCTTGAGGTCGAATTCCTGGCCGATAAGAGCGTTGATGTCCGGAATCTGACGGAGGTCGATCTGAGAGCCCGGGAGGAAGGCATCGATACCAAAGAGATCGACGACAACGCCGCCCTTGATGCGCTTCGTGAGAGTGCCGCGTACGACTTCGTTGTTTTCGAATGCAGCGTGGATGCGATCCCACACGCGAACGAAGTCAGCCTTCTGCTTGGAGAGGATGAGGCGACCGTCTTCGTCTTCGAGCTTTTCGACGAACACTTCGATTTCGGAACCGAGTTCGAGAGAATCAGTATCCTTGAATTCGGCGCGATCAATAACGCCTTCGGACTTGTAGTTCACGTCGACGAGAACTTCCTGGTCGTTCACCTGGCTGATCTTGCCCGTGACGAGCTTGCCCTGTTCGAGGCAGCCCATGCCGGCATAGACGTCAGCGTTGGCCTTGCGGAAGTCCGGGGAGCATTCACCCTGAGCGGCGAGAATTTCTTCGAGATCTTCTTGAGTTCCGAATTTGAGATTTTGAGACATATTGTTTAATTGGGTTGTGGTTAAAAGACTCAGGGCTACGCCACTACACCTACGTAGTCGAGAATCTTTTGAACCTGTTGTTCGATTGAGATGTGTGTAGTGTCAATTTCAATAGCATCGTCCGCTTTCTTGAGGGGAGCGGTTGCGCGGGAGGAGTCCAGGCGGTCGCGTTCGACCAAATTGTTCAAGACTTCTTCCAGGGTAACTTTTTCGCCTTTTTCAAGGAGTTCCTTGTAGCGGCGTTCGGCACGGACCTTCACGTCCGTCACCAAGAAAAACTTGTACTTGGCGTCGGGGAAAACGACGGTTCCGATATCGCGGCCATCCAAAATGCAGCTCTGCTTCTTGCCGATTTCGCGCTGTTGCTTGGTCATGGCGGCGCGGACAGACGGGAGAGCGCAGTAGATGCTCACGTTGCTGGAGACCTTCATGCCACGGATTTCGCTTTCGCGGGAAACGCCGTTGATGAGCACGTGATTTTCGGAGTCGAACCCCAGCGTGAGGTTAGAGAGCAATTCGTCCATGGCGGCACCTTCTTCGGCGGGCAAACCCTTTTCGAGGGCGGCAAGCGTCACGGCGCGGTACATCGCACCAGTATCAAGATAGGTGATGCCGAGTTTTTTAGCCACAATCTTCGCAGTGGTGCTTTTTCCGGTTCCGGAGCCACCGTCGAGGGCAATAACGAATTGTTCAGAATTACTCATGAGTGGGTGCAAAAATAGAAAAAAGTTACTAGTTCCAAGTTACTAGTTACTAGAGAAAAGGCAAAATAGGGGTTATTTTTCGGGAATGGAGAGGGTATAACCGCGGACGGAACGTAAACGGCCCGTCTTTTTGACGATGTGATATCCCCAGAAACCAACAAGTAGCTTCAACCTGACCTTTTCGCCGCGATTATTCCATAAAATAGGGATTTCATTCACCCCCAACGGGAACTCCTCAAACTCCTGGTCCGAGTTCCAGTCCGTTTTACGAACATAAACCCTTTTGTCATCTTCATCAAAAATCGCGCGGTAAGGGAAAAATTTCGTAATCCACCCGTTGATTTTCGGCCCCCAGCCGCAGCCCTCCCCTTCAATGTATTTATAGAAGCCACGCCAAAAGTCCAAATCGACCTTGCCAGCGAAAGCTGCAATAATTTTATCCAAAATCGGATTGAGTTCGCTCGCCCACCAATCCATTTCGAGAATCTCCGCCAGTTCGTTAAAGCGGGCCTTGAGGAGAATCCAATCCCGCATCGTTCCCTTGACCGCAAATTCAGGGATTCCGCAAGCCGTCATAATTCCAAACGTAAAATAATTAGACGCAATGGACATCAGCATCGCCTTGAACGTAAAAGCACTCACCGGAGTTGTCGTCGAAAAATTCACATCAAAAGAAGTCCGCGTCTTTGAAGGAATTTTTTGGAACAGCGAATCATAAACTTCAAGAACATCCTGTTCCCATTTTTCTGGCGGCGATGAAAGCGTCAACGAATTATCCTCAATCGCAAGCGCCGAATCAGCGCCACTCACGACAAATTCATTTCTAAACTTTTCACGATTGCTATTGACATGAATCTTGATTCCGTCCAGCAACAAAAGCCAAATATCGTCGGGATAAATTTCTATCGGATAGTGTTCGGCATACGCTTTTGCCACCATACCAATAAACGGATGAACGTCTTCCCCGTCCGCATTCATGGTCTTTTCGGTAAAACGACCCAGCAATATGGCGGGATTCTGTTCTTTCACCTTATCTAGAACGTTTTCTTCTTCTTTAGGGAATGAGCGTTTGATTTTATCGTCCCTAACAACGACGCCCGCAAAACTTACCGTTGAAGTAAGCAAAACTGTAATTGCAATGACTGCGCAAAATTTTGAAAGCAACTTAAACTTGTTATTGAGCCTTGACACGTCGCACATTTACAAATAAACTACCAACGTTTATCTATAGTAATCGTAATAATAATAGTAAGCCATTCCGTCGTAGTTATCAACATACACCAGTTCGGAGCCGTCCGTATAGACAATCATCCTCGTATCGTAATCCGAAAATTCATAATAGTGGTCCCCATGATCGTAGCCATCATAATATTCGTCCGGGTCGTAATAAGAACATTCGTCATCGACACAGAGCGTTGCATAACCGTCGCGGGTAATCCGCAAATCGACATTCATGGATGGGGACAAAGTATAAGTATCAGTGCAATCGTACGGTCCAAAAGAATCGTAACGGCAGTCCACCCCATAATAGTAATGGTATCTCCGGCTCATTCCGCTACCACCGCGGCCGCCATCATCCGGGCCGACACTCCAGTCCGGTCCGCAAGCGACAAGGGTGAACGCAATCAAGAATAATGGCAAAGCAAAATGAGCTTTCATGGGACACTCCTAAAAAAAAATTCCCCGAACAACCGTCGGGGATTAATCTACAAAAAGCTAGATCAAAACGACCAAATTACTTGTAAGCATCGTTGTAAGATTCGACCGAGTTGTCATCACGGGATTCCGGAGCGAGAAGTTCACCGGTGCTGCCATACTTGCGCTTTTCGTCATCGGTAAGGCGGTTCGTGAGAACTTCGACCTGCGGTTCCTGATGGGCCGTGTTTTCTTCTTCCATGAGAATCTTCTGACCTTCTTCAAGACGGCGCTTGATGCGGTCATCTTCCATCTGTTTCAGGTTCGTGCCAACCTTGGCCTGTTCTTCGGAAACCTTGTAACGTTCATTAGTTTCGTCCATGACAGCCTTGATGCCCACGAGACGACCATCGCTATCGACGCCAAGACCGGCCTTGCGAAGCGTGGAGAGCGGAAGACGGCTAGCGGCAGTCTGGTATTCCGGCAAAAAATCGTAGCCATCCGAAGTGCCAATCTGGCGGGCTTCGTCCGGCGTCACATAGTTAAGGGCCTCTTGCCAGCGAGAACTCTGGACACTAGACGTGAACGAGACGAGAGCATTGTCCAATGCATCGCCATCATCTACCTTCGGCGCGCTACCAGCACAACCGAGAAGGAACAAACTGATTGTAGATAAAAGAACTGTTAACTTTTTCATGGGGTTCGCCTCCAAAAAAAATCCTACTAAAATATACACATATTTGTCACCTTTTTTTTAAGTTGTTCCTTTTTTTCCCTAAAATGAGCCCAAAATTCCCAATTTATGGATAAATCCCCCATCTTTTTCTACATTACCACTACCGTATGAACGAAATTAAAGCACAGCCAGTCGAAAATAATGAACCCGAGTCGGAAGAAAAGTCCGACGTATATCGAATCCACACTAAGGACAACAGAGAAATCGTCCTCGTCGGGACTGCACATATTTCACAAGTTTCCAAGGAACTGGTCCACGACACTATCGAAAACGAATCCCCTGACACCGTCTGCGTAGAACTCGACGAAGGCCGTCTCAAGTCCATCCAGGACCCCGACCGCTGGAAAAATACAGATTTGCGGGACGTTATCAGAAAAAAACAGCTCGCTACCCTCATTGCGAACTTGGTCCTCGGATCATACCAGAAGCGTATGGGAGCACAAACGGGAGTAAAGCCCGGCTCCGAACTCAAAGAAGCCGTCGATATCGCGAGCCAAAAAAACATTCCGCTTGTACTCGCCGACCGCGATATCAAGATAACGCTCAAGCGCACCTGGGCATGCACTCCGTGGTACCGCAAGTTCAATCTTCTCGCCGGTTTGTTCGCAAGCATTTTTGACAAGACCGAAATCAGCGAAGAAGAGCTCCAGAAAATCAAGGAAAAGGACGCACTCAACTCCATGATGCAGGAGTTCGGCAAGAGCTACCCCGAAGTCAAGCAAGTGCTCATCGACGAACGCGACCAGTTCCTCGCAAGCAAGATCAAGAATGCACAAGGGGACAAGGTCGTCGCTGTTGTAGGTGCGGGGCACATGCGTGGCATCGCAAGCATCATTGAAGAAGACAAGGAACTCCCAAGCGAAGAATCCATCTCCGTCATCCCGAAAGGGTCATCGCTTTGGAAAATTCTCGGCTGGAGCATAACGTTCCTGATTATTGCAAGTATCATCTTTGTCGGCTACGTCGCAGGAATCGAGAAGGCCGGGCAACTGAGCCTCCAATGGGCAATGCTCACCGGTGGTGGTGCTGCTCTTGGCGCGATTATCGCTGGCGGCCATCCGCTCACCATACTGGTGGCGCTAGTCATGGCTCCGTTTACGGGCCTCACACCGCTGATAGGAGTCGGATTTTTCACGGCACTCACGCAAGCTTATGTCCGACCACCTCGCGTGGCCGAAATGGAAACTTTGACCGATGACATCTGGCAAGTCAGGCGCTGGTGGAAAAACCGTGTGACGCGCGTCATACTTTGCTTCTTGTGCCCAGGCATCCCGGCGATTATCGGCAAAATTCTCGCCATTTTCAAGATATACCAGGCGTTCTAAGCTATTGGATTTTAGTTTTTTTACAGTGCGTATAAGCACCGTCTTCGACTGCACGTCCAGCGTTTAGGATAAATTAATTCTAGTTTTTCACACACCTGACGGAGAACCCGAATGCTTTCGGTTTCATCATGTAGCTGAAGCCCATCGACTTTGACGAAAGATACCAAACCGAAGCCTTGTCGCCTTCGACTTCTGCGCTCCAGAAGAAAGCAAACTTGTTTTCGTTGCCGTATGTTCCGTCATCGAACATGTTGCCCGCGGGCATCGCGCTGAACTTGAGCGTATCGTTTCCGTTCGTCTCGCCGGACCAGCCGTAATTCGCCTTGATGAGGTAGCCCGCATTGAAATCGCCGCCAGCGGCTTTCCACAAGCTTTCGAAGTCTGCATTTGTCGGCAAGCGGAACCCTGCAGGGCACGCGGACTTTGCAGCCTCCCATGTGTAAAGGCGACCATAGACCATGCAATTGTCTTCGTCTTCCCTATAGCATGTGCTGCCGGGCATATTGTAATTTAAGTTGTCCGCCATCCAAGTGCGGCCATCAATAACGACAGTGCGGTATTTTTGCTTGTCGCGAGAATCCTTGAGTTCTTGCTTGTTCGCTTTGGGGGCGGCAAAGGAGATGCTTGAGACCGCAAAAACAATAGATAATGCAGATATTAAGTATTTCATTTTTCTAAAAATATGCTCTGGATTCTGCTCCTACGAACCTAACTCTACTAAGTGGCTAAAGCCCCAAGTATCGTATATCGTCCTTTCAGTCCTCAGAACGACACGAAAATTTCGTAAAGACCGTTATAAATCAAGCTCGTCATCCTGAACGGCGAAAGCCGTGAAGGAGCCCGGGAATTTACTTCTCGACTCCGATGAGCTGGGTTTCACCGCGGCCCGGAAGCGGCTTGAAAATCTTGACGTTCGCCTGTTCCGCCGGACCGCCGAAAGCCTTCATTTCGCAAACAAAGATGTAGTTCATGCCAGCCACCACCTGCGAAGATACGCTGAGCGGTTTCAAATTCAAATACGCATAATCCTTCGTGCCTTCGGCAAATGCGGCAGAATCTTCAGCCGTAAGCGGACGCTGTTCCGAATAGCCACCCACGAGCGTTTCTTCGGTCGCTCCCGTTTCGAGATTTCCGAAGAACGCAGCGACTTCGGCCTTAGCCGTTTCGACACCACCTTCGGCATTGATTCGCTTGTTAGAAATTCCATAAGCAAGCGTCACGTTGGCATTCGGTTCAAGAGTCTTGAGTTCATTCGCACTTGCCTTGCGGCCACCGCTGCCATAAGTGCAGAAGGGCACCACGACCTTTCCGCTCAAATCGTTCGCTTCGAGGAACGTGTAAATCGGAGTCGTAAACGTCCCGAACATAATCGGATAACCGAGGAACACGGTATCGTACTTGTCAACGTCGAGCTTTGCGTTCACGAGAGCGGGCCACTGCTTGCTTTCGCGTTCGGCACGGACTTCGGCAATCGTGCTATCGTAAGTCGAAGGGAGAGGCTTTACCAGCTGGAGTTCAAATTCGTCTGCATTGCGGGCATCCTTGAAAACCTGAGCCAACTTTTTGGTCGATCCCGTCTGCGAGAAATAAACCACCACAGACTTAGACTGCTGCGGAACCGCTTCGGCAACTGGCGCCGGCTGGGTTTTGGACTGCGCGACTTCCTGCTTGTTGCAAGCGGAGATCATCGCTGATGCGGCAAATGCCGCTGACACAGCGAGTGTAAATTTCAAGGAACGGGACATAATCACCTCCAAATTAAACTTTTTCAATGAAAAGATATTTATTTTTTAAGAGGAGATTCCCCATGCTAGTAATAATACTTGTCTTATTGTTCATTTTTATCTTGCCCATCATTACATTCGTGCATACGTTAATAACAAAAAAAGAACGACAAACATTAGAGCTACAGCAAAACCAAAATATACTTGTTCAATTTCAAAAAACAGTCAAAGGGTTCAAAATTACCGCAATCACATCCATCTCCATCCCCCTGCTATTCCTTCCATTCCTATTCGCACTTCAATGTAAGCAAACACACTTTAACGAAGAAGAACTTCTTGTAATCTTCATTCTTTTATTTATGGATATAGAAATGCTCATTTCATCACTTTATTGCATCCCCAGTTACAATTACCTTTTCAGTTCAGCCAACAACACGAAAGTCTTTTACATTCTATCCACTCCATTCATTCCCATTTTCTTGATAGGATTCTTTTTGATTCTAGTAGGCGGCGGATTTATCGGAGTTGTTCTGATGTTGCCATACGTTATTATCTTGGCTGTAATGGGGAGTTTTTTGTACTTTAAAAGGCAAAAATTCCACGCAAAGCAAAGCGAGAGTTAATCCTCAAAAATATCTGATTCGCAAATGTGGTAAGTATCTTCGAAACTGGTGAAAGTTCCGTCTTTTTTAGCATGGCGGCAAACTACCGGAAGCGAGCGTTCTCTCTTGACGCATCCATTTTGGACAAGAGTTTTTCCGTCAGCTTCATAGACGTTCATACAATCGACATCTTGACAAGGGCGACCGCCCATGCCCATTGTAGAATAACCGTAATCAAAGACTTTGCCTTTGTATGCAAACTTGATTGAATAGGTTCCGTGCGCTCCACCACCGTAGTATTTCACATCCGTAATTTCTTGTTTGGAACCATTGACAAAAAATTCTGCCTTATGAACATCATATACTGGGGTTAGATCGCTTCCGATGCATTTTGTCGGATTGCTCTGCACATACACAAAGCCTTCGTCGCCATCATATTCAAAGCTGCAAATGAGATCTTTTTCTTCAACATATCTTTTAAACACCGTATATGCAGTGCTATCCATACAGAAAAGAGCTTCCTGATTTGGAACGCGGGTATCGAAAAGTTTCGTCGGGTCCGCGAGAGTTTCGCTGCTGGACGACACGGCAACCGTCGCAGAAGACGAGGACGCCGCAAGAATCGCGGAGCTAGAAGAGGCAGCAAAGCTTGATGAACTGTTCACGTCATTGCGAGAGTTCGAAGAACTCGAAGCAATCCGTGAGGAACTGGACCCTTCGACAGGCTTGCTTCGACCAGACTCAGCACTAGCAGGGACCTTGGAGCTACTAGATAGATCCCCTCCGCTTCGCTCCGAGGATGACGAAATCGTAGAAGGTGTCGAGGAGGAGGATGTGGGGGCATTCACGGACGACGATATGGGGACCGTCGCGGATGACGACAAGGCAACCGCCGTGGCACTTGACGAACTGTTACTAGATCCGGTTGATGAGCTTGTCGAATTATCGCTGGAGCTCAGGATGACGGTTTGCGATGAACTGCTCACGTCATTGCGAGAGTTCGAAGAACTCGAAGCAATCCATGAGGAACTCATTAAATTTTCAGATTCCACATTAAATATTCTATCGGAATTTTCATCCGAGCAAGCAATAAAAAGCAATGAGCAAATTGGCAAAATTTTATATAAATTCATATCAGTTCCTCTTAAAGAATATACGGGCGTACTTGTTTAAAAATCAACTTACGATCCTCCCCCATGACCTTAAATTCAATGTCAAGGGCAAGTGCGTCGGAATACACATTGTAAAGCACCGCAAAACGGCTTTGGATTCGCATAACCATCTGGTAAAGCGTATAAATTTCACCATCCGACAAGATGAGCGAATCGGGCCTCAGCGAAGAATGTTGCAACAAAACACTCTGCACGCCGCGAGCCGGTGGCGGAGACGGAATAATCGAAATGATTTCCGGGAGTTCACCGCCTTCGGGATTCGTAATCGAAGTTTCGCCCACCTGGATATTTGCGTAAATGCCCGCGACCGAGTAGTCCGCGATGTTCTGCGTGATGATAACACCGTTCGCAACTTCGTTGGGATAAGCTTCATGTACAGCGACAGCCATTTGCACGGACATGTGATCGATGTTCCAAAGAGTCCGTTCCTCGAACGCCTTGAAGCTCCACACAGAAGCCCACACTTTGCGGATTTCATCGGACGGCAAATCCTTTTCGCGCGCCGTCGCCTTGACAGACTTGTAAAGCCCTGCGCCGTTGAAGTCTTCCAAATCCTCGGAATTTGTACTGGAACGCAGACGCACACCCGCTTCGCCGTAGAGCGTGCGGACTTTAGCATCGAGAGAATCGCCAAAAGTTTTATCTACGGGAATATGCTTGAACATGTAGCGGACATTGTCGAGCACCGCTTCGCGCAGACGCGTATCTGTCTTAAAATCTTCACGGGCGATAATGTTTGTGATGTAGCCACGGAGAGACGCTCGCGGTGCCACAGCAGGCTCTGTTTCCCTAGATACAGCACTCTGCGCTTGCCGAAGGGTGCTTATGCACGCATTCTTCACTTGCGAACAAATTTCAGACGAACGGCCTTCTTTCCCGCAGTCTTCAAAGGAGCGTCCGCACAGTTCCTCCGTGACTTGAGCGTAATCCATAAAGTGACTGTAATGGTAGAACGGCACCGCAAATCCGTCTGGAGTATTTTCGGGCAGCAGTTTGTGAAGTTCAGCAAGATTCGCCGCCTTCACGCCCACCAATTTTGACGCCTTGAAACTGAGATTTGCAAAATCGACGAATCCCGAATCCGACAAATCGTAAGTCAGCGTTATCGGCTCGCGAACGTTCTTGTTCCAGAACGCCTGCGCCTCATCGAGCGTTGCCTCGCGGACAGTATAAGAATTCGTCTTGACTTCGAGTTTCACCAATTTTCCGCAAAGGGCGAGCAAACTGTCAGGGAGTTCATTCCCGTTAAACGCGATATTCGGAGTCTTGCGGGCTTGAGCGGCAAGATTCACATGCGAAAGCGGCGTCTGAGCATCCTTGCTGATGGTTGCCGCGACAAGCGGAATTTCGGCTGGAAGCGTTTCAAGAATCAAGATATCATGCGAAGAAACTATCGCCGTATCTAGCTCTGCGGCAGTGAGCTTGAGGAGCGTCCCGTAGGCCGTTCCCGTATTCATGATTTGCATCGCCACATCGCCAAAAAGTTCCGCATGCGTAAAGACGAGAATATCCGCTTTTTTAAATTCATCGGCATATTCGGCAGCCGCCTTTTCAGCAGTGGAACCTGCAGGCATATAGAACAGTCGATTTTTCGTGCCGTTCAAGGCGAGGAACAACATCCGCTCTTCAATCAACTTATAAGAATCTGCCACTTGCTTGGGCGAAATATAATCCGTCGGGAAGAACGTCATTGCTATCATGGAATCCACAGAAGCATAATACGCAAGCGTTCCGGCTACGGTATTTTTTTCGGCACTGAAATATGTTTCCTCATTGAAAACAGCAAGCGAACGCGTATCACCCAGCACCTTTTCCGCAAAATCAAAATGATACAAATACTTCATCGAATTCATAAAATGCACTTCGGCCGAATCCGTACCAAAATCGCTAATGACAAATTTCACCAAATAGCTCGCACCCATTTCCGTTTTGGACGTGTACGACATTTTGCGGAACGATTCATAGCCGTCCTGCTTGTAAAAACCCGTGTATTGGTCATCATTCTGGATAAAAATAGGATGAGAACCACTTGAAGATTCCGGGTCCGGCCCGGAATGACGAGACGAACTGGATAAATCCTCGATTCCTTCGGCAGAACTCAGAGCAGGCTCCGCCGAGGATGACGAGATGTCTATAGGACGAAAAATATCATCTGTATTTTCATCGCCACACGCCAACAACGCAGCCATCAGCGACGCAAGCAAGAATTGAACATATGAAAAACGCCCCAAATGCATTCTTAGCTCCTAACAAATCATTTATTCAAACGGTGATCGCCCGAACAAAATTCAAAATTGTCGGTAAAATCACCAAACGAACCATCTTCTAAATTAGCAAAACGGCACACAATCGGCAGTTGCCGAACTTTGCTTAAATCATCACTATTAAAATTGCAACCGTCTTCTATAAGCGTTGTACCATCGGCCTCATAAACTTTGAGACAATCCATTTCTTGGCAAGGGCGAAAAGCAAAACCATCTATTGAAGAACGGGAATATTCAAATACTTTACCGTCATAGCTAAAGCGGAACGAATCATTATGGTGATTTCCGCCCCAATCATAAGTCACGCCATTCAGAGTTTCATACTTTCCGTTGACATAGAGCACGGCCGAATCGACCCCAATCTCAGGGTAAAAACCCCATTGCGCAGTGCACCCCGTAGGCGAAGATTGCGCATAAACATAGCCTTCCATACCCGCATACTTAAAAGAGCAAATCCAGTCTTTTTGGTCGAAATCGCCTTCGAAGCCACCTATTTCTTGCGTTAAGTCGCAGTGATAAACCGCTTTTTTCGGAACCCTCGTTTTGAAGATTTGCAGCGGATCGCCAGAGACTTCTCCCGACAATCTTTTTGCAGAAGAACTTGAGGATTTCACGGAAATCGAACTCGATGAATTTTTCACGTCATTGCGAGAGCTCGAAGAGGGAGCCTGCCACGAGCTCGACGAAGTGGTCACAATCCACACAGATGAACTGGACTGATTTTCGGACAAAGCGTCAAACGCACTGGAAGAATCGTCACCACATGCGATAATGAAAATAAGAGAGCTTAGAAGTGCCAATATCCGTTTCATAAAAGTTTCCCTAATCGCCTTTTACAATTATAAATATACAATCACCATTCCGTCCAGTCAACACCTTTATGCAACAAAAAATCTAAAATTTCAACAAAAATTAGCTGTTTTTACAAAAATCTACACTAAAATTTCATATATGCTACACTCCGTTGCATAAACAAAGATGATCATCACAAGAAAAAAAGGCACGAATTTCAAGCAAATTTAAAGATTCGGCAATTTCAGGCAAATAAACAGGAAAACTCCTCATTTCGCATATTTTTGTTTACATCTTTCATCTATCTTTTTATTTATTTTTCAAAACGGGTATATATAGGATTAGGGTAACTGAGGAGTACAAAAGATGAAAAAGACTCATACCCTAGCGGGTCTTGTGCTTGGCACAGCCCTTTTAGGTGCAGGCCTGACAAGCGCCTTCGCCGCAGACGAAACTCTTAGATCTCTTGCAGAAAAAAACGGGATCTATATTGGCGCTATCCTGAACTCGCAGTGGTTTGGTGGTGGCCTCCCGGGTAACTACGAACAAATTCACAAGCAACAATTCAACATCGTCGTTGCCGAAAACGAGATGAAGTTCGACGCGACCGAGCCGCAGGAAGGCCGGTTCAACTACGGCAACGGTGACAAGATGGTCAAATACGCGAAACAGAACGGCATGCGCGTACGCGGTCACGCCCTGGCCTGGCACAGCCAGGTTCCGGGCTGGGTGGAACAAAAATACGGCAAAAACAAAAAAGAACTTCTTAGGGTCCTCAAGAACCACATCAACAACGTGGTCGGGCACTGGAAAGGCCAAGTGGACGAATGGGACGTGGTGAACGAAGCTATCAGCAACAACGAACCCCAGTGGCGCGGATTCTCCGTCTGGTACCAGGGAATCGGCCCTGAGTTTATCGACTCCGCCTTCGTGTGGGCCCATGCCGCCGACCCCAAAGCAGAACTCTGCTACAACGACTACAACCTCGAACAAGGCATTAACCCGAAGGCCAAGGCGGGCTTCTTGCTGGAACAGGTGAAGCGCTGGGTCAAAAACGGCATTCCTATCCATTGCGTGGGTTCGCAGACACACGTAGAAGACACCACCACCGACAAGCACTTTATCGGTTCGCCGGACAGTCTCCGTTCGCTGGCCAAGGAACTTGCTAAGCTGAACGTCAAGCTGAAAATCACCGAACTCGATATCGGATTCAAGAGCGGCATCAACGTCAGCAAAAGTGACCTCGAACGCCAGGGACAAACGTTCCGTCAATACCTGGACATCATCCTCGAAGAACCGAATGCGGACACCTACCTGATTTGGGGTGTATCCGATAAATGGAGTTGGCTCGGCGGACTGAACAGACAAAAAGGTCTAATCTATGACGACAATTTGAAACCGAAGCCCGCTTTCGACAGCATCATGGTGAGGCTCCAGACATTCGAGCCACCCAAAGATACGGCCAAGAAAGACACAATCGTAAAGGACACAACAAAGAAAGATACAACAGTCAAGGATACGACTAAAAAAGACACCACAGTCAAGGACACAACGAAAAAGGATACGACAGACGCTATTGCAAGGATTGCAAGCAGAGCGACGGTATCAGCATACGTTGCAGGCCGGACGCTATTCGTGACCGGTTTGGGATCAAAAACCACCGCAAAGGTCGATTTATTCGACTTACAAGGTCGCCCCGTGTTCAGCACCCAATGCGAAAACGCAACTGTAGATTTGAAAAACGTTCCTGAAGGGCTATACGTTGTACGAATCAGCGCAGGAAGCACAAAGACCGTACAGCGGCTGAGCATAAAATAATCTCAACTTTTCACAGTAGTTACACTAAAGGCTGCGACGAATCGCAGCCTTATTTTTATTATTCCTTACATTCTACAAAATAAACATGATACAAAGACAAATTCACACCTGCGCCACTTTTATATTCAGATGTTAGCGATTCTGTTTTCATGCATATTTCCAAGTTTCCATCCAATGATTTAAAGGATTCAAGAGAAAAGGTTTGGCAACAATTATCTTCTTGAATTATAGAGTCAACAACATCTCTATAATTTCGAAATTCATTCGGCTCTAACGTATCACACTTAGCCGATCCCTTGATATTAAGACAATAAACAACAGATACAGATGATTCGTTTTTATAATCAACCGCAAAGCCAAACACAACTTCATCAACCTCATCTGGCGATGAACAGGCGTTACAACCCAAAATAGCCACAGTAGATAATGCTAATAAAAGTTTTTTCATTTCTTCTTCTTTTTTAAGCATTAAAATAAAGGCACTTCAAAAAGAACGAACACTGTATATTTTACAACAAAAAATTTAAATTGAAGAAACTAGACAAAAGAACAATTATCTCTGTTGTTTAGAATATGGAAGACAAAAAAGGACCTCTTCCGATTTTTCGAAAGAGGCTTTAAGGGGATTCAAAAAAATTCTACTTGTACATATAGACTTTGCCATTGGGGAACTTGAATTCCTTCATTCCGGCAGTGTTCACCTGACTCACAGAATTCACTTCACCGCCGTAAAAGATTGTGCTACCCTTATATTCCGGCTTGAATGCAGCTTTTTCTGAGCCGTAGTAGTTGTCGCTCGTAAAGCTGACAGAAGCGCACTTAGGAGTATCGGTCGAATAGTCGCCGAACGCAAGGAGCACACCGCCGGTAATTTCAAATCCGGTATCCGTATCGATGAGGCCGCCAGCCATGTTGGAAGGACATCCGTTGCCACCGCCCTGCTGACCGCCCATGCCCGGGAAGCCGCCCATACCACCAGGAAAACCACCACCTGGGAATCCGCCCATGCCACCCTGATTCTCGTAGCTTTGTCCAGTGATTTCGAGAATCAGCACGCCGCCGGTCATCTTTGCAGAACCGTTTGCGTCGAGCACGTCAATCATGTTGCCCTTCGAGGCGATGTAGTGGTAACCGCCGCTAATCACGGCATGACCACTAGACTCGCTGAACATGGAATATCCACCCGAATTTTCCTTGGCGCCGCCAGCTGCGTTCCAGCCATCGTTGGTCGCAAATGTTGCCGTTACACCGCCTTCGGCGAAAATCCGGTACGCTTCCATGCCTTCGTAAGCCGTAACGATGTTGACTGTAGAGCCAATCAAATGCAAGGCAGAATCCGCATGGATACCGTCATCCTTCGTGGAAATAGTCACGTCGCCGGCATTCATGAAGACTTTATACTTTGTATGCAAGCCATCATCATCGGCAGTCACGTTAATCGTACCACCGTTCACGTAAATAAATTTATCTGCAACCATCCCCTTGCCCGTAGAGGTCACCTTGATTGTAGACTTTTCCGTAGAATCGCTTATGACCACAAAGTTGGCAGCCTGAATGCCATCATCGCCAGCCTTAATGGTGATGTTGCCACCCCTGATATCGACAATGCCCTTGCCTTCGACAATTTTCTTGCACTTGCCGTCAGTACCTTCTTCGCATTCATCACTTTCAAGTGCATCGCCCTTCTTGGCAGTAAGATTCAGGGTTCCACCAGAAATCTGGACGCTGCCCTTGCCCTTGATGGCGTTTTCTTCAGCTTCAACGGTGATATTGCCGTTCTTGATTTTAAGGTCGTTGCTGCACTGGATGCCGTTTCTGAACTTGCCCTTGACAGTCAAGGTACCAGCGCCCTTGATGTTCATATCGTCTCTGGCATAAATCGCGGCTTTCGCAGTATCCTGCGTCCCGTTGACCTTGGTAAACAGATGGTTGCCGTTGCCGTCTTCGACAACGTTGGTTGTGCCCTTCACCAAATGGAGCACCGTTTTATCAGCATTCGCCACAAGAATCGGAGAGTTGGAACTCTTGATGGTTGCGTTATAGAGGTAGATGCCCGTATTGCCTTCGTTTTCGGCAGCCGGAGTATTCACCACAATCTGGAAGTCCGATGATTCGCCGGTGACGTAATAGGCGCCCGGGCAAGTAATCGTTGCGCTTTTGTCTTTAACTTCAACGCAGCCGTTGTTGTTTTCTACGGTGGCCGAAGTCCCAGCAAGTTTCAAGAGAATCTGGGTGCCATCCAAAGTCCTTGCGTCTTCGTTGTCATTTTCGTTGTCACCGGATTCCGAACTGCGCGGAACGACAACGCTAGAGCTGGAAACAGGGGAAACGGGAACCACGTTACTCGAGCTGGAAACTTTATGGCCGGGGAAAATATGGCCGGAACTCGAGACACCTATGCCAGGGATAACATTACTGGAACTAGAAGTTCCGATTTCTGGGATTACATTGCTGGAGCTCGAAAACACATTGCCTGGAATCGCGGCATCTGAACTGGAAAATTCACCGCCAGGAATCACAGCACTAGAACTTAAAATTTCACCGCCTAAAAGTTCAGTACTCGAAGACATTCCCACAGGGGAAAGAGCACCGCCATCAGGCCCCATTGAACTATTATCATCACCACACGCCACTAAAGCCAAAACTGCTGAAACAGCAATCACAGGCACTTTTTTTAACATCATAGAGCACTCCATTTTTTCATAATATAGGATTATAAGTTCTATTCCTAAAAAATGGTCCGTCTGCCACCGATTTTCCGTTGAAGCCAATACAACAGGATTTTTTGACTTTTGCGGCTATTTTATTTATTTTTTGACTGGTGCAAATGGGTTAATCGAGGATTACTGGATGAAAAAGTTCCAATTTTTTTCACGCTTTGCACTTGGCACCGCTTTTTTGAGTGCAACTTTCTTGAACGCTTACGCAGCGGACGCAACCATCCGAGAACTCGCCAAGGAACGCGGACGCTTCATCGGTACCATCTTGAACAGCGAATGGTTCAACGACGATATCGAACCGCAATTCGAAGAAATTCACAAGACTCAGTTCAACGTCGTCGTTGCCGAAAACGAGATGAAGTTCGACGCGACCGAGCCGAAAGAAAACGAGTTCAACTTCGAAAAAGGCGACAAGATGGTGAAATACGCACAGGCAAACGGCTTGCGCGTTCGCGGTCACGCTCTCGCCTGGCACAGCCAAGTTGCAGGCTGGGTGAACAACTATAGCGGGCAAAAGGAGAAACTGCTCGCCGTTCTCAAGAACCACATCACCAAAGTCGTCGGGCACTGGAAAGGCCAAATCGCCGAATGGGACGTGGTGAACGAAGCCGTCAATGACGATTACAATGCCGATTGGCGTTCTACAAATTCCGTTTGGTACGAAGGTATCGGAGCCGAATTTTTAGACTCCGCATTTGTCTGGGCGCACGAAGCCGACCCAGATGCGGAACTTTGCTATAACGACTACTCCCTGGAATGGGGTCTGCGCGAAGGATCCAAGGCAAGCTTTGTCGTGGAACAAGTCAAGCGCTGGAAAAAGAACAACATTCCGATTACCTGCGTAGGAACGCAAACCCACATCGAAATTGCACACGAAACTACCCCACAGAACGTACGCGCACTAGCAAAAGCACTTGCGGAACTCGGCGTGACGCTCAATATCACCGAACTTGACATTGGGTTCCCGAAAGGGTCCGCAGGCCAGCTCGGCGCCGCAGACTACGCAAAGCAGGGACACTTGTACCGCCAATTCATGGACGTGTTCCTCGAAGAACCGAACATGGGTGAATTCGTCATCTGGGGACTTACCGATGCGCACAGTTGGCTTGACGAACAACAAGGCAAGACCGAAGGGCTCCTGTACGACAAGCAATACAAGCCGAAGCCCGCTTACGACAGCGTCATGGCGAGCCTCAAGGCGCACCCGGCATCTGAAGTTAAAACGCCGTACCCAGATTCAATCCTCAACCCGCCAAAGACCAATCCCAAAGATACCACGGCAAAGGACACGACGGCCAAAGATACGACAATCCGCGACACAACCGTCAAGGATACGACCGATGCAATCAAAATGTTTAACGCGCCAAGCAGCGTTTCGCTGCAACTCGTTGGTCGAACGTTGTTCGTAACAGGAGTAACCGCGACGAACAGCGCAAAGATTGATGTGTTCGACATGCAAGGACGCCCGATATTCAGCACAAAGTGCAAGAACGGCAGCGCGGACCTTTCCACAATCGCCGAAGGGCTTTACGTAGTTCGCGTAAATAACGGCTCCACAGGCCTCATTAAGCGAATTGCTATTAAATAAATCAAGGATTCATCGTGGCAATCCGCCACTCAGGATGACGAACGCACACATCATCCTCGCAAAAGCGAGGATGAAATTTTTTTTCGTTAATGTGACCTAGTCACTGTTTTACAGCACAACAAAATCTAAAATATAGGTGTAAACAAGAAAAAAAGGTAAAACAATGACTGAATTACAAATCACCAAAGACAACTTTGAACAAGAAGTCCTCAAATCCGACAAACCAGTCCTGATTGATTTCTGGGCACCGTGGTGCGGCCCGTGCCGTATGCTCTCGCCCACCATCGCAGAAATTGCCGAGGAATGCAAGGACAAAGTAAAAGTCGGTAAGGTAAACGTTGACGAAGAAAGCGAACTTGCCGCCATGTTCCGGGTATCCAGCATTCCGTTACTCGTCGTCATGAAAGACGGTAAAGTCGTCAATTCCTCTGTCGGTGTCCGCCCGAAAGACCAAATCTTGAAAATGCTTTAATCTAGTCTCCTTAACCATCAACCCCCGCCAGCGTCAAAACTGGTGGGGCACACTTTTTATATATTAAAATCGACGGGCATTTTATGATTACAGGACTCAACGCAACCCCAATCAGTCAAATTCTCCCCAAGATTCCGTTTTGGGCGAACCTATCTTCCGAAGAAAAGGCGCTCGTGTCCCAGCGTGCCTTGACAAAGAGTTTCAACAAGGCACAAATCATAACAAGCGACCGTTCCGCATGCCTCGGGATTATCCTCATCCTAAAGGGTGGGGTTCGCATCAGCCTCATTTCCGATGAAGGTCGCGAAGTTACGCTCTACCGCGCCCACGCAGGCGAGTTCTGCGTTTCAACCGCTTCGTGCGTCATTCACCAGCTGACATTTGAGGCGAACGTTTCGGCCGAAGAAGATACGACCGTACTCGTCATTCCTTCATCCGTTACAGCCCGGCTCATGGAAAGGAACATCTACGTGCGTTCATTTGTCTTTGAACAGGAGACGGAACGTTATTCGCAGACAATTTGGGCAATCCAGCAGATGCTCTTCAAAAAATTTGACCAGCGCCTAGCATCTTATTTCGTCTCCGCTTACAAAAACAGCGGCCGCACAGAAATCAAGAAGACGCAAGAAGAAATCGCCCGCGACGTGAATTCCGCCCGTGAGGTGGTGGCCCGCATGCTCCAGGAATTCGCCGCCAAAGGCCTTGTCGAAATCAAACGTGGGAAAATCGTACTCAAGAACATCGAAGGGCTGAAAAAACTGGTATAATTTGCTAAATTTGCGCTCGTTCGGCGCATTCCGCGCCATATTAACTAACCGGAGGCTTAAAATGGCACTTCAATTCTACAACACAGCATCGCGTAAGAAAGAGATTTTCACACTTCCTGAAGGCGTTCCCGCCGTGCGCATGTACTGTTGTGGCCCGACGGTGTACCATTTCGCCCACATCGGCAACCTCCGCACTTACATTTTCGAAGACTTTTTGGTCCGTACGCTCAAGTACTACGGCTACAAGGTGAACCACATCGTGAACATCACCGACGTGGGCCACCTCACCAGCGATGCCGATTCCGGCGACGACAAGATGGAAAAGGGCGCCGCCCGCGAAGGCAAGTCCGTCTGGGACATCGCGAAGTTCTACACCGACGCCTTCATGGCCGACTGGCACCGCTTAAACATCCAGGAACCGACCCGCTGGACACCTGCCACGCAGCACATCCAGGAACAGATTGACCTGGTGAAGACCCTGGAAGAAAAGGGTTACACCTACCGCACCAGCGACGGCATCTACTTCGATAGCCTCAAGTTCCCGCGCTACGCCGACTTTGCACGCCTCGACGTGGAAAACCTCCGCAAGGGCAGCCGCATTGACATGGGTGAAAAGCACAACGCCACCGACTTCGCTCTGTGGAAGTTCAGCCCGAAGGACAAGAAGCGCGCCATGGAATGGGACAGCCCGTGGGGCGTTGGATTCCCGGGTTGGCACATCGAATGCTCCGCCATGGCCATGAAGTATAACGGCCCGACACTCGACATCCACTGCGGCGGTACCGACCACATCCGCGTGCACCACACCAACGAAATCGCCCAGAGCGAATGCGCCAACGGCGTGACCTTTGCCCGTTTCTGGATGCACGGCGAATTCCTCCGCACCGCAAGCGAAGAAAAGCTTGAAGACGGCACGACCGAGACCAAGTTCGGCAAGATGAGCAAATCCAGCGGCGAATTCCTCACCGTAAGCCTCTTGATGGACCGCGGCTTCAACCCGCTCGACTACCGTTTCTTCGCGATTGGCAGCCACTACCGCAACTACCTGAACTTCACGTGGGAAGCTCTGGAAGGTGCTAAGGATGGCCTCAAGAGTTTGCACAAGAAGACGGACCCGCTGATTGGCAAGGCTACCGCGATTACAAGCGATGCCGCCAAGGCTTTCCAAGCTGAATTCAAGGACGCCATCGGCGACGACCTGAACATGCCGCGCGCCCTCGGTATCATGAACACGATGCTCAAGAGCGAAATCGATGACGGCGAAAAGGCAGCACTCGTTGCCGACTTCGACCAGATTTTCGGTTTGAAGCTCGACGAACCTCGTGAAGAATACGCCAAGAAGGGCGCGAACGACGGCGTGGATGTCGCAAAGATCGAAGCGCTGATTGCCGCCCGCAAGGAAGCCCGTGCCAACAAAAACTGGGCCGAAAGTGACCGCATCCGCGACGAACTCGCCGCGATGAACGTGGTCATCAAGGACAGCAAGGAAGGCACGACCTGGGAAATCAAGGGCTAGAAGACAGTGGTTAGTGATTAGTGGTTAGGAGTGTCATCCTGAGTCCCGGAACTAGTCCGGGGAAGGATCCCTAGCAGAACACTGTCATGGCGGCCTCTGAGCCGCCATCTTTTTTATAAATTACCTTCGATGATTTTTTTACTTGTCGTCATATACGTTGCATTTATTGGGCTTGGGCTCCCTGACACCATACTCGGGGCTTCTTGGCCGTTGATGCGTCTAGACCTTTCCGCACCCATTTCGGCGGCAGGCATCCTCTCCATCATCACGTCTCTCGGCACAATCGTTTCAAGCCTTTTGACACCAAGGTTCCTGCGCATTCTAGGAACTGGGAAATTAGTCGCCTACAGCATCGCACTTACCGCAATAGCCTCGACCGGTTACGGTTTTGCGGACTCGTTCAACGTTCTTTGCCTTTGGGCAATCCCGATGGGCATTGGCGCAGGAGCTGTCGATGTGGCAATGAACAACTTTGCTGCAATTTATCTGGAATCCAAGCATACGAACTGGCTACATGCAAGCTGGGGTATCGGAGCTACGCTCGGGCCATCGCTTCTTTCGTTATCGATTTTGACCGGTGGCGGTTGGCGTGGGGCTTACGAATACGTCGCCGCAGCTCTCGCTGTAATTTTCGTACTGATTCTTATTTCACTCCCGCTTTGGAAAAAAACGGAAGCCCGCGGAGGGATCTCAGAAAACATCACCATCCAGGCAAAAACACCCGTAAATGCGCCGCACACCAGCATTCGCGAAGCACTGCGGGTCCCAGGAATGAAGCTTTCGTTTTTCACGTTCTTCTTTTATTCAGCACTAGAAATTTCCACAAGCCTTTGGTGTGGCACCTACCTCATCGCTTGCGGATTCAAGCCCGAAGTTGGCGCATTCATCGTGTCACTCATGTTTGCATCTGTGATGATTGGTCGTATTGTCAGTGGATTTTTTGCGATTAAATTCACCGACCATCGCCTGATTTACGCCGGGATTTTCATCGTCGCCGCAGGCTGCCTTGTGCTCTCATTACCGCTTCCGCTATGGATGCAGCCCGTTTGCATTTGCCTGCTCGGCCTCGGTTGTGCCCCCGTCTATCCTTCACTGATTCACGCTACCCCCGCGCGTTTTGGCGAATCGCTCTCCAGCCAAGCCATCAGCATCCAGCTCGCCGGTTCTTACGTCGGTTCTATTTTGATGCCGCCCGCATTCGGTCTCATCGCAGCAAAATTCACAGTTCATCTCTGGCCAATTTCGCTCTCGATTTTCGTCGGTTTATTACTTTTATGTGTGTGCTTGCTAGACTATGTCACGCACAAGAAGCTCAATAAGTCTTACGCCCGCGAACGCGTTCTTGACATTCTCCATGAAGTTTCCATGGAAAGCGTCAAGCGGGAACGTTTAAAGCGCAAGCGGAAGAAAAAACGCTAAGAGGTCCATCATGCAAATAAAACAATTTGTATTTAATCCGTTCGGCGTCAACTGCTATATTTTAAGCAACGACAAAGGCGAAGCCATCTTGATTGACCCGAGCGTTAGCAACACCCGCGAACAAGCAGCTCTCGCCGATTACATCAAGAGCGAAAAACTGAAAGTCGTGCGCGTTTTGAACACGCATTTGCATCTCGACCACGTTCTCGGAAACGCGTTCGTGGAACGTACATTTGGCATCAAGGCCGAAGCGCATAAAGACGACACATTTCTCCTCGACCTGCAGCAAGAACAAGCTCAAATGTTCGGGCTCCCCTGCAACGACATCGCCCCCGCTTTGGGAAAATTCCTGAACGACGGCGACATCGTCGAAATTGCAGAAATCCGTCTGCAAGTGATTCACGTCGCAGGGCACTCCCCGGGCGGACTCGCCTTCTTCTGCAAGAATCCGGGCAAAGTCAACGGACAAGATAATGTTCCACCGCTCCTTTTCCCGGGCGATATCATTTTCGCAGGCAGCCGTGGACGCAGCGACCTTTTCGGCGGTGACGAATTCGCCCTCGTAAGCGGTATAAAATCAAAGCTCCTCACGCTCCCGGCAGAAACCGTCGTATTCCCGGGACACGGCCCAAGTACGACAATCGCTGACGAGAAAATGTGGTATTAAGGAGTTCGTTTCTAACAAAATTAGTGAATCACGACTTTTCGGTAGGTGTCGAAACGTGACCACTTTTTAAAGAACGCTTCGCGAGCACTGTCCTTGGCATCCTCGTATTCACTGAGCAACTGATGGACTTCTTCGTCGGAATGTACCGCAAGTTCAAAGCCGCGCCCGTTGATAACAGGAACGTTTCCGTAACTGTATTCGGCTACCGGGGAAACTGCCGTGATGCGCTTGCCGCGCACCTTGACAGAGATGCTGTCGCGCAAGATGATGATGTCGAAATCGTCAGGATAGTGGTAGGTTTCGCCTACGGTCGGGATTTCGTCGCCAACGGTGTAATGCAGCCTTATGGGCTGCTGCTTTACGACCGAGAGCGTTGCCGTATCGTAGAAGAATTCTTCGAAGATTTCTCCGCGGCCATGGCGTTCACCCTGCACGAAGGCGGCCTTGTCGCCTGCGGCGATTTGCTTTTCGAACAGCTCTTCGACAACACCACAAGCCGATGTCGCGTGCGTCACGCGGTCAATCAGAATCAGTTCGCCGAGCGTCTTGTGGTTCGCGAAGCGGTCGGCTACAATCGCTTCGGCAAATACGATTTCGGCGACGGCGATTCCGTTCTTGCTCAAGCTTTCTGTTTCAAGATGCGCGCCCGTGTTCACGTCAATCGCATAATCGATTTTCGTGAGCGTTCCAGGAATAATCTTTGTCCCGATTTTGACGAGGTAGTCTTTGCCTAGCGAAAGCGGCTCGTCATCCATCCACAAAAGTGACGCCTTGATTTTCTTGTAGCTACCGATGCTTGCATCTCTAGCGAGCACGCAACCTCTCGATACGTCAACTTCACGGTCTAGCGTAATGGTGACCGGTTCGCCAGCGTGGGCTTCTTCGACATTCCTGTTTGTGTAGAGAATG
>JAGCPZ010000060.1 GCA_017965445.1 Fibrobacter sp. | reverse complement strand
TGCATGGAAGAACAGAAGGCCCGCGCCCGCGCCAACATGAAGCAGGGCATCAACACGATGGGTACCGAAGGCTGGACGCAGTACAGCGAAGAAAGCACCAAGTTCGTGGGCTATGAACTCTCCGCTTGCGAAACGAAGGTTGTCCGCTGGCGCGAAGACAAGGGCGTGCTCAGCATTGTGCTTGAAACCTCTCCGTTCTATGCCGAAATGGGTGGCCAGGTCGGCGACAAGGGAACGCTCGTTTCTGCAGACCTGGAAATTGACGTGTTCGACACCGTGAAGGTGAACGACACCGCCCTCTGCCGCGGTAAGGTGAAGAAGGGTACGGCCAACGAAACGACGATGGGCGCTGTGTTCATGGCAACCGTCGATAACGACCGCCGTAACGATATCCGCAAGAACCACTCCGCCACCCACTTGCTGCAGGCCGCTCTCCGCCAGGTGCTCGGCACTCATGTGCAGCAGCAGGGTAGCTTTGTTTCCAACGAACTCCTCCGCTTCGACTTCAGCCACTTCAACGCGATGACTGCCGAAGAAATCCAGAAGGTCGAAGACATCGTGAACGCGAAGGTGATGGAATGCCTGCCGGTCAACACTCAGGTGATGGGCGTCGACGAAGCCAAGGCTAGCGGTGCTATGGCTCTGTTCGGCGAAAAGTACGGCGACGAAGTCCGCGTGGTGAAGATGGGCTGCGCGAACGAAGAATTCTCCAAGGAACTCTGCGGTGGCTTGCATGTGCAGAACACCGGTAACATCGGCCTCGTGAAGATTATTAGCGAATCCAGCGTGTCCGCCGGCGTGCGCCGTATCGAAGCCGTTTCTGGCCGTGGCGCTCTTTCGCTGCTCCGTGCCGGTACGCAGATTTTGACCGCCCTCCGCGAACAGCTCCGCTGCAAGGACGTCGAAGTTCTCGACCGCATTCAGCAGAGCTTCGCCAAGACGCAGAACCTCGAAAAGAGCCTGCAGTCCGTGAAACTGGAACTTGCGACCCTCGCCGCTGCCGAACTCCTGAACGGTGGCATCAACGTGATGGGCGTGAACCTCTACGTTCGCGAACTTTCCATCCCGGATGAAAAGTACAAGAACTTGCTCGACGGCGTTCAGAACAAGCTCGATACCGATAGCGTCGCCGTGATTGCGAACAAGGTAAACGGCAATGGAAGTATCGCCGTGTTGGTTGGCAAGAATGTTCAGGCCAAGGGCATCAAGGCTGGCGACCTGGTGAAGGATCTCGCTGCTGCTTGCGGTGGCCGTGGCGGTGGACGTCCGGACCGCGCTCAGGCAGGCACCAAGGAAGTCGACAAGATTGCCGGTGCCATCGCGAACGCGAACAACTGGATTAGAGCCAAGCTCGGTGCTTAAAAGACCCTGAAGGTCGGTGAGCTTGCCGAACCGCCGAAGGGTTGCGCGACAATAGCATGTCATGCCGGACTCTGTTCCGGCATCACCATTTCAAAAGGCGTCCTTTGCATTTGTGCGGGGCGCCTTTTTTGTTTACGGACCGGGGACTGCGCGCCTCTCGACCGCGCGCTTCTTGGTTGCACGCTTCTCAATCTCGCAGCATTAAAACGCACTCGGCTCCCGCGCGTCTCTCGCAAAAAAGCAACAGCCTGTTGCTTGCTTTTGCTATAGCTTGGTTCTATATTATACCCATCAAATGAAACGATAAACGACTTTTCTAAAAAATATTTTATTTGCAAAAGGAGAATATTATGGAAGTACGAGAAGTTTTGCTTAAGTTGCGCTCGAATCAAAACTTGACCCAGGACCAGATGGCCGAACGTTTGCATGTAACGCGCCAAGCCGTAAGCCGCTGGGAAACAGGCGAAACCCAGCCGAATACCGAAATGCTCAAAGTCATCTCGCGTGAATTCGACGTGTCCATCAACACGTTGCTCGGCGCTCCGCGCCAACTCTTCTGTCAATGCTGCGGAATGCCCCTCAGCGAAGATTCTATGATCAGCCGTGAACCCAACGGCGAATTCAACGAAGATTATTGCAAGTGGTGCTATACCGACGGTAAATTCGTTTACAACGACAAATCGGTCCTTCTCGATTTTCTGCTTTCGCACATGCCCAATCCCGAAAACACCCCTGATGCAGAACGCCGCGCCTTTTTCGATAAACACCTCTCGCAACTAAAGCATTGGAAAGAGGCGTAAAGTTCCGTTCTCACCGTTTTTATTCAAAAGTTACAGATTTTTCAACATAAAATCTGGCGAAAATTATAGATATTTCAACGAAATTGGCTGTAAATAATGAAATTTGTTGAAATTTCGCTAGAAAATGCAGTTTTGAACTGTCGCAAAATTTGCGATAGTTGGAATATCCTTGAGTTCATCATCGTCAACTCCTTTGGCGGTCGTTTCGATGTATATCAAGGCCATTTACGAAAAATGGTACGGGTGATTCATCCCCCGTTTGGCGGAATATGAACTACACGAACTCGATTACGAGCTGCTTCCCGAGGGCGTGCGCCAGCTTGTAGAGAGTCTCGACGGAAGGCGAACCCTTCGGAGTCTCGAAACGCTGGTAAGCCTGCGGGGTGATGTTTGCGCGGCGTGCCACATCGCATTTCTTTTGACCCCTGCGCGCCTCGAAGAGCTTGTATGCAATCTCGATTCGCGGGGAAAGCTCGACCGGGTAGAGCCCCTTGTCGGAATCAGGCATTGTTTTGGGAAGAACCATCGTGTTGCCGAGATCTAGGTCACATTCCATCGCACCGTCGAGCGCGTCTTTCGCCTGCTTGAGAGCTTCCTCCTGCGTGTCGCCGAATGCGTTCACGTTGGGCAGGTCGGGGAACGAAACCACGAAACCCATATCCTTGTCTTTCTCAATTTTCGCTGCGTAATTCATAGGTTGTGGAGCCCAGCCTCTTTTCTTTGCGTAGTCACAAATTTCTTTAAATTTCATTGTTTAAAATACAATATATTTATTTATTTATCAATAGATGTGTTTGTAAATTCTGGCTTATTTCGGCATTTTTTGCTCCTTTTGCATAAAAAATCTTTTTGATGTATATTATTTGCGATGCTTATCGTTTCTTACAGACCGCACGATGACCAGTTCTGGATTGGCTGCACGATAGCCGAAGCCGAGAAGTACTTTTTCCCTCTGCTAAACGAACAGCAAAAAGAAAGGCTACCGAGGTTCCTGGAACAGCTGAAGGAATATACCCCCGAATACAAGGAAATGGTTTGCGAAACGATGGGGATAGACAAACTGTCGGACATCTACTTCAACGTGTCGCGCGACCTGAAAGTTTGCTATTACGATGTGCCCCATCATCCGTTTCACCCGCTGTGGAATGCCTACAGCCCGTTTGCAAGGTGCGAATTCATTGAAATCTCGGACCCCGCTGAACTGAAAACCGTCAAGCCTATCGTAAGGGACTAGCCGTATGTCCGAATTCTTCAGGTACTTCAAGGGCGAAATGGAGAATCCCTTCGAGGGCGTGGACCAGGACAAGGCTGCGCTCTGGTTCTACGAGCAAGGTTATTCCATCACGGGCGACGAAAGAGCCCAGATTGACGAGTACAGGTGCTACGTGAAGGAATTCCGGGAAGACGACGGCGTGCCCGAAGGCTACAAGGCGCTACTGTTCAACCGGTACATGAAAACGGCCTATTCCGTAGTGGATGAAATTCCTGCATTCAAGGCCTTTTACGAGAAATATTACGGGTGAATTAATAGAGGGGGAGGGGAATGCCTTCCCCTCGCTTCAGCTACATCGTCATGGCGGCCAGAGCCTGTCTTGAGCGATAGTCGAAGGAAGCCGCCATCTCCTCGCATCATCCGCTACCCCTTCTCCTAGGGGCGTGGCCCCTAAAACCCCGATCTTGGTCGAAAAAGTCCCTGTCAAACGCGAAATCGATATAAAAAATATCGAAAATCGGTTTGGTGAGGCGAAAAATGGGCGTTTTTTCTAAGGTCCTTTTTTAGGCCCCCCCCTTAGTGCGCATGGAAAAGCTGGATAAAAATGAGGAAAATAAGTAATATGTAAAAGGACAATTGTCGCACAATTGCCCTTTTAGTGAGAATTTTAATCGGATTAATTTATTTGTATTATTTTTTTTCAAAGAGGATTATGAATTTCCTTGCAGAGATTGCATTACAAATGCGGTATTTTGTTGTGACATTGTATCTAGTTCTTCAGGAGAGTAAATTTCTAAAAAAGAAGCGTCTAATGGGAGGAAATTTTCATGTTCTTTTAATTTAGCGCTCCCGTAATAATAGAATGGACCGAAGTCAACGTTGTTGACTTCGAAATCTTGGTATCCTAAAATACGAAAATCGTCAAATGTTAGTTCGCCTATTTGAACGTTTCCGCCGATGGTGTCATCTTGATGGGAATCAATGACTTTCTTGGTGAAACGAACGATGTTTTTATAGTTTTGGGGATGCAAAATCTCAAACATGCTGGCAGCGGTGTCTTTACCGGAGCCGTAAAAGGTATATGGATCTGTTATAGTATTAAGCGAAATATTTAATGTGTTTGGATCGAATTTTAAACAATATGCACTCATGTTACAGTTGTTTATTGAAGGCATGAAAAATAAAACTTCCCCCTCTACATCTAGGGCTTCACGAGATTCTGAACATAAAGATTGATATTCTTTTTTTATCAATTCTATTACAATGTCGTTTAAACAGTCCTCGTTGATTTCTATAAACACATTACGTAGAACAAAGTCTATGCGATTTTTAAAATTGAAAAAATTTGTAACACTCCCTGTAAAGGCGAAACCGATATTGAATGTTGCGACAGTTCCTTGCAAACTTCTTATAGTGCAATTGGATTTGAAAATTTTTGTACCGCAATCAATTCGCATTGTTCCAAGCGAGAACCGGGAATCGCTAGCGACATAAATATGGTCATCTTTTTTTTCTACGACTAAAAGAGTCATTTTTTTTCCTCACAATGAATGTTTTTTAATTATATATGATAATTTAATTAAAATTCGTTTGTTGTAATCTTTTTAATTTATTATATTTACGGCTATTTCACTTGTAAATCTGGATTTGAGGTAGACTGTCGAAATGTGTTAATTTGATATAAAATGATTTGTACGATAAACATTTTATATATGGAGAGAAAAAGATGATAGATTTTGCAAGAAAACTAAATGAAACTTTAAGAAAAGAGTCGCTTTGCCTGGCTTATGAGTTTGATAAAGATAATTGCGAAGGTGCCGCAATACTTTCGCATTCCATTGCAAGATCGCGTCAATTAGCAAAGATTGCTGAAAATGATAAAGTTTGTGTTTGGAATAATGATGCGGTAAAATTGTTTCACTTGATGGATGAAAGTGGTGGAACAAAAAGGTCGGTATTTGAGCCCTTATCGACAAGAAAGGCGTCTGCGTTTAGGGGGTTTTGTAATTATCACGATACACTTTTGTTTGATAGAATTGATAATCCTATTGCGCAATTTGACAAAGAGACGGTACTTCAGTTGCATTATAGATCTGTAAGTTATGAGTATTTTCATAAGAAAAAAGCGATTGATTGTATTAATGATTTCCTAAACGAACCAATGTCCCGAAAGAATCCTTTATATAATTGGGCGTGTGACTATTTAGAGATTATGCACTTAAGTTTGTCGGATATACAGAAACAAAAACAAATCTGTGAGAAAAGTTATCCAACAAAGAATGTGAATGGCGATGTTAAGGCTGTTATATTTGAATTTGATGTTAGTGTTCCGGTGATGTGTGTCGGAGGCTGGATTCCTACATACACTATAAATAGAAAAAAAGATTGTTTGAAAACGAATTAAGTCGTGAGGCTCCGTTTATTGGTTTGACATTAGGTTTAGGTTTAAATGATAAAACTTATTGGGCGTTGACGTTTACAGAGTATGATGATAAAAATTACATAAGAGATTTCTTTGATAGTTTGGAAGAATATAAAGAAAAACGATTGTTGGATATTGCGGTTTTATTTTGTCTTCAAAAATCGCAAAATTCGTGTAGCAATCCTTCCTGGTATAGTAAATTGGCTGAATGGAAAAAAAGATTTATTGAAAAGGGTTTTAATACATTTAATGAAGAATCCTATGATTCGGTTGTTGGTGTCAATTTGTTGAATCAAAATTATAATGTTGTGAAAAAAATAGTATAGATTTGGTTAAAAGATTTTTTGTGAACGCTTTGAAACAAAAGATCTGTGAAGAATACAAAGCGCTTCTGTTCAACCGGTACATGAGAAGGACCTGTTCCGTAGCCGACGAAATTTCTGCGTTCAAGACCTTTTACGAGAAATACTACGGGTGAATTTGCTGAAGGGGCCGAGAAAGTCGTTGCCAAATGCAAAATCGATATAAAAAATATCAAAAATCGGTTTGGTGGGGTGAAAAGCTGCTGCGAAAAATATATGCCTCAGTCAGCGACATCATCAACTTAGCATGAGCCATGTCAATGATGCGACCGATAGAGACATCCTCAATTTCGTCATCGCCATCCACGAGATTCTGTCACTAAATTTGTTATTCACCATTTTATTGATGTTACACTTGACAAACCAAAAACTGATTTAGCTTGTTGAATTTTATCGAGGTCATCTTTAGAATACCAATAGAAAGACCATGGTAGTCCATGAAATTGTTTAACAAAAATATCATCATAATAAGCCTTATCGACCCCTAAAAAGGAATGGCCCATCACAACAACTTCATCAAAACCCTTTCCTTTAAAAAAAAGTTTTAGTGTTTTGTAATTCGATTTTAAATTCTTACTCATCGCTTCACATGTTGATGCTAATTTGGGAATCGCATTCTGTATAAAATACATATCTTCGTCATCTTTGTACTTGTCATTCAACATACGTTCAACATCATCTCCCGATGAATTTGGATTTCCAAATTGAATTTCAGAATGAACATCGGAATTACTCTTTGGATTTGTCAAATTACGAAGAGATCCATGTATATGAAGAATATGGTCCTTGGGAATCCCATATACAGTTTCTAAAGTATCTGTATAATTATATGTTACATAATAATCATCTGGAGATAACGTAAATGAGGTGCTTTGTGTTTTCCTAGAAACTGGGATTGTTAAGAGCCACTCATAAAATGGTAGCCCAGTAAAATTTTCAAAAGTATCTAAGCCTTCCTCAACATGAACTTCTACGCCATCATAATCAGGTCTTTCATCCATTAAATTAGGGCTAAACTCATCAATGGTTTCATCCAAATGGCCTTCAAAGTCATAGGTAAGACTTCCTTCAACATCAGTTCAAAAGATATCTGTAGTTTGGTCAAGGCTCGGTGACGCGAAACCAAAATAATCAGAGTATTTCATCTTTCTTATAATGCCCGGATAATTTTTGTTCAAAAACTCGCAATAATCAGTATAATTTGTCGGTAAACCATGATGCTGATCAAAGCCATTGCCACAAATAATTAGCTTCATATATATTCCTTTTCTGTAATATTCTTCCTACATCATTCCCCTAAAGAACCTATACATCATTTCGGCCATGACGCCCATGAACGCCTTGTACTTGGCCTTGTCCTCAAACAAGCCAGTGTAGGCGTCTTGCGCGTCCATGTAGCTATCCGTCGCCACTTGGTCAAATGTCTTGGGAAACACGGATTCGGCAAATATCTTCGGGTCCGACGTCTGGGCGGCGGCTTTCAGCTTGTCATCCTTACTCATACGGTCGAACAAGTCATTAGCCACCACTCGGTCGCCTTGCGTGAACTCACCCTTGTAAGTCTGGTTAATACGTTCGATGATTTCATCTAGCGGGCTCTTCTGCTCGTCCTTCGGACCATTATTCGGCGTAATCTTGCTAGCGTCGTATACGGCGGGTTTCTCGCCTAGATAAATGCTACCAGCGAACGTCTGCTTCAACTTGTAATATTCAAGTTTCAGCTTTCCTTCAAGGTCAAGGCTCATCGTCGGTTCCGGCGGTATCAGCTTGACAAGGTATTCAACGAATACGGCTTCCTTGTGCAATTCCTTGTCGAACATCCTAAGAATCTGCGAACAGTAGCCGTACCAGCGCACCAGAGAACGCAACAACCGACGGTAATTATAACGGTCATCAGAGTTCAGCGCATTGTAGCGCGTCGCCGACGGCGTAAGGATCGAGGTCATGCGCCCCATGGCATCCCTATCTTGCGTACCCTTCTTGGCATATTCCTTGATGAACGCCTCGATGTCTGCACTGGTATAGACGCCGTACTTGGCTATATCCTTCTGTAGTTTGTAGATGCCGTCTACATTGATTTCGCCACCTAACGACGTTTCATGATAGAACGGCTCGAACGCCTTGCGGATATCTTCTTCGGTATTCACGAAGTCGAGAATAAATGTACTATCCTTGCCCTCACAGATACGGTTAAGG
>JAGCPZ010000059.1 GCA_017965445.1 Fibrobacter sp. | reverse complement strand
GCGCTCACGATTATCCGGATTATTGCCGGTCTAGAAGTTTAACATAAAGGACATGCAAATGAATTCTGACAAACTTGTTATTGGCGGTCATGAATTTGATTCTCGTTTTATTCTCGGTTCTGGAAAGTATTCCCTCAAGCTTATTGAAGCGGCTGTCAAGGATGCTGGTGCGCAGATTGTAACGCTTGCCGTTCGCCGTGCAAATACAAAGGAACACGAAAATATCCTTGACTACATCCCGAAAAACGTAACGCTTTTGCCGAACACGTCGGGCGCCCGCAATGCAGAAGAAGCCGTTCGCATCGCAAGGCTTTCTCGTGAACTCGGTTGCGGCGACTTCGTGAAAATCGAAATCATGCGCGATACCAAGTATCTGTTGCCAGATAACGCCGAAACCATCAAGGCTACAGAAACCCTTGCAAAAGAAGGCTTTGTGGTGATGCCTTACATGTACCCGGATTTGAATGTGGCTCGCGATCTTGTGAATGCGGGTGCAGCCGCCGTGATGCCGCTGGCATCGCCGATTGGTTCGAATAAAGGTCTTTGTACAAAGGAATTTATTCAGATTTTGATTGACGAAATTGAACTCCCGATTATCGTGGATGCAGGTATCGGTAAACCGTCCGAAGCTTGTGCCGCCATGGAAATGGGTGCCGCCGCTATTATGGCAAACACCGCTCTTGCTACCGCAGGCGACCTCACGCAAATGGCAACCGCTTTCAAGCTCGCTATTGAAGCCGGTCGTAAGGCTTACCTTGCTGGGCTTGGCCGTGTGCTTTCCCGTGGAGCATCTGCCTCTGACCCGCTCACAGGATTCTTGAGAGACTAGGATAGAGGCTTTGGGCTATGGGCTCGGACCTTGCGATCCTTTGGGCAATGAGCATTAACGATTACTTTTTGCTCATCGCTCAAAAGCGTGCAAAACGAGAGTCGCGGGCGACTGCTTGCAGGCGCACATGACCGAGTGCAGCCGCGGACGCCGAAAGCGTCAAAGCGAAGCTATACGATACTCGGCAACTCGTTGCCCTAGTAGAGTTATCCTCGAAGGGGAGACCCCAAAGCGAGTTTACGAGCGACCTCATAGCGTGCATTTATAAATCGAATTTTATTTTGACTAAAACAATGACTACAGAACGCAAAGACAACAATTATTTTTTTGATTCCGGGAATCTCTCGCCGGCGGCTCTGGAACGCAAGCACCGGATTGAGACTGACCCGTCTGTTCGCACGGACATCATGGAATACCTGCCGGGAATGGAAGTGATTCATTCCGACATCCGCGACAAGGTTCTTGACGCATTCGAAAGCTACGATGCTTCCAAATATACGGCACGCGATGTGCAGTTTGCACTACAGCACGACACTTGTTCCATCGAAGATTTCAAGGCTTTGCTTTCTCCGGCTGCGGCTCCGTTCCTCGAACAGATGGCTGCCAAGGCGAAGATTGAGACTGGCCGTCATTTCGGCAACAATGTCTATCTCTTTACGCCGCTCTACATTGCAAACTACTGCGAAAACTATTGCGTTTATTGCGGATTCAACTGCTACAATCACATCAAGCGCATGCAACTGAACATGGAGCAGATTGAGCACGAGATGAAGGTCATCGCCGATAGCGGTATGGAAGAAGTCCTCTTGCTCACGGGCGAAAGTCGCGCAAAGAGCAGCGTCCAATACATCGGTGAAGCCTGCAAGCTTGCCCGTAAGTACTTCAAGCTCGTGGGTGTCGAAGTCTACCCGGTAAATGTCGACGAATACAAGTATCTGCACGAATGTGGCGTTGATTACGTGACGGTATTCCAGGAGACATACGACCGCAAACGTTACGAACAACTTCATTTACTCGGCCACAAACGCGTATTCCCATACCGCTTCGATTCTCAGGAACGCGCCCTCATGGGAGGCATGCGCGGTTGCGGTTTCTCTGCTCTTCTCGGACTCTCGGACTTCCGTCGTGACGCTCTCGCAAGCGCTCTGCACGTGTATTACTTACAAAAGAAGTATCCACACGCCGAAATGAGCCTCAGCTGCCCGCGTCTCCGTCCGATTGTGAACAACGAAAAAATCAGCCCCCTCGATGTTCACGAAAAGGAACTTTGCCAAGTGCTTTGCGCTTACCGCATTTTCCTCCCGTTCGTGGGCATCACGGTTTCGAGTCGCGAAAGCAAGGAATTCCGCAATGGCATCGTGAAAATCGCCGCCACGAAGATTTCCGCAGGCGTCTCGACTGGTATTGGCGACCACGAAAGCAAGTACAGCGGTCACGACGACGGGGAAGGCGGCGACGAACAGTTCGAAATCAACGACGGTCGCAGCATCGACAAAATGTACGCCGATATGAGCGGCGAAGGCATGCAGCCCGTGCTGAATGATTATTTGTACGTTTGATTTTAATTGCTGTTTTTGCACCCTTTATTGCCAAGGGTGGAGAAGCAAACCCCGTGGTCTGATCTATAGGCTCTTTGCCAATCATCTTTTTGTGGATTGTTTTTATGCGGCAATAAATAGACTTCGACAGAGTATCCTTCGCTACCGGGAGCCCAATGGATGCTCATTGTGTAGCGTGTATTGGCGCTTTCTTTACCAATAGTAAGCGCTTTGCTGATAAATATGGGATTTCTTGGTGCTGTACGATGGTCGATTTTCCCATCTGGGTTGACGTAGGGTATTGTTGAGTATGTTGTGCTGTTTTCATCGTAAGTATTTCTTTGGGGTGGTAATCGCGCTGCAATGATGTCTGCAACGCCTTCAAAACGGGCTTCATTAAGTGCATCGTACCACGTGCCTTTATTTCCAATTATTCTACAAATATTATACGCGTTGTTTGCGCTACCATGCTCTCCTTGTACATTGATGGAAAGTCCGTTATGCAATTCTATTACAAATAAAGTAGCTCCTCTTTTCTGATCTTTGAGTCCTTGATCAAGGGTGTTTATTATATCAGCTCGACTCTTGTCATTTGTTGTTTGCGAAAAATTTTGAAAAGCATCCAAGTCTTCGATTAAAGCTCTGTTTAGAGCGTCTCTCAGGTAATACAATTTCAGCAAGTCCACTTTTTCACGAGTTTTTTCTGCGACGCCGAAAATATTAGGCAAAGCAACTGTCACGAGAAAACCCATGATTGCGATAGTTACCATGAGCTCTATAAGAGTGATACCCTTTCGTGAACGTAAAGCAGTCATAATAATACCTACCTGACTATTTTTCTCCATTCGCGTAAATATAAATATACATGTGAAATCGAAAAATAAGTGTTTCTTTTAATTTTTATTGATTAAAATCACCATTTGTAAACAGAACTTTTCAAAAACAGGACTGAATGTTTTTAGAAGTGGTTATGACTTTTAGATGTGTAATAAATATGTAAGTATGGGGTGGTTCTAAATTTGCCTTGCTTTGCGAGATTATGTTGAATTTTTTTCTAGTTTTGCGCTCGATGAAAAATATTGACACTACACTCTATTTTATAACAGACAGTACAAGTGTACCTGAAGAACGTTTTTTGCCGACTGTTGAGGCGGCGTGTAAAGGTGGGGCGACACTCATCCAACTTCGTGAAAAAAATAAATCGACTCGAGAATACATGGATCTAGCCTTGGCGACACACGAAATTACCAAACGTTATGGGGTGCCGCTGATTATTGATGACCGTGTCGATGTCGCTCTTGCGATTGACGCCGAGGGTGTTCATGTAGGGCAAACGGATATGCCGGTGAAAATTGCTCGCCAGCTGATGGGGCCCGATAAAATCGTTGGCGCTACGACTAAAACTGTACCGCAAGCGCTTGAAGCTTACGAACAGGGTGCGGATTATTTGGGGGTCGGGGCTATTTACCCGACGACAACCAAGGTGGTTACGATTCTCACAAGTGTCGATACGCTTAAGCAAATCGTCAAAGCAGTTCCGATTAAAGTAAATGCGATTGGCGGACTCAACAAAGACAATATCGACGTACTCAAAGGCTCCGGTATTGCTGGCATTTGCGCTGTTTCTGCAATTATGAAGGCGGCTGATCCAGAACTCGCTACGCGGGAATTGAAGCAAGCTTTTTTGAACTTGGTGATTAGTGGTTAGTGGTTAGGGTTGCAATACAGCCCTGCTTACTAACCACTTAAAACATCCCTGTTTACTAACCACTGCTTACTGTCTACTTCTAACTTCCTACTTCTAACTTCCTATTATTTACTATCTTTCACCGCGATGAAAAAGAATTTGAATAAAACTTTGTCCTTTGTTGTCGATGTGGGCAACTCGCATACGGTCCTTGGAATATTCAAGGGCGATAAGGTTGTCGATCACTGGAGACTTACAACCCGCAAGGAAACGACTTCGGACGAAGTTATGAACCGCGTGGGCGGGCTTATTCACTTTTCGAAAATCAAGCCGGAATCCATTACGCATGTCGGTCTTTCGACTGTAGTGCCCTCTTTGGAACGTCCGTGGGTCAAGGCTTTGCAGACGCTTCTTAAGCGTCCGGTTCAAGTTGTAAATTCAAAAAATTGTCTCAATTGCCCGATTGCGTACCCTAATCCGGATACTCTTGGATCGGACCGCCTGTGCAACATCATTGCGCTTAGGGAGCGCGGTTGTACCGATGCTATCGTTATTGACATGGGTACGGCAACGACTTTTGACGTGATGAAAGATGGCGGATTTGCAGGCGGCATCATTATTCCTGGAATTAGCGCCAGCCTCGATGTGCTTACGGAAAAAGCGGCCCGCCTCTTGCCGGTGAGCATCGAATGGCCCAAAAATCTTATTGCTAATAATACCGATGACGCGATTCGTGCTGGTCTTCTATTTGGCTTCATGGCGGAGCTGGAAACTCTTGTGACGAAAATCAAACATGAAATGCGGAAAAGCGATGTTCCGGTCTTTGCCACGGGAGGCTGGGGACGTACTATCGTCGGCCATACAAAGATTATTGATACGTATGACCCGTATTTGACTCTTGATGGTATTCGCCTGGTTGCGCTTCGTGGAGATTCTGCAGCCGAAGTTATCGATAAGGATGCCGAGGAATAACGTTTGCATGGAGGGTGCATGAAAACTTTTTTTGCTGGTATTGCTTTTGCGGCTATTTTCGCATTTGCCGAAACCGGTAGTTCTCCGGTTATAGGTGCCGAACGTACTCGCAACTTGCGAGGGCTCGACTATGCGCCGATGCTTTTGGAATACCATCGCCAAACGTTGGGCGAGGGGCGTCATTTTTTCACTTACCCCCGTCGTGATACGACTTTCCGTAAAGAATTTGAAAAGAACAATTCTAACGCCATGGCGTACTTTAAAAGCGAAGATAATTCCTCGCATAAGTTTGCCATCGCTGTAAGTCCGGTCTTTGGAATCGATTACCGTTCATCCACCGCCCTTGGAGATACCATTTGGCCGGCGTTTGATGGAGGCCTTTTTATACGAGGGTTTGCGGACTCTGTTGATTTTGACCTCGATGCTAGGATCTACTCTGAAGGGCACTCCGCTAAAAAGCCCAAGAGTTATGATTATGAAGTTTTTGACGTTCAGAAAAAAGATAAAGGCGATGGTGGAATTGACTACGTGAGTTTTGCCCGCTACCGAGCCCATCTCGGATTCAATTCTGCTTGGGTACGGCTTCAGCTGGCTCGTGATGTGTTGCACTGGGGGCCGGGATACTACAATAACCTTTCGCTGAACCAGTTTGCTCTTCCCTATAATATGTTGAGTCTCGATGTCACGTTTGGGCCCTTACGTGTTTTTAGTGTCTATGCAGACTTGCGCGTCAATTCCTGGAGCTACAGCAAGGATAACCTGAACGACCGTAACCTTTACGCTCATCGTTATGAACTCGCCTTTAAAAACGTTACTTTTGGAATTTCTGAATTGCAGATTCTCTACAATGAGAATAAGCCGTGGCTCTTTGTCCCGATAGCTCCGCTTTTTATTGAAAAGGGAAATTACACGGAACGTGTGAACAACGGCGCACTCGCGATGGACTTTAACGTGCAGATGTTCCGCAAGGCTCGTATCTATGGTGAGTTCTTTTTAGACGATATGGAATCGCCTTATGCTATCTATCAAAACAATTACAGCAACAACCGCTGGGCAGCCATGCTTGGCCTGCAGGTCGCACATGATATGGAGGTCAAAGGAAAATTTCTTCAATTAGGATCCATTGCTGAAATTGCCCGTGTGGAACCTTTCGTCTATTGCCATTATGATACTGCTCGAGCTCAAATTGCCCATCTTGGACTCCCGCTAGGAAACCCCAATGGCCCGAATTCGCTTGCAGTTGACTGGACGCTTTATGGACAGCTTTTCTGGAATTCAACGGCGAAGTTCTTCTTTGGCCTTCACAACAAGTGGCTCTGGAAAGGTATCGATTACGGAAGTGGCTTAGATGACCCTTACAAGACCGTACGCAAGCGATTTACCCATAATGCACCCCTCCAATACACGATATCACCATCGTTTAGTTACGTTGGAAGGTACGCTTCCTTTGAAATAGATGCGGATTTTGGCGATATTAGGGCATTTTTTGTGCGTTCTACCTTGCATTGGTAGCTTTTTATAACTATTTTTTAAGTGCTTTGATATTCGTATAAAAGAATAAATGAAACGAGAGAGTATGTCGAAATTAACGCAACTGTTTGTAAATTTTAGGATTCGTAAACGCATTTTAGCGTTGGCGGATGCTTTTATTGTTGTTGTTGCGGGGCTTTTTGCTGCCTTTATATATTCTTTGTTCGATGGACCCATAGATCGTGCAATCCTGTTAGCCTTTTTCTTTTTAAGCGTTTTAATGTGCTTTGGCAGCCTCCTGTTCTTTGGAGCCTACAATAAGCTTTGGAGATACCTCAATCGTTCTGATTACTGGAGTTGCATAAAGGGGATCGTCGTAGGTGTTCTTGCGACCCAGGTGTTCTTCTTTATCGCCATGGGCATCCAGCACTGGCTGTTCGCTTTCTTGCAAACCGTAATTGCTTGTATCGGGGTCTGCCTTTTCCGTTACCTGTTCAGGAATGCTTTCATTTCTCTAGTCGAGACCGGTCGTATAGAAGGCCGTAAAAAACGCACCATGATTATTGGTGCGGGCAATGCCACCAAGCTTCTGCTCGACGAAATAAGAAACAGTGCCAAGGATGCCGAAAAGGGGCTGGAAACATCGGCTGCAGCTGAAATCTATCCGGTCTGTCTTATCGACGATGACCGCTATAAAATTGGTAAGCCTTTTGAAGGTGTGCTTGTCGCCGGCGGAACAAGCGATATTCCAAAAATTGCGAAGCTGGAAAATATTGAACAGATTCTTTTTGCCATTCCTAGTTGCCCGCCTAAAGACCGTCAGACGATTTTGGACCTCTGTAGCAAGACCGGACTTCCTGTGAAGGTTCTCCCTTTCATTGGTGCTCTTTTGGATAGTTCGTCTATTGGCAATGGTTCTACGAATTTTGCAACACAAATCCGCGATATTAAGGTCGAAGACCTTCTTGGTCGTGATCCCATAAAGTTCGACAATAAGGATATCCGTGCCTACATTGAGAACAAAGTATGTATGGTAACTGGCGGTGGTGGTAGTATCGGAAGTGAACTTGTTCGTCAAATTGCCAAGTACAATCCGAAGCAAGTCATCATTGTGGATATTTACGAAAACAACGCCTACGATATCCAACAAGAACTGGTCATGGAATATGGGAAGGATCTCAATCTCGTGACGATAATCGCTTCTGTCCGTGATTACTTCCGCATGAACCAGATTTTCAAAAAATACCATCCGGAAGTTATCTTCCATGCGGCGGCCCATAAGCATGTCCCGTTGATGGAAAAGAATCCGATGGAAGCAATCAAGAATAATGTTGTTGGCACGTTTAACGTTGCCACTCTTGCGATGTTCAATAACGTAAAAAAGTTTGTGATGATTAGTACAGACAAAGCTGTCAATCCAACGAACGTCATGGGAGCTTCGAAACGTTGTTGTGAAATGATTGTTCGCTTTATGTCCATGCAGAAGGATAGCGATACGGAATTTGTCGTCACTCGTTTTGGCAATGTCCTTGGCAGCAATGGAAGTGTCATTCCTCTGTTTAAACGTCAGATTGAACAGGGTAAGCCTGTCACGGTTACTCATCCGGATATCATCCGTTATTTCATGACGATTCCAGAAGCTGTAAGTCTTGTGCTCGAAGCAGCTAGTATCGCTCATGGTGGTGAAATATTCGTGCTTGACATGGGGATGCCGGTAAAAATTGTTACATTAGCGGAAAACTTGATTCGCATGTACGGAAAGGTTCCGTACAAGGATGTTCCGATTAAGTTTACGGGACTTCGTCCAGGAGAAAAAATTAAAGAAGAACTGTTGATGAACGAAGAAGGCTTGAAGAAGACTAAGAACAAGCTAATATTCATTGGAAAGCAAATTGATATTGATACATCCAAGTTCATTAACGAATTGTGGAAACTAAAAAATGCAGCTGCCGAAAACGACGATGAAATCGCCATTCGCGCATTGCATGAAATTGTACCGACTTTTACAACACCGGAAGCATTCAACAGAACAGTCTTGAAAGAATCTGCTACAGTAGATTTCGATGAGGCTTCTGGTGACCAAGTTTCATTAAAAACAACAACCAAACAATCTCAAAAGAGGGATCAAACATGAAAAAGGTCGTATCGTTAGCGTTGCTAACCACAACCCTGGCCTTCTCCCAGGCTGGTATAATGGGTGGCACCGAAGGCTTGCATCAAATTACTGCAAAGACCCTAGGGCAATGGCAGATAAGCGTCGGTACCGGCGGAAATATTTCCATCGGTTCTTGGGGCTTGTCTCGTGGAGGTGTCTTCGAAACTAAAGGAAAGAGATATTCTTTTAATGACGCAGACTACTCCCAGGCCGGTAACTTCTTTTTAACCGTCGGTGTGCTCGACTTTATCGATGTCGGTGTTTCACTTCCGGTTTACTATGAACATGCAAACGCAAATGGTGGCGCTCCTGGTACTGCAAATATGTGGACAACTAGCCGCGGTGACTTGGACTTGTTTGCCAAGGTCGGTCTCCCGTTTGCTTCCGACAGCTCGGGTTTCTTCAAGACGGCTTTGATGCTCGACATGTACTTCCCGACTGGTGAAGAGTATGCCGGTGTCCGTCCTCGCCATGCTTGGTACTTGAACGGCAAGAAGAACACGCATCCGTTCACTGCGGATCACTTTGCTTTCGGTGCCGGTCTTGTCGCTACCTTCGACTTCGCGAAGATTGGTGCGCCGATTACATGGAACTTGGCTGCAAGCTATGTCTTCCCGAATAACGCGAACCAGGCTAACACCCTCGTCTATAGCACGGGTGTTGATTGGGACGCTCTCTCCTGGATGACTCCGTTCTTGGAATTCTCTGGTGAAATGCGTTTGCAGAGCAAGGGCCGCTATAAGTTCGGTCCGATGCATGACCCGATGCTCATCACTCCGGGTTTCCGCTTCCATCTGCCGTATCGCGTTGAATTCGCCATCGGTCTCGAAATTGCAACTCGTCTCTTCAAGACGGGCTTCGATCATGATGAAGACATCAAGGATGGCAAGGATTATACAATCCTTTACTATGGTGAACATGGTACGAGTGCCACTTATGGTTACACGCCAGTTCCGCTTCTCTCCGGTGCAGCCATGTTGAGCATCGCGTTTGATGCCAAGCCGAAGCCGAAGGATGCCGATGGCGATGGCGTCATTGACGAACTCGACAAGTGCGCTCATACGCCGAAGGGAGCCAAGGTCAACGAAGAAGGCTGCCCGCTCGACGAACTCGAAAGACTCGCTCGTGAAAAGGCCTACAACGATTCTCTTGCCCGCATCGACAGCGACAAGGATGGCATTCCGGACCTCAACGACAAGTGCCCGAATACTCCGACCGGTATTACGGTTGACTCTCTCGGCTGCATGCTCGACTTCGACAAGGACGGCGTGAACGATCCTCTCGACAAGTGCCCGAATACTCCGGTTGGCGTTCCTGTTGATGCCGCTGGTTGCCCGCTCGACTTCGATAAGGACGGTGTTCCGGACTTCCTCGACAAGTGCCCGAATACTCCGGCTGGCGTGATCGTCGGTGCTGATGGTTGCACGCTCGATTCTGATAAGGACGGCATTGCTGACTACTTGGATAAGTGCCCGGGCACTCCGGCTGGTCACTCTGTTGACTCCCTTGGTTGCTTGCCTGACTTCGACAAGGACGGCGTACCTGACATTCTCGACAAGTGCCCGAATACACTCCCGGGTGTCCGTGTTGATGAAAAGGGTTGCCCGCTCAACAAGAAGGAAGACCTTGACCAGCTCAAGAAGGGTATCAAGTTCAAGACTGGTTCTGCTAAGCTTACCAAGAGCAGCTACGGCACTCTCGATGATATTGCAGACCTCATGAACAAGATTCCTGAAGCTAACCTCGAAGTTCAAGGTCATACAGACAACACTGGTTCTGACAAGAAGAACCAGAAGCTCTCCGAAAAGCGCGCTCAGTCTGTCGTGAACTACCTCAAGAAACGCGGTGTTGATAATGCTCGTCTGCGTGCTGTTGGTTACGGTAGCTCCAAGCCGATTGCCGACAATGACGACAAGGAAGGCAGAGCCCAGAACCGCCGCGTGGAACTCGTTCCGTTCTCGAAGTAACACGTAAAAATCCAGTTTATGTTCCTTAATTCATCATTATTGAAATTGCTGATTTCTTCAAATGATGAATATAAGGACTTGATTGGTTCAATCCTGTAAAAAGAAAAGATTGGAATCCATATTGTCAAAAAAACATTATGGATTCCTTCTTTTTTTTGCATACATTGATTTTTTTTAAATGACAAAAGTGTTGAAATATTTTATTATTGTTGCAAGAATAATTGCTAGGACAGCATATGACTGAAAAAGAAGAAAAACAAGTTATAAGTCAGGCTACAATCCAAATTCCTCAGGATAACAATACCATAACATTGCTTGAAGCTCTTCAAATTCTTTGGGATAAGAAATGGATATTGTTCTTATTCCTTTTAGTAGGTGCTTTAGTCGGTTTTTCCATTGCCAATTGGATTCGTCCGCAATTCACGAGCGATATATTATTGCAAGTCGATGCCAAGGGTGGTAAGTCGGGTAGGGCCATTGGCGATATGGGCGCCCTCCTTGACGTGGCAAGTCCGGCCGATGCTGAAATCGAACTCATCAGGAGCCGCATGGTTCTGAGCTATGTTGTGGAAGCAGAACGTTTATGTTTTAATGCAACTCCCATTGGTGCTGTTGATCGCTTTACGCATAAAGAAGGGCGTATGGATTTGGATTCCCTCTACATCCCTATTATGGCACAAATGGAAACATGGAGAGCTAGAGTCACTTCTCCTGAAACTTATGAAGTTCTCACTCAGGATGATCAGGTGCTATTGACTGGTAAAGTCGGTGATATGAACCGTGCAAGCTATGCTGGCGATACATTAAATATCCGTGTTTCCCAAATGTTTGCTTTGCCTGGACAGATGTTCGTCCTTTCTCAGTGGAACGAGCTAGGGGCGATTTCGGCTTTGAAAATGGGTCTGAGAATTTCGGAAAAGGGTAAACAGACTGGGATTATCGAAGCTAGTTTCAGCCATCGTTATCCTGATAGGGCTGCCTCTATTTTGAACACCATTGCCAAGACTTACTTGCGCCAAAATGTCGAAATGCGAAGTGCTGAAGCTGAAAAGACCCTTGAATTCTTGGAAAAGCAGTTGCCGGGTGTCAAGGCAAAACTGGACAGTGCCGAAAAAGTCTTGGCGGATTATCGTTATAGTATTGGTTCTGTTGACTTGACCGGTGAAACTCAAGCTCATTTGCAAAAAGAATCTCAATTGCAAAGTCAACTGTTGCAGTTGGAACAGCAACGTCAACAGGCAACCCGTTTGTTCAAGGAAGAACATCCGAATGTCCAGACAATTATCAAACAACAGAATAAGTTGAAAGCTGAACTTGCTAAGCTGAAGAAAAATGCAGAGAAAATGCCTTTGACTCAGCAGGAAGTCTTGCGATTGAAGGAAGATGCCGCTGTTAACAACGAAATTTATACAAGCATGTTGAACAGAGTCCAGCAATTGCGAATTGTACGTGCCGGTGAAGTGGGTAACGTGCGCATTGTTGACTTTGCCCGAGCTGCTCCTTTGCCGAGTAAGCCCAAAAAATTGAACATTATTATTTGTTCTGTTGCTGCATCTTTGATGCTCGGCGTGCTCTTTGTATTCCTCCTTCGCATGATGCATAATGGTGTCCGTAGTGTGACTCAAATCGAACGCGAAACGAATACCAGTGTCCTTGCGAGGATTCCTGAACATCCGAACAAAATCCGCAACAAAGGGCAGATTTTTGTCCAGAAGTATCCTGATGATACGATTAGTGAGTCTATTCGCTCTGTTCTTACAGCTGTCGATTTCTCCTTTAGTGTTAACAAAGAACACCAGGTCATCATGGTTGCCGGATTGATTCCTCATGTGGGCAAGAGCTTTGTGTCGCTAAACCTTGCTGCATCATTTGGACTTGTTGGCAAAAAGGTTCTTTATATCGATGCTGATATGCGTAAAGCGGTATGTCGCTATACGCATGAAGGCCTTACCGACGTCCTTATGGGAAGAAGAACTTTCGATGATGTCGTTTATAGGGGGAGCGGTATTAAGGATTTCGATATTCTTGAATCCGGTTCGTTTAACATGGCTGCATTTGAACTTTTGCGTGGCGATATGTTCAAAAATCTTCTTGAAGAATTGCGTCCGCAGTACGATAAGATTATTATCGATACGCCGCCGATCAGTCTTCTTGCTGATGCCTACATGATCGCTCCGTTAGTCGATCTTAGCCTTATTGTTTTGCATTATGGAGTTCACTCTATGGAAGCGATTAAGGAAGCTTTGCAAAACATGAATCGCTATACCGATAAGCCTAAGGCCTTTATCTTTAACCATTGCGAACATAGAAACGGTTATGGTTATGGCTATGGCTATGGTTATAATGCGTATGGCCGCAAATCACGCGGTACTAAGAAAAAATCAAAGAAATGATAATTTTCCCGTTTATAAAAAAGGTTTGACAAATTTTAAAACAATTAAAAAAACTAAGCCCGCCATAGAGCGGACTTTTTTTCGTCTGTAAAGACAATTAATCCATATTTTTTCATGGCAAAGTATCCTTTTTTTCTTAAAATAATTGATTTTTAACAAGTAAGGTGCCATGCTATATGATGTACTAAAAAGGGGGTTGAGAAATTGAAGAGTAAACTGATTTGGATGATTGCGGCAGGCCTGGCATGCGGTGCCGCCCATGCGCAGACGAAAGTTGTCGTGGATCCGGGCAAGAAATACCAGCTATTCGAGGGCTGGGGCACTAGCCTTTGCTGGTGGGCTGAACTCGTCGGGGCTTGGAACGAAGCGAATCGCGATCAGTTCTTGGGGGCGCTTGCCGACCCTGATACGGGCCTCGGCTACAATATTTTCCGTTACAACATTGGCGGCGGGGACCAGCCAAGTCACAATCACCTCACGAAGGGGGATGGCGGCGGAAAGGTTCCCGGTTACAAACCCACGGAAAAAGGCGATTTTGACTGGACCGCTGACCCTGCTCAACGTGGAGTGGCGCTCCGGCTCAATAAGGTTGTCAAGGACCCAATTTTTGAGGCGTTCAGCAATTCCCCTCCGTGGTGGATGACCAAGAGCGGCTGCGTCTCGGGCAGTAACGATGGTTCCGACAACTTGAAAGAAGATTACTTCGACGACTTTGCGGATTATCTTTCCGAGGTGGCGCTCCATTTCAAGACAGAATGGGGGCTTACGTTCCGCACGGTCGAGCCGTTCAACGAACCCAGCGCCGGCTGGTGGAAATCCAACGGTGGCCAGGAGGGCTGCGGCTTCAAGAACAACCAGTCCAAGATGATTGTGGAACTGGGCAAGGCTCTCAAGAAGAAGGGGCTCTTCCCGGAAACGTCCGTGAGTGCGGCTGATGAGACTTCTATCAAGCAGGCGCATGACCAGCTGGGCAACTACACCTCCGAGGCGCTTTCGTACTTGGGCCAGGTGAATACGCACAGCTATTCTGACGGAAGCTACCGCAAGCAACTTTATAACAGAGCTTTTGGCTTGAACAAGCGTCTTTGGCAGTCCGAAACAGGTCCGTTGAGCAAGAGCGGTGACGAGCATATCGCTTTGTGGATGGCGAATGTGATTATCCAGGACTTGCGCGACATGAAGGCCGAAGCTTGGGTGGACTGGCAGATTGCGGACCCTGCCGAGAATTGGCGTTCTATCAAGGCAGACCATAAAAAACAGACCTTCTCCTATATGCCGCGTTACTACATGCATGCTGCGTTCAGCCGTTACATCCGTCCGGGTTCGCGCATCATCGATAGCGACAATGGCAACACCGTTGCCGCCCTGCGTCCTGACGGAGCGCTGGTCATCGTGGTGCGTAACAGCGGTTCCAGTGATGTGAAGTATAGTTTTGATTTGACGAAGTTCGATAAAGTCGGGACTAGCGCAAAGGTTGTGCGTTTTGAACTTCCCGGCAGTCTTACGTCGCAGTCCGATATCGCAGTTGCGAACAAATCTCTATCCTTGACCGCAAAATCCAACACGGTAACAACGATGGTCATCAACGGTGCTGAAGGCGGCGTTTGCACTCCGAGCACGATTATTCCTTACGTCAAAGTTCACAATGGCGGTTGGAACGAAACGACAGAAGTCAAAGTAAATCCCGGCGATTCGCTCGTAATCGGCCCGCATCCATACGATGGTGGACGCTGGACTTGGAAAGGCCCGAACGATTTCTATTACCTGGGTCGTGAAGTCCGTTTCAAGAATTTGCAGTGGCAGAGCAGCGGCGTTTATACGGGAACTTACGTAAATCCTGTCGGTTGTGAAAGCACTGTCGATATAAAAGTTATTGTGGATGATCCGGCGCACCCCTATGTGGAACCCGTGAAACCTGATTCAGATAGAGTAAAGATAATTCCGCAAGACTTGCATGCTGTAGCCAGTAAAGTTTCGGTCATGAAAATCGGAAGCGATTTGATGGTCAACGTGCCTCGCAATGGTTTATCTGCAAGATCCGCTTCATTGACGCTCACGATTCACGATTTGCAAGGCGTGCTCTTGCTGCGTAGGCGAATTGACGGTTCCGCGGTTGTGCCTGTGACATATTTAGCGAATAAGCCGTATGTCGTGCAAATTCATGGTGCAGGCAAAAACATTTACCGTAAAACGTTCTATTGATGCTAGTCTATATGCAACGTATGCAACAAAATCATACTGTTTAAAAAGGTAAAATTCTCAATAGTAGTCTTTAAACTCTAAAACAAACTATATTATAAAAAGTAGTGAATCCATCTTTTGCTAGATGGATTCCTTTTTCGATAAGGAGTATGCTGTGTTTAAAGCTTTAAGCAACAAAAGAAGCCTCAATACGATATCAAGGGACGAACCATGAAAGTACATCCCAATTATGGAGTGTTTTTCTAAACGATTTGACGAATAAGTAATTGTTCCTAGCCTGACTGAAAATGGTCAGGCGTTTCTTGTTAATGTGCTTGGTTAAGCTTATAGGCGAATTTTCTGCACTTCGCAGTTTCGCGTGAGGTGAGTTCTTTTTTCTTGATGGTTCCGCCTTTTTGCAGCACGCCTGCAATCTTGAATCCGCTCCAGCAGAGGATTTCCTTGAGGGCGCGGACTGTCCCCGCCGACTGTTTGAATAAAATGTTGAACGGCCATGCTGTAGAACACGTGGTGACGATAACGGCCTTTTTCCCTTTTAACAAAGGAATCGGGTAACCGCGTTCGCTGTGGTCCATCATGCCGTAAACCCAGCGATCAAAAAGCATTTTGAGTTGACCAGTCATGTTGCCCCAATAGCATGGGGAGCCGACCACAAGGGCGTCGCATTCTTGCACTAAGCGCAGAACCTGTTTAGCATCATCTTCGGGCAAAACACAATCATGTTCGCTGCGGCATTTCATGCAACCCATGCACGGCTGAAATTGCAATTTGCAAACATCGACGTAAAAAACTTTGTTTCCACAAGCCAACAGTTCATTGCGGATGATGCCGAGCATTTGACTGATATTGCTGTTGGGGCGCGGGCTCGCATTCAAGATGACGATTTTTTTCATTGGGTCTCCAGGTCCATAGCGTTCTTTTATTTATTAAACACCTGAAGTCGCAAAAATGTTACCCCCTCTAAAATTTTTTTATCTCGTCAGACCGGCTTGCACGAACCATTTCTTTTCTAAATCGCGGCTGAAGTTTTTCTCGAATCGAAATCCGCCGTCTGCAAAAAATCCAATAATAAAATCATCTGGATTGATTTGGAAACGGAGGCCTATATCGTCTTGGAAGGTGAAGCTTTTCTTATGCCAGCCTTTGGTGATGATTTCGGTTACAAGACGATGCTTGTTTACGATTCCAAAATAACTGTTGGGCACTACCGGGAAATAGAGTGAACCATGTAATATAAATCCCATCACTCCTATAATGCGCGCATACAGAGCCATCTTATTGAGACCACACCTCGTAGAGCAGTCATATCCTCCAAAAGCAGCAAAAGGGAGTGCAAGGATTAAACTAGGTAATTGGAATAAGGATTCGTCTGAGACCGTTTGAAAACGGTCTGAGGGTGCTATTTGAAAATGGAGAAAATCTATCCCCACTCGCATATCATAACTGTCAAAGAAATCGAACGACGTTCCTACACTCAAATCGCCAACAGGAGTAGTTCCTGTCAATGTTTGCGAATAACCACCTGATAAATACAAATGGAATTCGCAAAACGCCGATGTCGCCAAAAAGAGTATGGCTATAAAAAAAATTTTTTTCATGAACAAACCAACGAAAAAACAAATTTATCTTGCGATAAAATTATAAAAATTTTGGCGAAAAAATGGCCAATTGAGTATATATTAATCAAAAACCTTCGAATTGAAGGCTATTGAATTTGGGGAGAACCTGAAAACTTTGATAAATTTCAAGACACCAGAACTTTCGGATATGTTTGCTGCAAGGCGTGCTCTCGCCGATTCGGGCTACATTGGAAGCGATGCTGGATTTGCGAATGTTTATCTGTTACGCAAAAAGTATGGTACGCTGATTGCTCTGCAAGACGGGTTCCTTTTTCGCTATTATAATGGACAGGGTAGCCGTCGGGGCTATGCGTTCCCGCTAGGGGAGGGCGACTTGCCGCAGGCACTAGCCGCAATTGAGGTCGATGCCCGCGAAACGGGCCACCCGCTGGAATTCTGCCTGGTGGATGAAATCCGTGCTCAGCAACTTCGCGATTACTTCGGAGCGGCTTCTGCAGCAGAGGGAGCGCACCTTCATTTTACTGAAAACCGCGGCGACAGCGACTACATCTATTCTGCGGAAAGTCTTGCGACTCTCGCCGGGAACCCGTACAAGAAAAAGCGCAACCACGTTTCCCGATTTAACAGGACTTACTCGGACTACGAAATTCGCCCGCTTACGCGCGAAAACTACGCGGACGCGCTGGAAGTTGAAAAGAAATGGCTCAAGATTGAAAAGTTGGACGACCTGGCGAATCCTGACTGCGAATGCACTTGCGAGTGTGAAGAGGCTGCCTGGGCCGAACGCTCCGAAGACGAAAAGTCGAGACTTTCGGAATACTGCGCCATCTGCGAGGCACTCGAAAACTTCGATGAACTCGGCATGAAGGGGGCCGTACTCTATGTGGCCGGCGTTCCTGCCGCCATGACCATGGCTTCCGCGATTGCGCCCGGCGTATGGGACATCCACTTTGAAAAGGTCATCGACGAATATGCGGTGAATGGCGGCTATGCCGTAATCAACAAGTTGTTTGCCGAACGCCTCATGGCTACAGGTGCCCGCCTCATCAACCGCGAAGAGGATATCAACATCGAAGGCCTCCGCAAGGCAAAACTCTCGTACTACCCACAAACGGTTCTCGATAAATGCCATGTTGTGGTGGGGGAATAATGCTTTCTTCTGTTCTTTCCAAAAGCCAATGCGCCGCCTGCAAGTTCTGCTGCTCTTTCCGGCGGCAGAGCCTCTGGGAAACACCGCTGTTCCCGCCCGAAGTCGTTGAAAAACTGAGCAAGCCCAATGAATACGGCGTGGTGGGGGTGTTCCGCGCAGTTGACAACCTGCGATGTAACAACACAGTTGACGAACCGCAAAAAAACTGCGCCGGTCGCCTAGTCCTCGAGAACAACTACCGCACCGACGATCCCGAAGAAGAAGTCCCATGCACGTTCTTGGACCCGCAAAAAGGATGTATTTTGAAGGGTGAGGACAAGCCTTTTGATTGCAGCATTTGGCCGCTACGCATCATGAACAAAGATGGAAAACTCGTCATTGCGCTCACGCCGACATGTTCAGCTATCGGTGCGGTTCCGAGCCAAGCGCTTGTAGAACTTGTGCAAAACGGTCTCGGCGAAAAGATTTTCGAGTACGCTAAAACACACCCGTACATTGTCAAGGAATATAAGGAAGGATTTCCGATTATTTTGTAATTCTATGTAATTGACTGCGTAAAAATATTTGCACTTGTTTTTATTCGTTTTGTAATTGTTTATATTATTAAAAATCATTCAAATCATAAATGGGAGAAATTTTATGAAAAAAAGAGTAATATCCTTTCTTCTTTTGCTCGTGGTTGCATTTATTTTCGGGTGCAGTGATTCATCATCGGACAATCCGTCATCGGCATCCGATACATCCGAAAAAACTGAAAAAACGGAAGAAAAGAAACAGTCTACAGAACCTGCCGTAGAAACAATAAAGGGTTCTGGAACTATCGGGACCGAAGGCGGCAAGGTCAAGGCCGGGAGCGCCGTGACCATAAAAATCCCTGCCGAAGCGTTAAAGAACGATACGAAAATTTCCGTGAAATATATCCAGGCGCAGGAATCTACTCCGTCGTTCTCCTTCTTGGGGGAAGTTGAATTTGGACCTTCGGGCACAAAGTTCAAAAAATCCGCTGAAGTTACGATGAAATTGATCCGCTCTCCAAAGAATGCCTCGGTTTCCGTTTTCAATTATGATGAAAAAAATGACATCTGGGATTATGTTTCCGAAGCGGAAGTCTCCGACAATACGGTCAAATTTAAGGTAGATCATTTTTCAAAATACAGAGTTGTGGATATTTCGCCAACTGTTTTGAATAAATACATAGATATTGTCAAATCAGCAAAAGAAAACAATACCTCCGATAAAAAGATTACTCAAAAATATGCCGATTATCTGAAAAATGATGTGAAGGTCATGGATTCGTATGTCGAACAGAATGACCGCTTGTACAAAGCCTGCGGTTTTAGAATTGACGGCGCTTATTACATCAATGGCGAAGAAGGTGACCCAAATGAATTGTCCAAACAGTTTGGAAAATCCAATAAGAAAGGCAACAGGTATGGATTAAGTAAAATTGGAAGTTTGTTATACAGCTATGCAGATTACGTCAAAAAAGCTGACGGCGAAAAGGAATCACAAGATTGCATATCTATCTCTGTAATTATTGATTATGAACCCGTTGATGCATATAAGATTTCAGGACATATTGAAGAAAATTTGGAGTTTGATATAACTTCATCTTTAGGTATTGTGGAAACTGAGATAAAATCAAAGGGATCTATTAAACTAAATATAGAATATGATTTCACCGGATATCTTCAATTGTATAATGAAAATATTATGACGGGAACGTTGAGCTTTGTAAATGCAGGTGCAACATTATCTACAAAAAAATTGAATATACATGGAGAAGGAACTATTATAGATCAACAATATATTGCTGATGAATCCCATAGTTTTTTCTCAACATATGATGTCAAAAAAAAGGATATTCCTGATATTTATATAATGGCTGATGTCTCGAAGAAAAAATGGCGTGTTGTCAAAAGAAATCTTGAATCATTGGCTGGATTGAATGATGGTGAAAATTTTATAAAAAGTTTTGATGGTTTAGATGATATAGAATCTTTTTTAGACTATGATGAATCAGGCTTAGGTAATTGGGACGATGTATTGAAGCGTTATAGTATTATTTCTATAAATGGAAAATCGCATTATACACAAAAAGAAACAATATACTCTACTAAAACAACAACGGAATCAGATTATGATGATCGCATAGATATAGTCTTGGTTGGCGATTTGCTTCTGTTAGATTTTGAACTTGTTGAAGGAACAAAAACTTATACTTCATCAGATTTTAAAGATTATAAAGATTTAGATGATTTTCTGCGCAGGCCTTGTATTTTGGAAAGAGATCATGAAAAATCTTCGACAAAACAAACAATTACTATTGAACGCATGATTGCCGAAGAATAAAATATTGCAATAGAAAAACTCTCGGGTGTTCCCGAGAGCTTTTCTAAAGGAGATTCCCGCTCAAAGGCACGAAGTGCCGCGCTCATCCGTCTTTCGTCTTATTTAAACAGATTCTTCATCTTTTCAAGGAAGCTTTCTTCTTGAGCTGTTTCCTTGTCCTTGCGGAGTTCAGCGAGCTTCTGGTAAAGCTCCTTCTCTTCACGGGAGATGTCCTTCGGAATATCGACTCCGATTTGCACATAGAGACTTCCGCGGTCGCCCTGTTTCTTGAGCGGCCACAAACCTTGATCGCGCAGACGGAGAACGCTACCGGCCTGAGTGCCTGCGGCAATCTTGATCTGTATTTCGTCACCATTGATGGTCGGGATGCGCTGTGTTCCGCCAAGCACCAGCTTGTGGACAGGCACTTTGACTTCGCAATGCAAGTCATCGCCTTCGCGGCTGAAGAAATCGTCCGGCTTTTCGGCGATTACGACAAGCAAGTCGCCGCATGCGCCACCGCGTGGACCGCAGTTGCCTTCGCCACGGAGGTTCAGGTACTGGCCTTCGCTCACGCCTGCCGGAATCTTGATGGAGATTTCCTCGCTTTCCTGGATGCGGCCTTCGCCGTGGCAATGAGAGCACGGATTGGCAATCACCTCGCCAGTGCCGCCGCAAGTGGGGCAAGCGCTTTCGGAAACCATCTGGAAGAATCCTCCAGATACGCGACGCACGCGACCCGTGCCGTGGCAAGTGCCGCATTCCTTGACGTTTGTGCCGCCCTTGCCGTTACATTCCGTACACGGCGTATAGCGTTTCAGGCGAACCTTCTTGGTGCAGCCTTCGAAGATTTCCTTGTAGCTGAGCGCCACCTTGATTTGCAAATCGTTACCGCGCGGAGGTCCTGCCTTGCGAGAACTTCTGCGGCCACCGCCACCAAAGCCAAATCCGCCACCGAAAATATCGCCAAACTGGCTGAAGATGTCGTTGAGGTCGAAGCCTGCACCGCCGAATCCGCCGCCGCCAAAACCGCCACCAGGAGCATTAAAGCCGAACTGGTCGTAGTTCTTGCGCTTTTCAGGATTAGAGAGCACGTCGTAAGCTTCGGCAGCTTCCTTGAACTTTTCTTCAGCTTCCTTGTCGCCCGGATTCTTGTCCGGATGGTACTTGATAGCAAGCTTCTTATAAGCGTGCTTGATTTCATCAGCACTTGCGTCCTTGCCGACGCCCAAAACTTCGTAATAATCTCTTTTTTCAGCCATTTTTAGCTCGCTTTGCTCGCCGGTCGGTCGCCTGGCGGCTCCCTTTGAGCAATGAGGTCGTGCCTAAAGGCACTTTGAGGTCGGGGTTCGTCCCTTTGAGTATGAATTCTTTATAGCAAAAAGGTGTTCCCGGTCAAAAACGGGGAAACACCATTTGCGAGGCCACTTTCAAAGCTCACAGCTCAGAGCGTAGCGCCCTCATAGCGAGCTTGCGAGCGACCTCATAACTATTAGTCAACCACTTCCGCGTCGACGACTTCCGGACCGTCGCCCTTCTTGTCGTTCTTCGGCTGTTCAGAAGCACCCGGCTGCGGACCCGGCTGAGCCTGGTTTGCACCGGCGGCCTGGGCCATGGAGCTGATCATG
>JAGCPZ010000058.1 GCA_017965445.1 Fibrobacter sp. | reverse complement strand
GCACTTGTCCGTATCGACATGAGCGAATACATGGAAAAGCATAGCGTTAGCCGTTTGATTGGTGCTCCTCCGGGATACGTGGGCTACGAAGAAGGCGGCCAGCTGACCGAAGCTGTGCGTACGCATCCGTACTGCGTGATTTTGCTCGACGAAATCGAAAAGGCGCACCCGGACGTGTTCAATACGCTGTTGCAGGTGCTCGATGACGGTCGTTTGACGGACGGCAAGGGCCGTACGGTGAACTTCAAGAACACCTTGATTTTGATGACCTCGAATCTGGGTGCCGAGAAGTTCCGCTTGAGTGCGGCTAGCGCCAAGAACGGCGAACCGCCGCAGGTTGCGCTTGCGGATGTCGAAGCCGACTTGCATGCGTTCTTCCGCCCTGAATTCTTGAACCGCTTGGACGAAGTGCTTGTGTTCCAGAGCCTCTCGAAAAAGCAGATTCGCGAAATCGTGAAACTCAAATTTGCGGATTTGGCGAACCGTGCTGCCCGTCAGGACCTGGTGCTTACGCTTTCGGATGCGGCACTTGATGCGATTGCGGAAGGTGCTTACCAACCGGAATTCGGTGCACGTCCGATCCAGCGTTACATCGAACGCAACATCGAACGCCCGCTGAGCCACGCGATACTCTCGGGAACCGTGAGCGCCGCAAAACCCGCCGTGGTAGATTACCAGAACGGAATGTTTGTGGTGAAGTAATAGACGAAAGAACGCACCTTTGGTGCTACAGACGAGAGACGAAAGATTGTTAGTTAGACTACGAAATTACGATTGCTTTTTTCTCTCGTCTTTCGTCTAAAGCGAGCTTTGCGAACGTTCTCTCGTCTAATTAAAGAGCTGTCATGACGTAGAGACCAATCGTCTTTACGTCATTGTTCTTTTCTTGCATGACGCCGACATCAAAGTCAATGCGAATGTGAGTGCCGCCGAACGTCAGTTCGATTTTAGGGATGATATCTACCATGAAGTCATCGCGGAAATTTCCGACGCTTGTGGAGGACGTGACTTCAATGAACAATCGAAAAACTTGTCCGAAAACAATGGTCGGAATCATGGATGCCGAGAATTTTACGTATCCGTCTTCGCCAGTTGCTCCATCAAGGAACCCTGCACGGAGTTCATAGTAGTTTGCAAAACATTTAGAAATGAAATTTTGTGTTCCGATAGTAAAAACGATTGCACTTGCATTGACGTCGCTCAAGTCCAGATAACCATCCAATGCGATAAAGGAGCTGGGTTTGTAGCGGTAGCGACCACCAATGTCTAAGGCCGTGTGTATATTATCTAATTTGTTATAAGTGTTGACATCGAGTTTTGCACCGACGTCAAATTGCTTGTTCAGTCGCGTTGTAAAGTTGAGCGGAAACAGAACGTCTGAATTGAACGCGGAACGAATCCCAAGACCGACACCGATTTGGGGGGATGGACGACTTTCAGGACCGAAAGTGTAGCGCATGTCCCATAGGTGGTCCAGAGCAAAAGAATTTGTAACCAAAACGGCGAATAGTAGGCAAAGAATGCGTTTCATGATTATCAAAGTTAGATAAATCATCTGGTAAAAGCTAAATTTACATGCGTAAAATGGAGGTATTTGTGGTCGAACCGCGTCCAGAACTTTCAAAACTTTCCGATTACGTTCCTGGCAAGTCCATCGACGAGATTCGTGAACGTTATGGTCTTAAAAATGTTGTAAAGCTTGCGTCTAACGAAAACCCGTTGGGTGCTTCCCCGAAGGCGGTGGAAGCGTTCCACGAAATTGCAAATTCGTTGCACTTGTACCCGCGCGGTGATGCCCCGAAGCTAATTGATGCCATTGCAAAGATGTATGGAGTTGAAACGAACCAGATTGTGATTGGCAACGGTTCCGATGAAATCATCGACATGGTGGGCAAGGCTTTTATCCGCCAAGGCGACAACTGCGTGGGCATTACGCCGACGTTCTCCGTCTATAAGTTTACGACGCTTTCGAACGGCGCTGACTTTATCGGTGTGGGCGAAGGTGAAGAAAAAACTTCGCTAGATAAGCTCGCGGCAGCTGTCAACGATAAGACTCGTGTAGCTTTCATTTGCAACCCAAATAACCCGACCGGTCACTATTACACCGAAGCGGAAATCCGCAGCTTCCTTGCGAAGGTGCCGTCCAACGTTCTTGTGTTCTTGGACGAAGCTTACGCTGAATTTGCAACGGCCGCCGATTATCCGAAGATGGCTCCCCTGCTTTCGGAATACCCGAACTTGTTCCTCAACCGCACCTTCAGCAAGATTTATGGCTTGGCCGGGCTCCGCGTGGGTTATGCTTTGGCGAGCGTTGAAGTTGTCCGTGCCATGTGGAAAATTAAACCACCGTTTGACGTGAACCAGGCCGCTCAGGTGGCCGCTGTGGCGGCTCTTGCCGATACCGCTCACGTTGAAGCGACTCGCAAGAACAACGCTGTGGGTTTTGAATACTTGAACCGTGAACTTGGCGCCCTTGGTTTCAAAGTTCTCCCGACGCAGGCGAACTTTATTTGCGTGAATGTCGGCCCCAAGGCCCGCGACTTGGTCGCTTTCTTGGAACAGAACGGTATGATCGTCCGTGGCCTCACGAGCTTTGGCATGCCGGAACATATCCGCATCACGGTGGGTAAGCCCGAAGAAAATGAATTGCTTGTTTCGCTTGTCAAAAAGTGGGTCGGCTAGGAGCTTGCTATGGGAAATCGCGAAATTGCAAAGGCCGGTGTCGCTTCTGAGAATCTGGAACTCTTGAAGATTGCTCTCAAGACGGCGGAACTTGCCGAAGAAAACATCCTCAAGTATTACCAGAACGATGTCGGCGTTGAATGGAAGGCTGACAAGACTCCTGTGACGATTGCGGACAAGGGAACAGAAGAACTGGCCCGCAAATTCTGGGCAAAGGAAACGCCTGGCTTTGGCGTTATTGGCGAAGAATTCGGCATTGAAAGCCCGGATGCGGAATACCAGTGGGTGATTGACCCGATTGACGGGACGAAATCGTTTATCCACGGTGTGCCTTTGTTCGGAACGCTTATCGGGCTATGGCACAAGAATATTCCGATTGCGAGCGTGATTCGTTTGCCTGCAATGAAGAGTGCCGTGTGGGCAGTGAATGGCGGCGGTGCATTCTTGGACGGTCGCGAAGTTCGCGCTTCGAAAGTTTCGCAGTTGAGTGATGCTCTTGTGCTTTCGGGAACGGTCAACACGATGGAAGACAAGGGCTTTGGCGAAGGCTTTACGAAGCTTCGTCGCAGTGCTCGCCTGCATCGTGGTTGGGGCGACTGCTACGGCTATTACCTCGTAGCGGCAGGCCGTGCTGAAATCATGGTGGACCCGGTGGTTTCGATGTGGGACATTGCGCCGTTCCCGCTTTTGATGAAAGAAGCTGGTGGCAAGTTCAGCACCATTGACGGCAAGACCGAACTCTTCGATGCAAACGGAAAGCCGACGGCGCCCATTTACGAAGGGTTTACGAGTATCGCGACGAACGGGCTCTTGCACGACGTTGCACTGGAAATGCTGGAAGTGTCATTCCCGACTTGATCGGGAATCTCCTTTTAGTTATTGGGCTGGATAATTACGGAAAGGTGGTGCCCGCTTTCGCGGGCATGACAAGCTAACGATCAGGATGACGTTTTGCTAGTAACTAGTATCTAGTAACTAGTAACTTGAAAATGCGGCGAAGCCGCAATTCACCACATTGTTGTATAGCTTACTGAATCAGGGGCGAACGTGAACGTTATCGTCCCTTTTTTGGCGGTGTTGATGTAGGGGATGTTTAGCGAGTCGAGGCGGTTCAGCACTTGCTTGTGCGGGTGACGGAAACGGTTTTTGCGACCGCTCGGGATAATGGCGTAAGTGGGGTCGATTGCTGTCACGAACGGTACGCTGCTGGATGTCTTAGAACCGTGGTGCCCGAGTTTTAGCACATCGCTTTTCAGATAAATATCTGTCTTTTGGATTTCTTTTTCGCCTGCGATGGTGAGGTCTCCCGTGAGGATGGCGGAATGCCCTAGCCCTTTAAGCCGAACGGTGACGCTCCCTTCGTTCGCTTCGACGCAGACGTTTTTGATAGGGTGGAGCGTCTTGATTTCAAAGAAGTTCTCTTTCCAGAGAATGCCTCGATGGACGTTACGGATGGGAATGTTCCGTTTGCGGGCTTCATGGATGAACTTTTGCCAATCGGGCTTGGGCTCTTTCAGGGAACATTCGCTTGTCCATATTTCCTTGACGGGGAACATCTTGATGAGCGAAATCGCTCCGCCAAAATGATCTTGGTCGGGGTGCGTGATGATGAGTGCATCGAGTTTGCTTACGCCAATGTGGTGCAAAAACGGAACGACGATATCCTTGCCAGAATCGACTTTGCGGTTGTCGCCAACATCAATAAGGAAGTGTCTGCCTGAAGGCGTCTTTACGAGATGGCTGTCGCCTTGGCCGACATCGATGGTGGTGAGTGTCCATGACGGGTGCAGTACTTCGCGGTAGCTTTCAAATGCGAACAAAGCGGCAGCGATTAAAATGCATAAAAATGCATATTTGCGGGCAATGTAATTTTTGTAGCAAACGGGCAAAAGTAGAATCAAGATTCCTAGCGCGAGAAGTACCGCAGGTGAGAACGGCCCAACGGTCATCGAGGCAGCGGCAGAGTCTGAGAGGATTCTCGTCAAAAGCGAGGCGAGCCGCAAAAAGAATCTCGCGGCAGCGCAAAATGTTCCGCAGATAAAGTCAATAGGCGAAAGCTGTGCAAAAAGCCCCGCTTGCATGCCAAGCGAAATCGCGGGCACGATGATGATGTTTCCGAACCAAGCGAACGGCGAAAGCGTCTTGAAGTGATGAATCAAAAAAGGTGCCGTGGCAAGCGTGGCGCAAAGCGTAACATAAGTCGGGTCAATCGCGAACGCCTGAATCTTTTGCCAAAGCTTGTTTTGCTTGAGACTGTCGGGCAAAAGCTTTGTCGGGTTGTGCGGCGTTCCGATGATGATTCCGGCGGTTGCGGCAAACGAAAGCTGGAATCCTGGATTCCAGATGACGCTTGGCTCTGGTAAAATGATGAGGAGCAGCGCGACGCCCAAGCTGTTGAGCGTATTGGCGGGTTTCCCGAACAAAGTGCCAATTTGCGGAATGGCGAACATCATGACCGCACGGCGGACGGCTGGCGAACCTCCTGTAACGGGAACGTAAATCGCAAGGAGCGTCACGGCGATGATGATAACGATTTTATGGGGAAGTCCGGTCGCTTTCAAGAAAATCATGAGCATTCCGGCGAGCAAAACCACGTGAAAGCCGCTGATCGCAAGCACGTGCACGAGTCCTGACCGCTGGAAATCACTACGCAGCACTTCTGGAATGCCCGAGCGGTCGCCCGCCAATAATCCCATCAAAAGTCCCGTCTCTGCGGGGTCGAGAAACTTCGCAAACCGCCGTTGCAAAAATTGCCTGAAGTGAAAAAAGCTCCGTTCGAACGTCCAATCGCCGCTGTAAGCGGTCCAGCGTTTGAATTTGCCGTAGGCGGCAAGTCCCTGCGAATTTAGCCAGTTTTGCGTGTCAAATGCGCCGGGTACGCTTGGCGGCATCACCGGATACCACGAGGCTTCAAAGCAGATGGAATCCCCCGGCAGGGGGAGGTCCGGCAGGTTCCGCTTCTCGGTCAGTCGCACCTTGTAATGAGCCTTGCGCGCATTTCCTAGCGCATTTTCTGGCGCATTTCCGTTAGCGGTCTTCTCGGCATCGCGCAAAACATTGATGATAAACGCCGTTCCTTTGGGGCGGGGGAGCCGCATTTCGATTATCCCGCAGCCGGAATTGCTGACAATCTCCGTTTGGCCAACAGTTCGGCTATCCATAGGTTGCCAAATCCCCAAAAATCCTTCATGCGCGACAATCCCCGCTGCCATAGTGATAAAAATCACCCATTGAATGTGCCGCCGGAAGAAATGTGTGAGCAAGAATACCATTCCGAGCAGAAAACTGGCGAATGTGCGTTCGTCTAGGGCGGCGATTGTTGCTGTAAGTACCAGTGCGCTTACAAGGGCGGGCTTTCCGTCTAGCGGGGCGATTAGGTCTTTTATGGCGTTAAATATTTTTTCTTTAATATTTTTCTTCATTTTCTTAATTCTTTTGTATTTTAAGTGAGTCTCTATTCTTATACACGCATTTGAGGAGTGTTTGGACTGATTTCTTATGAAAAAAGTTTGTAAAAAATGGATGTGGGTTTATAGCTTTTTGTGCATTTTGGGAGTGTGCCTTTTGACGGCGTGCTCTGAGCTTGTCGATGTTGATAACGATCCAACTCTCCCTCCCGATGCAAGTAGGCCAATAGTCCATAAAATTTATCCGAACGACATGGCCAAAAATGATTCTGTGGCGTTCAACTTGGCGCGTGGAGTTATGCTTGTCGTTCATCCCAACGCATCTTACCAGCTTTCGTTCGATGTCGATTCGACTATGCCGTCTCCAGAACTGCAGCTCTTCCACACGTTCCCCATCAATGGGGAATCGGGGCGTGTAGGATATACAAAGGTGCGTTCTTTGCAGCCCAAGATTGTTGGAAATCGTTATGTCTATTCTTTTGTTTGCGAAGAAAATAAAATGTCGATATGGTTTACTTCGCTTGGCGTTGATGGGCAATATTTTCCGGGCCGGGTGAAAAACATAAGTTTTACCGGAACAGGTTCTTACTCCGACTCTCTGACGATTAATTTAATTGCTGTCGGGGCTATAGAAAAAACGCTTGACGGCAAGAACGTCGAAGAATTGGCTAGCGAGATGTTGCGGTCTTTCCGGAAAAAATATCTCGGCATTACGATAGATACGATTCACGTGCGCTACGCCCATGAACATCCGACGCTTGGAAATCGGTATCCACAGAATAAACCATGGGTGGCCGGCGTCAATTCGGAAGATTTCTTTGTAAGTGAATTGACGGGATGGCCCGAAGATGGTCTTCGCAACGCGTTGAGTATTGTATTGGTCCATAGCATCGGCGAAAACGACATCATGGGATTTTCTCGCTTGTTCTCGGGAATCCTTGGGGCTGGCAAAGAGGGGTCAGTAGTTATTGGTGAAAACGTCAGGAAGTCGTCTGGCGAAATGGAACACCTGTCATCGAAAAACATTGTTATGACCGCGGTTCACGAAACGGGACATTTCTTTGGACTACGCCATACTTCGGCAACAAGGCGTGATTTGAATCAGGTTGTGTTACTGGATGACGGTTCGACGTTCTCGGTGGGCGATATGTCCAATGTGGAAGATGGCTTGACGGATACACCGTTCTGTAAATATGTGCTGGAAAGTGGGCTTTATCGACAGGCGGAAGAACAAGACGTTGTTCGTGGAGATATTTATTACTTGAAACGTCCCAATTATTTGGCAAAATCGGCAATTTATTCATGCCCAGACTTGGAAAATATTATGTTTCCTGTGACGGTAGAAGATGATCTCGACGTCTCTTTTACAAAACAACAGATGGAACTGGTCCGTTCGTCGCTAACGATTATTCCGCATTAATTATTTCGCATAAAAATGAAAGCTTCTCAATTTTCTGAAAATGCGCAACTGATTGCGTTTGTATTGCAAAAGGGTTCTGAATGGAATCCGGAAGTGATTGAACTTCTTGAAAAAACGTGGGGGCCGCTTCGCCACAAGGGGCGACTCTTTGCGTTCGACAAGACCGATTACTATAAGCCTGAAATGGGTGATGATTTGTATCGCGGTGTAGTCTCTTTCGAGAAAGAAATTCCGCCGGAGACAATTGCCGAAGAAAAGGAACGCAGCAATGCTTTAGAACTGACGACGGCGTCTGCGGAGACTCCAGAACTACGCCATGTGAACATCGATATCGGCTATATGGACATGGACAAAGTGGTGCTCCCGAGCTATAAGCGTGGTCCGTTCAAACTTTATGCTGGGAAGGGCGTATGGCTCGATATGTTGCTCACCTACGCGAAGGGCGTGTTTCACCCGACATCGTGGGCGTTCGATGACTTTGTAAGGAATCCCTACCAGCATGACTTACAATTGATTCGCGAAAAATTCAAGAAAGCGCGCAAGTAGTTTTGGCCAGACTGAATTTTGAGCATCTTCGAAGACGGAGGTGCTTTTTTTGTGTATATGCAACAGAGTGTAGTATATGCAAAATTTTTGTGTCTATAATTATAAAAAATGGCTAAATTTTGATAAAAACTTTAAATTTGTAGCATAAATCACTTGACTTTTTGAAAAAATGCTTGTATATTTTGGGGTATGAGACCGATTGTCGAATATTCCGATTTTCGCAAGTACATGCGCGACTTTTACGAAGACCGCAAACTGCGCTCTGCGTTTTCTTGGCGTGAGTTTTCCAAGAATGCAGGCTTCTCTTCGCCTTCGTATATGAAAGTCGTATGCGACGGAAAAAGCAAACTCAGCCGTATCGGTGTGGAACGCACTGGTGCTGCGATGGGGCTTTCGGGATTCGAGATGGATTACTTCAGGGCGATGGTCCAGTTCGGCCAGGCCGAAACTGAAGAAAAAAAAACTGAAGCCTACAAAAAAATGATTGCCATTGCTAAGACGTACAAAGTGCGTACGTTGGAAGGCGAATTTTTCCAGTATTATGATACGTGGCGTAATCCCGTGCTTAGGGAACTCGCGCCGATCATGCCGGGGGCGACTCCTGGCGAAATGGCGAAGATGTGCTATCCGGAGGTTTCTGCGTTAGAGGTCCGTGATTCCTTGGACTTTTTGACGAAGGCAGGGCTCCTGAAAAAAGTGGACGGAAATTTCGTGCAATCCGAAACGTCGGTGAAAGGAACCACGGATGCGACAAGGCTTGCTTTGCGTGGAATGCACCGTGAAATGTCCAAACTGGCGACTCCCGCCTTGGAACTCCCTAAGGAAATACGTAATTTTAGTGGTGTGACTATGGGACTCTCACGTGAGTCTTATCGCAAAATTGAAGGTGTGTTGGACGAATGCCGCCGACAGATTATCGATATTGCGGCCGAAGAAAAAAATATTGAACAGGTTTACCGATTGAATTTACAGCTTTTCCCGCTTACCAAGAACGTCAAGGAGGGCAACGATGAACAAGTTTAAGAAAAAAAAGACTATGCCTTTGACTTTGCCTGTAATCCTTTGCATTTGCGCTGCTCTGTTTGTTGTTGGTTGCGGTGATTCCGGAACGTTTGCAGGTACTTCCGAAGAAGGGAACGAAATGGCGGAAAAAATTCCGTCGAGTTCTTCAGCGGATGAATCGTCTTCGTCCGGCGGTGACGAAGAATCTTCAAGCAGTTCGCTAAAGTGGTCTAGCGCTGTTTCTTCGTCTTCAAAAGGCGTCGCTTTGAGCAGCAGCGAAGTTGCCAGTAGCAGTTCGCAAAAAGACAATACGCCAAATTATTCGAGCAGTCTTTCTGACGGTAAAACGCAGACTCCGCCTATATTTGAGCAAGATCCGAATTCCCGTTCGCTGGATTCTTACTTGAAACAGTTTAAACTGGATTCAGCATTGTTCGATGGTGCGGTCTTGTCGGCAAAGTTTGATGTTTCAGAGAGTGTAAATCCAAGTGATCCGATAACGAATCCGCCTTCGGCATCGGTTACGGAATTTGATGGACCTTGGCCACACAAGTTCGTAAAGCAGAATATTGCTGCGTTGGAGCTGTTCTTCCCGATGGCTGTCAAGGAATATTCTGACATTGTCAATGCGATAAAGAACGATTCTTTGGATGCAAATTGCGGACTTTATATGTTGAATATTTATGGTGATGGAATAGCGGCTGGATTCGTCTTGGCGGATATCGCGAAGGATACGATTACGGTGTTGGATATTTCGGCAGGCCGTTGCGAGTCTTCGTTTGGGAAAATGGAACGATTCCTGTTCTATTACTGTGGAGAAATTGATAACCGTCCCGAAATTGTTCACGTACCTGTTGAAAATAATTGGTCTGGCAAGTGCCCTGTTTTAGAAACTAGGGATGAATGGATTAAGGAAAGCTCCCGCACGCCATAAAAGAATTTAAAAATTAAGGAGAAGTCATCATGGAACCGATAAAGTATATCGGCGCTGCCTTGGTTGCGGCCGCCGCGTTAGGAGTTGTCGCTTGCGACAATGGAAATTTGAATGCTCCTGATTTGAGTGCAGTGTATTCTTCGGCCGTCGGGAATCCGGCTCCGGAATCTTCTAGCACGGAAGTGAAAAATCAGCCTGCTTCGAGCAGCGTGTTTGCTCAAAGTTCGTCGTCCGTTAAAACGTTGTCTAGTTCCGGCAAAATGGAAACTTGCGTTCACTTTACCGATTTGGCGTGCGAACCCTGCCCTCCTGGTGTTAAATGCTCATGCAATCCTTGCGACATAAAGAAGGCTGAATTCGGTGTCGATTGCCAAACTGGTGTTAAAGTAGTCTGTAAAGACGGCGAATGGAATTATTATGTAGAAAAAAGTTCTTCGTCGGTTGCGTTGTCTAGCTCTAGCAACGTTGAATTGTGCAAATATGTGACTGATGTTAGGTGTGATGCTTGGCCGTGCGTCTCATGTGATTCCACAAAAGATGAATTTGCAACAGACTGCAGAACTGGCGCTAAAGTAGTCTGTAAAAGCGGAGGATGGCTAGCTACTGATGAAATTTGCCCTAACGGTCGATGGACAACAAACTGTAATGGAGAGCATTCTTATGATCCTGTTTGCTGTACAGAAAAAGAAAAATGTGTAGAAGTTTATGGAAAACTTTGTGCACCTTGCATGGAAGGCTACAAATGCCCGTGCAACCCGTGTGAAAAAGAAAATGCAGAGACTGTTGATTGTACAACGGGTGATAAACTTATTTGTAAAGAAGGAGAATGGAGCTTCCTTATTGAACAAAAATCCTCATCCTCGGTAACGGCAAAAAGTTCTTCGTCTTCTGTAACTACAAAAAGCTCTTCGTCGATTGCTGCGTTGAGCTCAAGTGCAATGGCGGCCTGCAAGCACATCTCGGATTACGATGGCATGACCGCTCAAGGGAATTGCGTGAATCAGAACGGAACTTCCGCTGTCGATTGCGTTACCGGCGGCAATTACCAATGCAAAAACAACAACTGGACGAAAGTTTCTTGCTTGAATATCAAACCGGACGAATGCAAGCCGGGAATGGGCGGCTGCGGTTATCGCCTTTGCGAACCGAACGGCATCAAGGAAATTGCTGACTGCGAAAATAGCGTGACATACGTTTGCAACGGCGAAACATGGAATGTGAAAGAGACGGAAGAAAATCAACGTTGTGCTCGTGGCGAATTGGAATACTGCAATGCGTGTTTTGAAGAAGGTAAATTCGAAGGCCATTATCAATGCGTTAAAGGCAAGTGGCAGAAAATGGGTATGGGCGATGAAATCTGCGAACACATTACCGATCTCGATTGCAAAATCGGCGAAGGAAAATGTGGTGCATGCGATGCTCCTAAAAAAGGCGAAAAATATGAAGTGAATGATTGTACTACAGGTGAACACTTTGTTTGTCAAAATGGATTTTGGGTTGCGCTAGTAGTCGATTGCAACGCGTTGATTCCAGAGTGCGGCTTTAGCGAATACGAACTTTGTACAAAGCACAACCTCAAGGAATACTGCAATGACAAGTGGTTGAGCGAACCCTGCGATGGAAAAGAATCCAGCAGAGACCTCCGTATCGAAACTGCTGCAGGTTCTTACCGCTCTGAAAATTACATCTGCGTCAACAACAAGTGGATTGAACGCTTCCGTTATTACGAATGCGGTGAAGATGAAAACTGTGTCCCTGCGTCGGCACGTTGTCCGTCGAATTCGATTATCGGCACCACTTGTGAGAACGGTGCTGTCAAGGAAATCGATGGTTGTGCATATACTTGCAGCGGCGGTGTCTATATTTACGCCCCGCCACCGATGTAATTGGATTTATATGTGAAAAGCGGCGCTGTGGCGCCGCTTTATGCATGGTTGGTAAGTTAAGTACCTGTTCTATGGAGACTGCTAAATTTTCGGCCCTTTGGGGAAAGGCATGGGGTCATGTACGACTGGCCGGGGAATGTCGATTTGAGGGAATTCGGGTTTGTGTTTTTCCCATTCGCCAACGTCTTTCTCGTGGGGACCCTTTTCTTTATTAATCAAGTTCTCTCTGGCTATACCCTTGTTTTCGTTTTGATTTTTGAGATTTGTTTTCTGCTGGACGATTTCTTGTTGAGCTGCCTTGATTTCTGCCTGGGCGCTTGCCTTGATGTCCGAGAGAATTTGTTGTCTTGCGCGTTTGCGTTCTTCGCGTAAACGTTGCCAGTTTTCTTTTTCTTTCAGTCCAAGGTCTGGTGCACCCTGCGTGATTTCTGCCTTTTCAGCGGGTATTGCGATATCGGATTCCGGTTGTGCGCACGGAATCGTCACGAATGCTGAGCAGGTCAGTAATGCGGTGAGTGTACTTGTGTTTTTCATAGCGTTAACCTTGAAAAGACTCGAAAAAGAAGGGCGACGTTTTTGCCGTCACCCTGAGAATAAGCTTTAGACTTATTCAGCCTTTACAACGGCCTTTTCTTCTTTGATGGTTTCTTTTTCAGCCTTTTTAGCTTCGATTTCTGCACGCTTGGCTTCGATTTCGGCCTTCTTAGCTTCCATCTCGGCTTTGTGAGCTTCGCGTTCGGCCTTCAATGCTTCCTCGCGTTCTGCGCGCTTTGCTTCTTCTTCGGCTCTCTTGGCTTCCATTTCTGCCTTGCGGGCTTCGCGTTCGGCCTTCAATGCTTCTTCGCGTTCTGCGCGCTTGGCATCGAGTTCAGCCTTCTTGGCTTCCATTTCAGCTTTCTTTGCTTCGATTTCGGCCTTCTTGGCTTCCATTTCTGCCTTGCGGGCTTCGCGTTCAGCCTTCATGGCTTCTTCACGTTCTGCACGCTTGGCGTCGAGTTCAGCCTTCTTGGCTTCCATTTCGGCCTTCTTTGCTTCGCGTTCGGCCTTTCTTGCTTCTTCGCGTTCTGCGCGCTTTGCTTCTTCTTCGGCACGCTTGGCTTCCATTTCAGCCTTCTTTGCTTCGCGTTCGGCCTTCATGGCTTGTTCACGTTCTGCGCGCTTTGCTTCTTCTTCGGCCTTCTTTGCTTCGTGTTCAGCTTTCTTGGCTTCCATTTCGGCCTTGCGAGCTTCGTGTTCAGCCTTAAGTTCTTCTTCGGTCTTCGGGACTGGCGGGAGAATGTCGGCGACAGGCGGTTTCGGCGGTTCTACCTTGAGTTCGTCCTTGTCGAGTTTGATTTTGTCCAAGAGTCCCTTGCGAGCTTCATTGCGTTCCTCGCGCATTTTCTTGAAGTCTGCCTTGGTTGCTTCGTCTTTGACCACTTCAGTCTTGACTTCAGTAGAGATTTCCTTGGTTACGTCTGCCTTTACGCTGGTGGAAATATCACTCTTAGCCGATGCTGTGGCAAAAAAGGCGAGAGTGGAGAGGGTTAAGATGGCAATGAATTTGGATTTCATGATTTTTCCTTAGTGGTTTAGGGTTTAAATTCTTCGTTTTTCACCGAACTTATAGCAAGAATCGTGCCAAAAGAATAAAATTGCCGATTTTGATGAAAAAACGCCGTTTTTCCTTATTTCTTGCCATAATCTTCCGCAAAGAAGCATAAAAAAACGAGGTAATTCGCCTCACTGGAGAGAATAGTCCCGATTTTTCATTGATATGGAGTTAGGAGTTTTGAGTTACTAGTTACTAGAAAGATTTTAAGATGAAATTTTCCGAATGCAAAAAACTAGTATCTAGTAACTTGCATCTTGTGTCTAGCAACTTGCGCTGCACCTCTTGCTTTCGTCGCGAGACTTTTGTATCTTACCTCTATAACTTATTATATCGTTTCCTAGATCCTTTAAATACTATCCCGGGCAGGGGCCGCCAAAAAATTCAAAAAGGCGGGCATGCGCTTTTTAGGGGGGCGTTATGCTTCTTAGGATCTTGGGAATTTCCCTTTTAACATTGTTGTTGTCTGTTGTGGAGGCGCGTTCGGTGAAGGATGCGCTGGGAACAGCGGATAAATTGTCGGGTACGGTGACGCTTGATTTTGTCGATGTCCCGATTGCAGAGGTGGCGCGAACGCTTTCGCTTGCTTATGGCACGCCGATTTTGGCGGATAACGTGGGCGATGTAAAGGTGACGTTTCACTTGGAAGGAGTGAGTCTCTTCGAGGGACTTTCGGCGCTGTGTGCGGCGAACGGGCTTGTGGTGGTCGAGGAGGGGCGCGTGTTTCATATCCGTCGTGCGCGTATGCAGGGGAACGCCTATATCGCCCTTGCAGATTCGGGAGTTGTCGTCTCGGTCAAGGATATGAATGTTCGCGATTTTGTTAAGGAGTTCAGTTTGAATACAGGCGTGAATGCGCTTGTTGATTATGATGTCGAGGGAACGGTTGTCGGAAATTTGAGGCATATGGTTCCAGAAATTGCGTTTCGCGTGTTGATGGAATCGAACGGGTTTAAGGTGCGTGGGGAACGAGGGTGCTTGCGTGTCTCTCGGAAGGGAGCATCACGCGGGTCGTCGGATAGCTCGCATGAAAGTTCGGAAATTTCGGTGGAGCGGGCGGGCGACCTTTATTCGGTGGACTTGCAGTCGGTTCCGCTTAAGGCCGCTGTCAAGGCGATTGCGGACGAGGCTGGGCTCAACTTGGCCGTGTATGGCGACTTGAATGAAACGGTGCAAATGTCGTTCAAGGATGTTACGTTGCCGGAACTTTTATCGTCAATTTTTCGGGGGAGCGCATTCACGTTCCGTTTGGATTCGTCGTCGCTCTTGGTTTCGGAAGAGGGGGCGTCAAAGGCTCTTGCCGATTTGCGAATTTATTCGTTAAAGCATGTTTCTCCAGAAAAGGCTTCGGCTCAGCTTTCGAAGTTTATTAAGAATGCGGAACTCAACGTTTCGGAATATCGGGAGCAAAATGCACTTGTGCTCGGGGGTTCGCCGCATGCTCTTGGACGTGCTACAGAACTACTGAAGATGATTGACGTGCCGCAAATGCAGGTGACGCTTGCTTGCGTGATTGTGGAATTCCGTAAGGGGCGCGGCTTTGCGATTGGTGTGCGGAGCGGGGCTGCGCGGAACGTAGGGGAGCGCGATATCCAGGCGCGGGGATTCTTTGATTTTTTAGGGAAGGATATTTCGAAATCGGGAGCGTTCGGGAAAATTGGAATTTTGCCGGACCGTTTTGAGCTGGAACTTTCGTCGATGGAAGAGAACAACGAGGCGAAGGTGCTTGCGCGACCGCGGGTGACTACACTTAATGGCAACAAGGCGGAACTGAACGTGACGAATACGGTCTATTACCTTATTAGTCAGGTTTCGTCGGATGGCTACCCGATTACGGATTACCGCTCGTTCAACGATGGCATTTCGCTCGAACTCACGCCGACAATGACGCAGGACGGATTGATAACGCTTTCTGTTTCACCGGAAATCAAGACGGCGGGCAGGAGCTCGGGGGACGGACCGCGGGATATCAGTTCCCGAAATATGAATACGACAGTCGTGTTGCGGGATGGGGAGACGCTTTGTTTGGGCGGGCTCATCCGCAAGAATAAAACGGAGGTGCGGTCGGCGGTGCCGTTTTTCGGGAGCATCCCTTTGCTTGGGCGTTTGTTCAGCTACACGTCCGAAGAAGAAGAGGAAAGCGAACTTGCAATATTCATCACGCCGACGGTGGAACGGGGTAGATGAATGTGGGGTGTGAAGTGTGAATTGACGAATGAGGGGAAAATGATTTTTTTGAAAAAAAATGTAGCCGCAGTTTCAGCGCGGATGTTTACGTGGGAAGTAACAACTGCATTCGACGGGAATCTTTCGGCGGTGGAATTGCAAAAACGGTTTGATGAGGATTTTGCCTTGGAACTGTCTGCGAACCATGTGTCCTTTTGGCCCGCGGTTTCGTTCAATGCATCGGACGGGCGTAAACATCGGTATTTTGTGGCTGTTGCAGACGAACCTTTGTTGCCTTATCGCAAAAAATTCGACCGCTGTTTACCCAAACAAATTGCCCTGTATGCGATTGCAGATAAAATTCTGCGAGGCGAGTATGCAGATTTTGCAGGCGTCGAGTATGTGGAAAATAGCGGGGAAAACGTTGAAACTTTATCTTGTAATGATGGAAATTTGTTGTGTATCGCTTTGTGGGATAATATTTTATACATACTCGTTTTTGTAAATGGTCGCTTGTGCCATTGGTCGGAAGAACGCGGTTATGGCGTTCTGTTTGATGGTTCGTGCAGGAACCGTGTGGAACGATTCAAGGCTTTCTTGAAAGAGGATGAACTGTTTGCGAACGTGGAATCTTTTGACGAAGTGCTGGTATGTTGTAATCAAATAGCTGAAGCAGATGGCTTGTTTTACATGGGAGTGCGTGATCCGTTCTGGCGTCATTTGAATTTAGACGAACGTGAATCGATAAAAAATTGCGGAAAACGTCGTTTGGCGTGTGCCGTTGCCTTAGTTGCTTTTGTGATGATTGTCTTTTGGCAGGCGTATCCGCTTTTGAATATCTGCGCAAACCCAAAGAACGAAATCGCGCACGATGTTGCTCCTGTTGAATTGGAAAAGCCTCCATCGGAAGTTCTCGATTTGTTGGCGTGGGCGAAGGGGCATCGCGATTTAGTGCCTGCAAGATGGAACGGGATGCGAGCTGGGGTTGCTGAGCGTAGAAATCTCTGCGATTTGCCGAATTTTAAGTTGCTTGGAATTGCGGGTGACCGTGCTGTTCTTGTTGAAACATCGTCTAACGAAAAGAAAATATTGACTACGGATGACTTGCTGGATTCTTATCGCATCAAAAAGATTGGCAGGAATGATGTAGTGTTTCGCTGTGGCAGTAAGGAGGTGCGTTATGAAGTCGGGGCGAGGTAGTGTTCTTTTGCTTGTGCTCGGCGTGCTGCTTGTACTATCGATTTTGGTGACGGCGATGCTTCGTTTGCCTGGTTCACTCCGCCACACCGTCTCGCTTGTGGCTCGAGAAACGCAGAAAATGTATTTGGCCGAATCTGCGGTTTTATCAAAACTGAATGGCTTCCCGGAGGGGTATTTTGCGGAAGTCCCTTCTGTCGAAACAGGCGTTCTTGGACCATGGACGTTGTGGCGAACGGAGCTGCGCACGGATGGCCAAAACAGATTCCAGTTCCTTTTAGGGGGCGAGTTCGGACGCTTTTCGACATCGGAATGGATGCGTTGCGCTGTTGCATTGGAACAGAACTTGCGTGAACGAATTTTGCAGTCGGACTTTTTGAAACTTTATTCGGGAAACCGGCGCTTTTTCAGTTTGGATTCTTCGATGATGGGGCAGGGGGTGCCTACGGCGTTGATCGTGAGTGCTGGCGATTTAACGCTAGATCTTGGCGGGAATAATGTTTCGGGCAGTAATCTCAAGCGGCCTTTGGTCCGTTCGTTTATGGCAAATGTTGAAGGTGATGTCAAAATTCGCGGACGTGTCCACTTTGATACGCTTAGGATTTATGCGACCGGAACGGTGACGATACAAGGTGATGTGACCGCTAACTTTGTTGAAATTTTTGGATTTGTTGGCGTTTTTGTTTCAGGCGAAGTTTCGCTTGCGGGCGTTCTTTTGTCGAAACAGAATATTGAAATCTCAAATCGCGCGAAGCTGAATTTCCCAAGCATCGCTGTTGCGGTCGGTTATCGCGGGAACCGTTTTGCGCTGTATGGCAAATCGGTTTTTGAAGGGCTTGCAATTGCCCCTTCAGGTGCTTTTGAACGGGATTCTTCGACGACTCTCCTAGACTCTTCGAAAGCGCTTTTGCCATTTTGCATGGACTCTCGGCCTATAGTCTTTGCCCGGAGGCGTTTATGACTCTTTCTCGTCATTCCGATGGCTTTACTTTACCCGAAGTCTGTGTTGCCCTTGCCGTTTTCCTCATCGGAACTACCGCCTTGCTTGGCTGCTGGAACTTTTTCAATCGCGAAGTCGCGGACGAACGCTACCGCCTGGAACGCTTTTATGGTGTAGTATCGTCCATGGAAGCGCTGATTGTGGAGCGCCCGCCATGTGCGGATTCTTTGTTGGCGCTAGGGCATGCGACGATTCGCCTAGACCGCGTTCCCGGAAACATCCCCTTGGCGTGGGCGGTTGTTGCGTGGGATGGTTTTTCGTTAAAGCGGCTTGTCCGCTGTAGGTGATGTACAAATGAAATGTTTGCGACAAAGCGGTTTTACGCTTTTAGAAATGCTTGTCGCCATGACGGTTGCCGCAATCCTTACGGGGGTGTTGCTGAACGTCTATGCGGTGATTCACCAGGGAACTTTTAAAACCTCGTACCACTACATTCAGTTTGTCGGCGAAAAGGTAAATGAACTCCAGTGCAGAACGCGCTTTGTACGGGGCAAGCTACAGGGGGCTCCGTGCGACTCGACACAAAGTGACGAACGTCACACGGACGTTCGGTGGCGGTTCTAGCTGACGACAAACAGTTTTAACCAACAGCTATAGCCAAAAAAAATACCCCGCGTTATTTCGCGGGGCGCCTTGCTATCAAAAGTGTTTTAGTTTGTTGCCTGTTCTTCCACGTTCTCGGAGCACTTGATGGCTTTATGGATTTCGAACAGGTTGCTGATGTAGTGCATGAAACTCAAGACGCTCACCGAAAGGAACCCGATGGCGTAAAGCGCAAGGAACGGTCCGATAATCCACTTGCTGGCGTTGATGTATTCGAGCAAACCGAAGATGCAATAGACACCGACGATGAGTTCGAGCAGCGCCATCCATGGGAACTTCTGCGCATAGTGGCTTACCTTGGATTTTGAATCACCGCTCTTCGGGGTGCGGACGAAGCTACCCTTGGTGCCAAGAACTGCTGCAAATACGGCACGGGAATTGCTCACCGCGATGCCTACGCCAAGCGCCATCAGAATGGGCAGCGAAAGCAGGCGGACTTTCCAACCGGTATAGCCGGAACAACGCTGTGCGACAAAATAAAGAACAGAAGGAGCAATTGCCGCAAGGAAGATAAAGATGAATCCGATGGTGTAGGCCCAAGCGGGGAGATGGGCGACCGGTTCAAAGAAAGCGAGGAGCGGCCAAGCGCAAAGTGCGGTAAACAACATGCAAGGGTGAATCGAGTAGTGCGTTGTGTGGAGAATGGCTCCGAGCTTCACGCGGAACGGAACCTTGGAACGCAACACCTTCGGCAAAATCTTGATGGCCGTCTGGATGGAGCCCTTTGCCCAGCGGAACTGCTGAGCCTTGAACGCGTTGATGTCGTTGGGGAGTTCGGCCGGAACAATCACGTCGAACACGAATTTCATCTTCCAACCGGCAAGCTGGGACCGGTACGAAAGGTCCATGTCTTCGGTGAGCGTATCGCCTTCCCAACCGCCACCGCCATAGATGGCGTCCTTGCGCCAGATGCCTGCAGTGCCGTTGAAGTTCATGAACAACTTGCCCCAGCTACGTGCGGATTGTTCGACGACAAAGTGACCGTCGATACCGATAGACTGTGCCAGCGTAAGACCGGATTCAGTGCGGTTCAAGTGGCCCCAGCGACCCTGTACGAGCCCGACCTGCGGGTCCATGACGAGGTAAGGAACCGTCTTGAGGAGGAAGTCTTTCTCCGGAACGAAGTCCGCATCGAAGATGGCGAGGAATTCACCCTTGGCGACTGCCATGCCTTCCTTGAGGGCGCCAGCCTTGAAGTCCTTGCGGTTCGTGCGGTGGATGAGCTTGATATCGTAGCCGCGGGCGGCAAGTTCTGCAACTTTCTTCTTGGTGACTTCGTAACATTCGTCGGTAGAATCGTCCAGAACTTGAATTTCGTGCTTGTCTTTGGGGTAGTCGATAGCGCAGACTGCTTCTAGAAGTCGTTCGACGCAGTTGGCTTCGTTAAATACCGGAAGCTGGGTCGTGACCTGCGGGAGGTCCGCCATGGAATGTTCGCGGTAGAATTTCAGAATGGTTTTGCGGTCAGAGAGTCGTGTGTGGCGGCTATTCTTGAGAAATAGGTAGATGCTATAATAGCAGCTAAATCCATAAATCACCAATCCCACGCCTGCAATCACATAGACGACGAACATTGTGTATAAGAGTATTGTACTCATTCTACTATATACCTTTTGCACTTACTGAAGTGTTTGGCGCCAAATATAGAAACGCAATGTGAACTTTGCTACATTTTATAGGAATTTTAGGCCAATTTTCGCTCTGGAAAGCATATTTTTACATAGATATGATTAGACTTTTTTACAATGGCGTTTTATGCTAAAAAATACAGAAAAACGCAATAAAAATTTAACATCTCCAATCGCCCGCTGGATAGATGCAAACCGGGAAACCGCCGGTTTTACAGATTCTTTACGTAAATTGCTCATGTATGCTTGCGTCGAGTGGATCCGCCGCGGGACATCGGCGCTCCTCCCTCCCGAGGAGGCTCTTTCGAAGATAGTTTGTTGTTCGCTCCCCGAGTTTCCGGTGGGGGAATGGGCCGAAAGTCCCGAAAAATACATGGACGAAATCGCCGATTTTTGCGAAAAGGCGAAAGTTTTGCCCTTACCACCTGCTCTCCAGGGCGAAATTCCCTCCGTTCTGGACCTTCGCGGGGTGAAATGCCCTCTCAATGCCGCCCGTTCGAGAATCGTCATGTCGGGTTATCCAGTCGGTCGGACGCTGAAAATACTCCTCGATGAGGGCTCTCCCATCGAAAATGTGCCCGGTTCGCTCGTCGCTGACGGCCATAAAGTGCTATCCCGCGAAAAAAAAGGAGATTTTTGGGAAATCTCGGTGGTCAAATCGGATTCAAGAGTATAGATTGTTTATGTGGAAAACAGAGTATTAGTTATAGGCGATGAATTATTTGGGCCCAAGGGCGAAGCGGCTAACCGTTTTGTGGAAGCAGAGCTTTGCCGGGAACCTAGCCGTCCTATACAGTTTTCCTTAAATGTGCCTGTGGCAGTATCGCTTTCGCAGCTCAGGACTCGCCTTTCTTCGGATGTTATCGGGAAAAATGCTGGCCGCATTATTGTTGGCCTTGGCCTCCGTGAACTGAACAGTGGCGGGGCAGACGGGGCTTCTGTCGCCAATCTGCTGATGCTCCTGGTGAACGAACTCGTGAACAAGACGCAATCGCGCCTGTTCTTGCTTACGATACCTTCGGATATGTTCCCGATTGCCGTAAATGAGGTCGAGTATTTAAATACGGGGATTCGCGAAGTCTGTGCGGCGAACAAAAACCGCATTGCGTTGCTCGATTTTGCAAAATTTGCCGAGGAATTCAAGGAAAAACAGATGGAACGCGGCAAGTTCGGGCGGAGCCTTTTCATGGAAAATGGCGAACCGACGTCGCTTTGCTGCATGCTTTTAGCCTTGTATTTGCAGGATAAACTCGTAAAAGATTTAAAGGAGATATAAATATGGGTCTTTTTGACAATCGTTTTGCTAGTAAAAATGCGGCTATGAGCCGTGCTTTCTCCATTGATTCCGAAAAGGATCGGAAAAAACGGGTTTCGCCTCGCGAACCGGCCGCCCCCAAGATGGGAATCTGCGACAAGTGCCACAAGGAAGCGCTGTTGCGCTCTTACCGCTCCAAGGAAATGTCTATGTCCGATGGTGCCGCAAGCTTTGGTACGGTGGTGAAGCACCTCTGCGAAGATTGCGCTCCGCGCTCCAAGCGCTTCGAAGACACGAATGTCGCTCCGATGGACAAGAGACAGGTCAAGAACTTGATGAGGTCCGCGAAGAAAGGACTTTTGTAGGTTTGAGGTCGCCCGCCACGGCGGGCTTTGAGGTGTGAGCTCGGTCGCTAGGCTCCCTTTGAGCGTTTTATATACATCTCCGGTGTCAAATTTAAACTCAGAGCTTTGCTTCGCAAAGCGGCCTCATGCCTCACTCCTCATACCTCATGCGTAAAAAATATTTTATAAAAAAATCTTACTCCCCTTAACGAAATTGAAGTAAATTCCTAAATTTGGGTCTCGATTTTATATATGGAGACCTTAAATGTCCGATATTCACGCCAAGGAATCCGTCAAGCAGTATTTGACAGGCGTCGTCTCGACCATTACCCCGGAAATCGTTCGTAGCTTCAAGCGTGGCTATACGCGCAAGGATTTTACTAGCGATTTGATGTCGGGCTTGATTGTCGGCATTTTAGCTCTTCCTTTGGCGATTGCGTTTGCGATTGCATCCGGCGTGGGTCCGGAACAGGGCCTCTACACGGCCATTATCGCGGGTTTTATCATTTCGCTGTTGGGCGGTTCCCGCTACCAGATTGGCGGCCCCACGGGCGCTTTCATCGTTATCGTTTATGGCATTGTGTCGCAGTACGGCTACGACGGTCTTGCTTCGGCGACGCTTTTGGCGGGTATTTTCCTCGTTATTTTCGGCTTGGCGAAGTTCGGTGCGATTATCAAGTTCATCCCGTACCCGGTGACGGTGGGGTTCACGGCGGGTATCGCTATTATCATTGCGCTTGGCCAGGTGCCGAACTTTTTCGGCCTCACGTTTGCGGGCGCTGACCCGGCTGATGCCGTGGGTAAAATCAAGCTTTACGTTTCTTCTTTCGGTTCCATGAACATCTATTCCGTGATTGTGGGCGTGATTGCTCTTGCGGTCTGCATTTTGTGGCCGAAGATTACCACGAAGGTTCCTGGATCCCTCATTGCGATTATCGTTGCGACGGTGATTGTGAAGGTTCTTGGCTGGGACGATCCGGTGAACGGTCACGGCGTGGTGACGATTGGCATGAAAAACCACATCCCGAGCGGTTTCCCTGTACCGCACCTCCCGAACATCAGCCTCGAAATGATGCAGAAGGTGTTCCAGCCGGCTTTGACCATTGCTATGCTCGGCGCTATCGAATCGCTCCTTTCTGCGGTGGTGGCCGACGGTATGACGAGTACAAAGCACCGCTCCAACACGGAACTTTTCGGTCAGGGTGTTGCAAACATTTTGAGCCCGATTTTTGGTGGAATCCCGGCGACAGGTGCTATTGCCCGTACCGCGACGAACATCCGTAACGGTGCCGTGAGCCCGATTTCTGGCCTTGTCCATGCTGTTGTTCTGCTTTTGATTATGCTCGTGCTCGGCAAGTATGCCGAAATGATTCCGATGGCAGCCCTTGCCGCTGTGCTTTTCCAGGTCGCTTTCAACATGTGCGGTTACCGTAGCGTCATCAAGATGTTCAAGGCTCCGAAGAGTGACGTGACTGTGATGCTTGTGGCATTCTTCCTCACGGTGATTATCGACCTTACGGTCGCTATTGAAGTGGGCGTGCTCCTTGCTGCAGTGCTCTTTATCAAGCGAATGTCTGATGTGGCCGAAGTGGAATCGGTGACTTCTGCTCTCAAGGAAGACGACGAAGAAGCTGCTCACAACGAACTTTCTCGTCAGGTGCCGAAGGGTGTAGTTGTCTATGAACTTGCTGGTTCTCTATTCTTTGGCGCTGTAGATAAGTTCAAGGAAACGATGAACCGCATTTCGGAAAAGCCGAAGATTTTGATTTTGCGCATGCGCAGTGTTTCGAGTATCGATGCCGCCGGTATCCAGATGATTGAAGATTTGCTCAACCGCAGCAAGCGTGAGGGGACGCAGTTGTTGTTGAGCGGTGTGCATGCCCAACCGGTGGTGGCGTTGACCCGTGCTGGAGTCCTCAAGCAACTTGGCGAAGAGAATGCTCTCGGTAATATCGATGCCGCCCTCAACCGCGCCCGCGAACTTTTGGGCCTCCCGATTGTTGATGCATCTCACGAAGATGTTCAAGCTCCGACGGTGTCTTGGGAAAAGAGTCTCGACAAACCGTGGATGCCAGAAGAATCGAACGCCGCCGTGGCAGAAGAAACGCCGGAAGTTATTGCCGAACGCATGATGGACGAACCCATCAAGAAAATTGAAGAAAGCAAAAATTAGGATGTTTTGTTCCGTTTTTTTGATAATGGAACAAGTTTGTAAGAAATAAGTTGTTTTGTGCGAAATATTTGGGTGACATGAATCAAATTGTCTTGCAGACTCATACAGGATATTTTAAAAAAACATTTGCTTTTGGGAAAAATATATTAGATTATGAAATGTAGATAGAATTCTACATAACGAGAAGAGAATGGGTTATTGGGACGAAAATCGTGTATCGGAAGACGATCCGAAGCGAACTTCCTTTGAGCAGTTCGTTGTTAATTTTGTCGTGGCCTTTAGCGGCTGCGCGCTTTTGTTCCTTTTGAATTTTATCTAAGTCGTTGAAATAGGCCGCTTTACGCGGCTTTTTTTGCCCTGGAAATGCTGTAAGCAAATGGTTCGGCTTGGATGGGAAAGAAGATTGTAAAATATTTTAAACTATTCCGATTTGGACTTTAAATTTGAAATTTTTTTTTCACATTTGCTGATTTATCACGTACATTAAAGGAGTCGATGGTTGCCTCCATTGGCAAGGAAGGAGAAAGCGACGAGATAATCGTTTGGGTGTGTTGGGGTCAGAAGGAGCATTGCTCGTGAGTTAACACGTAGCTGAAGCTACAATTTGGGTTAACGAGTGGAAATGAGAAAAAATCACAGCAATGCTAAAAACCCGTCGGAGCGATCCGGCGGGTTCTTTTTTCTATTGGCTGTTTTTAGTGCTTGACTATGAAATTATGCTTGTTTTTGGCGGGGCGGCCGAGCAGGTCGAGGTCCCTTGATTTTGCCGGATTGAACCTCGGGCGGCGTTTGCCAGATATAATTGCTGTGGAGTATTTTTCATTGGGGACGAAGAATAGGGTGAACGTGCTTCGGTAACCTCCGAGAATCTTTTCGGTGGCGGTAAGCGTGTCACCTCTCATTTCGTATTCGTAAGTGGCGTGAATTTCGTTTTTGAGGTAGGAGTTATATTCGTAACACTTGTTTTCGTTTGCTGAGTCGCGAACGATATATTTTCCGGAACCGTCTTCGGATTGATATAAAGTATCGTTGCGGATGTAAACTGTGTGCACATAGGTGTTTAGACCATCGGGGCTTTTATTTCCTGATGAATCGAGATATGAAACAACGTAAAAGACGGAGTCTTTTGTTTCGTAAATCAGGTATTCAATGATTGGAGGATTGCCCTTGCCTTCTTGGCGGACTCTTTTGAAATCGCCCTCTTGTGTAATGGTGGTCTTGACTCCATAGGCTTCAAGAGTTAACTCTTCTGGACTTAGGACTTTGATTTCCCAATCGTCGGAGCCGTGTTCTTTGGTGTAGGTCTTGGCGCTGTCAACATGAGTGCCTGTGTAGTAATACTTGTTGTTGTCGAACTCCGTGCTGTGTCTTGTGTCCGCATAATGGAGGTAAATGCTATCTACAAAAAAATTTTTGTAAATCGCTGTTGTAGGCTCACTAGAATTTGGATATTCTTTGGCGAAAATGTCAAAGGTGGAACGGAGGCAATCGATAGCGAATGCGTTCAATGCTCCCAAAGTAATGATAAGGATAAGTTTTCTCATAAAAAGATGGGTCTATGTTGCAAAAGGTTTTTCACCATTCCGGCAATATTGTCATATAGCATCTTTGCGCACAAACACTACTAGAAAAAAGGGCCGCCGCCGTAATATTTACCGGCTGCTTTGCAAGATTCCATGTGTTTATCGAACAATTGTTTGCGAGACTTGTATTGGCTACTTTCGTCTTTAAAATTGATGTAATAGTCAAATTCAGAATGGTATTCACTGTTTTTGCAGTAAAATGTACCTGTAAACTTGTCCGAAGTCGATGTTTGGGGATTTTCTTCAGTACCCATTACAGATGGCATGAGGTTATCGCACCCTGTATGAAGTGATGAGCCGCGCTTGACTGATTTGTAATGTTCTACGGCTCCAGTATCCGTTACTGTGACTTTGACATCAGATTCAGTGGAACCGTCTTCGTAGTTACTGGACGTTTGGTAAACCCATTCGCTGTCTGTTTCCGCAAAATTACATTTACTTGAATTTGAATCAGAATCAGTTGGCCAGCATGATGTAAGAACAAAGCTCAAAGAAAAGACAAGGACTACACCTATTTTGTTAGGATTCATACAGACTCCTGTTTAAGGGTTTTGGGTAAATATAGATATTTGTTGTTTTTACGTAATATTTTTATATGAAATTTTACATATCTTTGCAAATGTGGCTTTGGTAAAGTATCTCTCTTATCAAAAAAAGAAGGCGACAAACGTCGCCTTTCTTTCTGTAGCCCAAAGAGATTCTCTCGTTTAAAGACTGTCCATCAGCCGTTTTTTGGCGGGGCTGTCGGGGAGCGGGAGGAACGTCTCTTGTGCAAAGGAGCGCATGAGCATTTCCTGGGCTGCTTTTTTCGGGATGCCGCGGCTCACGAGATAGAACATTTGTTCGGCATCGAGTTCGCCGACGGTGTTGCCGTGGGTGCATTCCACGTCGTCGTGATAAATCTTGAGGACGGGCTTCACGGAGACGCTTGCATCTTCGCTCATGAGGATGGTATTCACGAGCTGGCTGGAGTTCACTCCCGTGCAGTCGTAGCCGACAATCACGCTTCCGTCGTAGCTCACGCGTGCAGACCCCGAAAGCAGGTTGCGGGCGAGCTGGGTGCTCGTGGTGCGCGGTGCTTCGTGGTAGATGGTGAGGCGGCTGTGCTGCGAGGCTTCGCCATCGAGAACATGGAGGCTGCGATAATCGAAGTTTGCACCTTCACCTTTGAGGTGGCATTCAACGCTTATGCGCCCGATGGCGGTGTCGCGGCAGATGCTGGAAAATCGGACGGTGGAGCCTGCGGCTTGGTTGATGTTGAAGTGCCTGAAACGGAGCGGCAAATCGCAGGCCGGGTTTGCAAAGAAGATTTCCACGTCGGCGTCTTCGGCGATGTTCAAGTCGAAGCGTTCTGCGGCAATGTCGTGGGCGACCTTGTTGTCGAGAATTTCGAGGCTCACCTTGGCGCCTTTGCCGATGTCTAAGACGGTGTGACCAAAGTCATTGTTGCACTTGAGCATGGCCATTTCGGCGGCGCCGTCGGGAATCGTCCGCTTCATTGTGCGTGCGTTCTTGGCGAGCGGGAGTAATGCCGCAAAGTCATTCTCTTTAGAAAAATCATCTTCGCTAGCGCATGCGTCCGGAAATTCCTGCGTCGGGATTTTTGCTACGGGGAAGAATGTCCACAGCTCGTTGTTACGGCGGGGCATTCCCAGTTGTCGAATACGGGTGAGTGCGTCCATTATTTCTCCTCAATCCAGTCGTAACCCTGGTCTTCGAGCTTGAGGGCAAGTTCCGGGCCACCGCTCAAGATGATTTTGCCGTGACGGAGCACGTGAACGTAAGTAGGCTTGATGTAGTCCAGCAAGCGCTGGTAATGCGTTACGAGAATCACCGCCTTTTCGGGCGACATGATGTGATTGATGCCGTTTGCCACAATGCGGAGGGCGTCAATGTCGAGACCGGAGTCTGTTTCGTCGAGGAAGCTCACCTTTGGATCGAGAATCGCCATCTGGAGGATTTCGTTACGTTTCTTTTCGCCACCGCTCATGCCGTCGTTTACGCCACGTTCACGATAACGTTCGTCCATTTCGAGTAAGTTCATCTTTTCTTCGCAGAGCTTCTTGAAATCTTCGTCGCCCATTTCGGGCTGGCCGAGGAAGGCGCGTTTGCTGTTCAGCGCCATCTTCAAGAATTCCACGTTGTTCACGCCCGGAATTTCGGTCGGGTACTGCGTGCTTATGAAAAGGCCGGAGTTGGCGCGCTCGTTGATTTCCATTTCGAGCAAGTTCTTGCCGTCCAGTTCCACGGAACCGCCATCCACGCGGTAAGCGGGGTGGCCTGCAATCACTTTGGAAAGCGTGCTTTTGCCAGAGCCGTTGGGGCCCATGATGGCGTGGACTTCTCCCGGCTTGACCTCAAGATTGATCCCCTTCAGGATCTGGGTGCCGTCTTCAATGCTTGCTTTAAGGTTCTTGATGGATAACATATTTCCTCTTTTATTTTAAAATCTTGCGGGCTTAGCCAAAGTCGTCACTTGCACCGAAATCGTCATCGGGGACGTAGGGTTCTTCGTCAGGGACATAGGGCTCTTCGTCCTGGTCGAATGAGGGCGGCGGGGCTTCCATTTCCGGTGGCATTTCGGGAGGTTCGCTTGCAGCAAATTGATTGTCGCCATCGTATGGTGACGATTCCATCTCCGGTGGCATTTCGGCTTGCGGAATTGCGGACTGCGGCGAATTTGGTTGCGCCGGGGTTGGCGCGGGAGCTGGCTGCGAGAACTGCGCGGGCTGAGTGTACTGCGCACCGTTCCCTCCGTTCATTGCTAGCTCGTTAATTTCTGTGTAAAGCTCGATGAGCGGCGACTTGCTCTGGATAATCTGCTCGGCGAAAACGTCCGGCGTAATAGTCATTATGCGACGTTTTTTCGCCAAAATTTGAATATTCTGCGTGAACTTGCTCAACTGCATGCGGAGTCTCATGCCGGCATCGGAATCGAGCGGGATGAGTTTCTTGTAGCGGTCGCAAAGGTGGAGCGTAAGTACTGCAAGGGTGTCGTAGAATTCGAGAATCTCATTCGGCGTTTTCCACGTTTCTTCGGGGAGTTGCTCCAGGAAAAGTTGCAGCTGTGGCGATAGCGTTTCGTACAAGGCTCTCGGCGAAAACCCTCCTGTTTCGGCATATTGCGCGAGAATCGACTGGATAAATTCATCGATGAGCGGAGAATCAAAAATCTGGATTCCGCTGGCGGCAAAGTCCATGTCGAAGTATTCTGCGGCACGGTCGAGAAGGGTGGGGTTGCGATAAAGAAGGTTTGCAAAGCGCACTTCGATTGGCGACAAGAGTTCCCACGGAACGCTTACTTGTGGTGCTGCGGGCTGCTCGGGCGTGCTTGCTTTTTCGACGCGCTTTGGGTGCGAAACCTTGATGCCTGCGAGGGAACGCGTCGTGCTGTAACGCTCGGAAACAAGCTTTAAATACTGGTTGCGAAGTTCCGTGTTCTCGATGCTCTTGATGAGTGTCTTTGCCTGCGTGATAAACGCAGCTCGGTCTTCGGGACTGCGGTTTGGCATGGTGCGACCGAGATAGCTGAGCCAGTCTTCGGCGGACTTTAGCGCTTGCCTAAAAGCGTCTGGGCCTTGTTCATTTACGAAGTTGTCCGGGTCAATCTTGGTGCCGTCTGGCCGCGAGAGCGCAAAAACTTTTGGCGAAAGGCCCTTGGGGAGCACGATTTCGAGACTGCGTCGTGTTGCATTTTGGCCGGCTGCGTCTCCGTCAAATACAAGGTAAGCTGTTTTTGCGTAGCGGGCGAGAATGCTAGCATGATTCTCGGTGAGTGCAGTTCCCGAGGCTGCCACGACGTTCTGCACGCCGCTCTGGTAAAGGCTGATGAGGTCAAAATATCCTTCGACAATGATGACCGCATTCTCCTTCATGATAGCATTACGGCTGTGGTTCAGCCCAAAGAGAATATCTCGCTTGCTGTAAAGGGCTGTCTCCGGGCTGTTCATGTACTTTGCCGGCTTGAAATTCCCATTCGTGGCGGGGTCGCTCAAATCTCGACCGCCAAAGGCAACGACGACTCCGGAGAGGTTCTGGATGGCTATCATCAGGCGGTCACGGAACTTGTCTGCAATACCGCCGTTCTCTTTTTCGACGGCAAGCCCCGCCTTGACGCAATCGCGCGGTGAGAACCCGTTGCGTGCAGCGAATCCGATAAATCCTTCGCGCCCTGTCGGGGCATACCCGATGTGGAACTCTTTTCGCGTTGCTTCGGAAACGTGGCGTTTATTCAAATATTCAAGAGCCTTGGGGCTTAGCGTCAGTTGCTGCTCGAACCAGGCGCAGGCAAGCTCGTTCAGCTTGCGGACCATCGTGCGTTCTTCAAGAACTTCAGTATTGGCGTTGTTGCCGAGGTTCGGGAGCGCGTAGCCTACAAAGTTCGCAACCCATTCTACAGCGCCTTTGAAATCCAGTTTCTCGTGATTCTCGATGAACTTGAAAACATCCCCACCGGCACCGCAGGCAAAGCATTTGTAAATACCCAGCGTGGAGTTTACCGTCATGGATGGGGAGTGGTCATCGTGGAAAGGGCACACGCCGACGTATCGATTGACACCGCTCTTTTTGAGCGGCAAGAACTGCTGGATGACCAACGCAATATCCGCTTGGTTCTTGAGTTCTTGGATGATTTCGTCGGAGTAGAACGGCATGGCACAAAGATAGTAAATAGTGGTTAGTGATTAGTGGTTGGTGGTTAGTGGTTAGTAGGAAGTGGCGCGAAGGTCGTCAAGATGTGTCATATAGATTTTTTTTATAGAAAAGCTCTTTAATTTAAATGAAAAATGGTAGTCTTGTTTTTGTTTTGTACTGTTTTGGAATATACATAGTTTATATGATTCGTTTGGGAAATGGTTTGCTATGTTGTTTTTTCAAAAAAAATGTACCTGGGATTGACTCTAAGTATTATATTTCTTACAGAAATTATACGAAAGGAGTTCCTATGGCCTGTTTTGTGGTCCCCGCAGCCGAAGCTGCCATCGTTACAATCGTCAACATCGTGCTGGAGCACCGCAGTAAAAAGGTCGAAGCCCAAGGCAAGGCCCTGGAAACAGCCATTTCCGCCGACGCTCACCAACCTTTCTACGTCAAGCTAAAGTCTCTTTCCAAGCTTTTGTGGGGTGGTTCTGTCCTGCTTGCCTTCGAACACCTGTGGCATGGCGAAATCCAGCCGTTCTACCCGTTCCTCACGGCGGCTACCGACCCGGAAGCCCTGAGTGAGGTTTATCACGAGATGGCGACAGTGGGCACATCCATGGCCGCGTTCGTCACACTTTCCTGGGCGTTGGTGCAATTTGTACGTAGCCGGATGGTTTCGGCAGAACCCGCCACCGTAAAGGTCCAGGACAAGTAGGAGGTTTCCATGACTTTACTCATTACCGTTTTTGCCGCAGTCGTCGCCACCGTGTTCTGGTACAGGGGAGGTGCAAAGGACGAAATGAAAATCTCCACGCTGTGCTACCTCTACTGGGGAGCATCTCTCATGTGGTTTATCGACGCCGTGTTCGAATACGCGGAAGTCAAGGCGGAATACTTCACGCCCGCCGCAGCCGACATGCTGAACGACTCTTTCCTCGGGTTCTCCGTGGTGGCGCTCGGGCTTGTCATCTGGCTTGGCGTGCTTCTCTGGAAAGACCCGAAAGGCAAATGGCGTAGATTGCCTCAAACCACTAATCACTAGCCACTAACCTTATGGATAGAAGAGACTTTTTAAAAACCGCAGGCGTAGCAGCACTCGCTTCTGCTGTATTCACTCCCGCCTTTGCAAAAGGAGGTTCCATGGAACAGAAAGAGAGCGGCAAGGATGTCTCGAACGTCTATTTCACCAAGGACCTGAGTGCCGCTGGCCTTATCAAGTTGTACAAGAAAATCAACGAGGGCATTACCGGTCGCGTGGCCATCAAGCTGCACACCGGCGAACCTCACGGCCCGAACATCTTGCCCCGCGAGTGGGTCAAGGAATTTCAGGCGCAGGTCCCGGATTCGAAAATTGTGGAGACCAACACCTGGTACGAGGGCGCCCGCTACACCACTGAACAGCACCGCGAAACCTTGAAGGTGAACGGCTGGACCTTCTGCGACGTAGATATCATGGATGAAGAAGGCGAAGTGATGCTCCCCGTAAAGGACGGCCTGATTTTCAAGGAAATGTCCATGGGCGCACACATCAAGAACTACGATTCGATGATTGTGCTCACCCATTTCAAGGGCCACACCATGGGCGGTTTCGGCGGTTCCATGAAGAACATCGCCATCGGTTGCGCGGGCGGACAGCTTGGGAAAAAGATGATTCACGAGTACGTAAAGGGTGGCCCCACCAAGATGGAAGCGGGCGGCGAAGCCGGCTGGAGAACGACCGGGGCCCTGTTCATGGAAACCATGGCCGATTCCGCGAAGGCGACCTGCGACTTTTTCAAGGGACACATCTGCTTTATCAACGTGCTGCGCCGCATGTCCGTGGATTGTGACTGCGCGGGCGTTGCCGCTGAAGAACCCAAGTGCCGCGACATCGGGATTCTCGCTTCCACCGACATTCTGGCGGTGGACCAGGCCAGCGTGGATATGGTTTATAAACTCCCGCCTAAGGAACTTCATGACCTTAAGGAGCGCATCGAGACCCGCGAGGGCCTGCACCAGCTGACCGCCATGGAAAAACTGAAGATGGGCAACCGCAAGTACCGAATCATTGAACTGTAAGTTGTTATATTCAGAAAAAAGAGGTTCAATATGTCACTTGGAATCCCCGAAATTATCCTGATTGTTCTCGTTGTTCTGCTCCTGTTCGGGGCCAAGCGCATTCCGGAACTGGCCCGTTCATTGGGCAAGGCCCAAAATGAGTACAAGAAGGCGAAGGAAGCGCTAAAGGAAGAAGCCGAAGACCTGCAGAAGACGGCCGAGAAGGCCGCTGAAAAGAGTGAGCAGTAAACAGTGGCTAGTAAACAGTGGTTAGTAAACAGGAATGAATTTAGTGGTTAGTAAACAGAGGCTAGTAAACAGGAATGTAAAAAAACGTTCTATTTGCAATCCTAACCACCAACCACTAACCACCAACCACTTGAAGGATGACTCGGTAACCGCGATCCTAACCACTAATCACTAACCACTCACTATGACCAGCAAGCAGGATCAAGAGGCGACGCTGATTTCGCACCTGGAGGCGCTCCGGCGGGCGCTAATCCGTTCGTTTATCGCTCTTGGCATTGGCATCGTTCCGCTGTTTATCGCATCTCCCTACCTGCTGGACTTTTTTTGCGAACAGATTGCATTGCAGGGCGGGCTCACGCTCCACTATTTTTCCCCCATGGAAGTGTTCCTGCTGCAATTGAAAATTGCGGCCCTCCTGGACGTTGTCGTCTGTTCGCCCGTTATCGCTTGGAACATGTGGCAGTTCGTGCTCCCCGCGCTATACGATAACGAGAAACGCTTTATCCGTTCCATCGTTTGCCTGACATCGCTCCTGTTCATCGCGGGTGTCGCGTTCTGCCTGATTGTGTGTTTCCCGCTAATCGTGCAGTTCGGCATGAGTTTCGCGGGTACATCGTTGCAGCCCGTCTTTGGCGTATCGAACCTGGTGACACTCGCGCTCTGGCTTTCCCTTGCCTTCGGTTGCATGTTCCAGTTTCCGCTGGTGACCTACGCGCTTATCCGTGCGAGCATCGTGAGCTACGAAACCGTATGCAGCAAGCGCCCCTACGTGGTGGTCGCGATTCTCGTGCTCGCGGCGCTTCTCACTCCGCCCGATATCGTGAGCCAGCTGATGCTTGGCACGCCCACCTACCTGCTTTTTGAAGCAGGACTGCTCGCGGCAAGGCGGTACAAGGGACGCTCGCAAAAAGAGGTCCATCCCGAAAACGCCCCGAACCTTGTACGGAACGATTCAACATCAACCGCGCCGGAATCAGACCCTGCGCAGACAGATGCAACGAATGCCGTTGCCGAAACGCCAGCCCCCGCAACCGACGAAATCGATTTTGCTGCGCCATCTTCCAAGTTCCAGGTCGGTACGGAAAAAGACGCTGACAAGTGGAAACCTTACTAAAAGTTACAGTTCTTTTTTCGTCCTTATTCCTACCATTTGTATATATTTAAAATATGACCCCGAAGCAAAAGCAGAAATACGAAGACCTGGGCTTTGCGAAGCTCGATACTGACCGCGAAGCGCGTACCGGGACCGGCGAGGCCGTTTATTGCGCAGGCAAGACGCCCGAACAGTTGCTCAGGATTTTGCGGAAGTTCCGGGAAAAGGGTTGCCGCGTGCTCGGGACAAAATGCAGCGCCGAGCAGGCAAAGTTCATCACCGATGCGGGTGAACAAATTCGGTACGACAGTATTTCGCGGGTCATCTCGCTTTTGGGTGACGCTCCCGCCAAGCAGAAACGCGGGCGCTCCGCTGGCAAGCTCAAACGGGCCGTGAACCTCGGGCCCGTAGCCGTATGCTGCGCAGGAACAGCCGACCTGCCCGTCGCAGAAGAAGCCGCGCAGACGCTGGAATTTTACGGCGTGAAGGTCAACCGCCATTTCGACGTGGGAATTGCGGGGCTGCACCGCCTGCTTTCCAAAATTGGGGATATCCGCAAATCGAAAATCGTTATCGCTGTCGCCGGTATGGAAGGCGCCCTGCCGGGAGTCATCGCGGGCCTCGTGAAATCGCCCGTCATTGCCGTGCCTACGTCGGTCGGGTACGGTACATCCTTTGACGGGATTAGCGCACTCCTCACCATGCTGAATTCCTGTGCCGAGGGCGTGACCGTCGTGAATATAGACAACGGCTTTGGCGCCGCCATCGCCGCACTCCGAATGCTGCAAATAAAATAATCTGACACTCAGTCCTCATCACCAACCACTGATAACCAACGGCCTTCGGTCCCAACCACTAACCACCAACCACTCCACACTCCACATTTCACACTCCTATGAAAACACTCTATCTCGACGGTTCTTGCGGTATCAGCGGCGACATGACGGTTGCCGCCCTTCTGGAATTGGGAGCTTCCCGCGACAAACTGGATGCGGCCATCGCCTGCCTGAACCTGGATGGCGTCCACGTCCATGTGGAGCGCGCGAACAGCTACAGCATTGCGGGGCTATCGTTTTCGGTACATGTTCACGGCCATGACGCAGACCACGTGCATTCTCACGAGGAAGGTTATGTGGAGCATAACGAGACGAAAGACGAGAGAGGAGAGACGAGAGAATGTCATGAAGGTCATCATCACCATCATCATGAGCATCGCCATTTGTCCGAGGTTTACGAGATTTTGGACCGTGCGGCAGGCACTTCGGCATCCCCTGCAAACAATGGTGCAATTTCGCCTCGTGCCCTTGAAACCGCAAAGAAAATTTTCCGCATCATCGCCGAGGCCGAATCTAAGGCTCACGGCGTCGCAATCGAAGAAGTTCACTTTCACGAGGTCGGGGCAATCGATTCCATCATCGACATCTTGTCCGTAGCCGTCCTGGTAGATGACCTGGGAATCGACAGGTGCATCGTCACGGGCCTGAACGAAGGTACGGGATTCGTGCAGACGCAACACGGCAAGTTGCCCGTCCCCGTGCCTGCGGTGGTGAACATCGCGGAATCGGCCGGCATCGCTCTCCGCCCGACAGAAACGGCTGGCGAGATGGTTACGCCCACGGGCATCGGCATCGTGGCTGCACTGCGGACAAGCGACAAGCTCCCCGCGGGTTACAAGATTCTAAAAACCGGCATCGGGCTTGGTACGCGGGACTTTGGCCGGGCGAATTTTTTGCGGGTACAGATTATCGAGGAGGAATCCGGCAAGGGTTCCGGCCCCGCGGATTGTAGCGTTTACGCATTGGAAGCAAACATCGACGACTCCACTCCCGAAGAACTGGGGTACGCCATGGAAAAGCTTTTCGAGGCGGGCGCTCGCGACGTGCATTACATTCCCTGCTTCATGAAGAAGAACCGCCCCGGCGTGCTTCTGCGTGCCATCGCCGACGGTGAACATCTTTCGCAAATCGAGACCGCCATATTCACGCACACCTCCACGGTAGGGCTCCGTCGCATTCCCGTACAGCGGAACTGCATGGACCGGGAATTCTTCGAGGTGGAAACCGAATACGGCAAGGCACGCGTCAAAAAGTCTTCGACCGGGAACGTGGTGCGGGTAAAGCCCGAATTCGACGACGTAAAGGCCCTGGCCGAAAAAGCCAAAACTTCCATCCGCGACATGCACGACCTGGTCATGCGCAAGTTCCACCGGGAGGACAAATGCTGAGAAAAATCAGGATTACCCTCGCGCTCATCTGCTTTACGCTGGTGACGCTCCTGTTTTTGGATTTCACGGGAGTCCTTCAGGGATATTTCGGCGTGCTCGCCAAGGTGCAGTTTCTGCCCGCCGTGCTCGCGCTGAACGTGGCCGCTATTTTATTCGTAGTGGTGCTTACGCTCCTATGCGGGCGTCTCTACTGCTCGGTCATTTGCCCGCTGGGAGTGTTCCAGGATATCTTTTCCTGGCTCGGGAACCGCGGTAAAAAAGGCAAGCGCGGCAAGTTCAAGTTCAGTAACGAAAAACGCATTCCCCGCTACGGGATTTTCGCACTGTTTGTCGTAGGAATTGCAACATCGTTCCCGGCGGCAGCGCTCATCGCTCCCTATAGCGCCTACGGACGCATCGCCACCTACATCCTTTCGCCGATTTACAAGCTTGCGAACAACGGTCTTGCCTATATGGCCGAACGCCTCGACAGCTACATGTTCTATGAGGTGGACGTCTTGCTGAAAGGCGGCATCGCCTTGGGCATCGCTATCGCCACCTTCGTGATTATCGGTGCCGTGGCGTTTTTCAAGGGACGCGCCTACTGTAACACGGTTTGCCCCGTGGGGACTTTCTTGGGGCTCATCTCCCGTTTCGCCATCTTCCGCCCGGTCGTCGATACATCCAAGTGCATTCACTGCGGGATGTGCGAACGCAAGTGCAAGAGTTCCTGCATCGATTCCAAGTCCGGGACATTTGATTATAGCCGCTGTGTCGTCTGCATGGATTGCATCGGCAACTGCAACAAGGGCGCTCTCCGCCTGACACCCGTAATCCCGGGCCACAAGCGCGACGAAAAAACTTCAGCCCCGCAGGTCGATACTTCCCGCCGCAAATTCCTGGGACTAGCCACCGTCCTTGCCGCAGGCTCGATTGCGGGCGTTCGCGCACAGGACAGCGCCAAGGTGAATCTCGAAGACGAGGGCGAAGGCGGACTCGCCCCGATTCAAGACAAGGTCGCGCCGGAACGTTTCGGCAAAATCGTACCGCCGGGTGCCCAGAGCTACGCGAACCTGCAAAGCCATTGCACCGCCTGCGGGCTCTGCATCGCGAACTGCGAGAACAACGTGCTTTTTGCGGGCCGCGACCTCAAGCCGTTTATGAGTTACGAGAAGGGCTACTGCCGCCCCGAATGCAACCGCTGTTCCACCGTCTGCCCGGCTGGGGCCATCCGCGAAATTCCCCTCGCCGACAAGTCTTCCACGCAGATAGGCCACGCCGTATGGCAATTCGACCTGTGCATCGTGAACAGGGACCATCAGGAATGCGGCAACTGCGCAAGGCACTGCCCCACGGGAGCCATCCAGATGGTGGCCCAGGATCCTGACGATCCGAATTCCCGCAAGATTCCCGTAGTGAACACGGAACGCTGCATCGGATGCGGCGCCTGCGAAAACCTTTGCCCCGCCCGCCCCGTAAGCGCGATTTACGTGGAAGGCCACGAAATGCACCGCAAGGTGTAACAGGAGATTTTTATGGCCGAAGAAAAAAACAACGGAATCAACCGTCGCGAATTTCTCAAGCTGGCTGGAGTCGGCACGCTGGGCGCTGGACTCGCGGGTTCCACCCTGCTACAGGGCTGCAATTTTTTCGCAAACGAGAAGGACGCCGCCTCTGCCCCCAAGCCGAACATGGAACCCACGGGCCCCATGACCTACCGCACGACCGAAAAGGGCGACAAGGTATCAATACTCGGTTACGGCATGATGCGCCTGCCCACAAACGACGAGGGCGAAATCGACCAGGAAATGGTGAACAAACTCGTGGATTACGCACTTGCCCACGGCGTGAACTACTTTGACACGGCTCCACCCTACATGAAGGGCAAATCCGAAGACGCTACCGGCATCGCTCTCAGCCGCCACCCGCGAAGCAGCTACTACATTGCCACCAAGATGAGCAACCACAGGATGGCGCTCTCGGGCCTTACGGGTAAGGAACTCTACAACGCCTCGGTAGAAATGTACCGCACCTCCATGAAAAAACTGAAGACGGACTACATCGACTATTACCTGATGCACAACGTAGGCGGCGACACGGGCATTCCCTTTTTGAAGCAGCGCTTTTTCGACTGCGGACTCATCGAGTTCCTGAAAAAGGAACGCGAAGCAGGACGCATCCGCAATCTCGGATTCTCGTTCCACGGCAAGGTGGAAGTATTCGATTACCTGCTCAGTCTCCACAACGAAATCCACTGGGATTTTGTACAAATTCAGCTGAACTACCTAGACTGGAAACACGCCGCCGAAAACAAGGGCTGGACAGCCAACGTGAACGCGGAATACCTTTACGACGAACTGGCGAAACGCAATATTCCCTCAGTCATCATGGAACCCTTGCTGGGAGGGCGTCTCTCGAACGTCCACGACCACGTGGTGGCACGCCTCAAGCAGCGCGCCCCCGAAGCGAGCGTGGCGAGCTGGGCTTTCCGATTCGCGGGAACATACCCCAAGGTGCTCTCGGTGCTTTCGGGCATGACCTACATGGAACACCTGCAGGATAACCTCTGCACCTATTCGCCGTTAAAACCCCTGAACGACGAAGAACTCAAGTTCCTGTTCGACACGGCGGACCTGATGATGCAATACCCCACGGTAAACTGCAACGATTGCAAGTACTGCATGCCCTGCCCCTACGGCATCGACATCCCGGGAATATTCGTGCACTACAACAAGTGCGTAAACGAGGGCCGTATCGCATCGGGCGTCCATGACGAAAACTATCGCAAGGCCCGCAAGGAATTCCTGGTAGGCTACGACAGAAGCGTGCCGAAACTGCGACAGGCGAACCACTGCACCGGTTGCAACCAGTGCAGTCCCAAGTGCCCGCAGGGGCTGAACATCCCCGAAGAACTGCGCAAGATAGACGCGTATGTCGAAAGTTTGAAGCGGGTCGGTGGCTAATGCTTCAGGAAAAACTAGAGCGGCTTAAAACATACCTGCAGAATCTGGAAAGCGTCGCTGTGGCTTTCTCTGGCGGTGTGGATTCCACGTTCCTGCTGAAAGTCGCCCACGATGTGCTGGGCGACCGCGCCGTTGCCGTGACCGTACGGCAGAGATCCTTCCCGGAAAGGGAACTGCGGGAATCCGAGGATTTTTGCGCCCGCGAAAACATCGCCCACGTTGTCCGCGAACACGACGAACTTTCAATCGAAGGCTTCGCGCAGAATCCCAAGGACCGCTGCTACCTCTGCAAGAAATCCGTATTCGGCCTAATCGGGCAAGTCGCCGACGAGCTTTCGCTCCGCTACATCTGCGAAGGCTCCAACACCGACGACAATCGCGATTACAGGCCGGGCCACCGCGCCATCGCCGAACTGGGAATCAGGAGCCCCCTGCGGGACTGCGGGTTTTCAAAGGCGAATATCCGGGAACTTTCCAGGCAGTTGAACTTGCCGACCGCCGAAAAGCCCTCGTTCGCATGCCTTTCCAGCCGTTTTGTATATGGCGAAACCATCACGGAACAGAAACTCCGTATGGTAGAAAAAGGCGAAGAATTCTTGCGGACATTGGGAATAAAGCAACTGCGGGTGCGCATCCACGGCGAAAACGTCGCTCGCATCGAGGTGCTGCCCGAAAATTTCGATACGGTACTAAAAAATCGCGAACAGATTTTCGCGACTTTCAAGAACATCGGGTTTGCGTACGTGTCGCTGGACCTGCAGGGCTACCGAACCGGCAGCATGAACGAGACTCTGCTCCATTCCTGATCGTGGTCGCGACCGTCATCGCGCCCCAATAATACCGCAGTTAGTTTCCGTTTCGTCATCACTAGAAATAATTTTTGGGGATATGGTCACTCATGCAATTTATGTCAATTTTCTATTTTTTGAAGGGTTTTAGGGAGTGGAGTTACCCCCGAAAAACGTACAATAATTTAATCAAACTGGATAAAAAAGTGCCTTTTTATCCAATACAGTGCATTTATTGAATAAAAAGGCTACACCATCAAGGTTGTTCCTGTGGGTAAGTTTTAAACTCCCACTATTCACTTGACGCATAGCAGATTTATTATATTCCCCCCAAAAGGGGCTTTTTATGTTTGTCGAGACCTACATTTTGCGATTGCTGGCCGGGTTCCTGGAATACGGGACGCTTTCGGCCGTTGCGGACAAGCTCTACACTTCGCAGCCGGCGGTGAGCCGCGCATTCAAGAAGTTGGAAGACGAAATCGGAGCTCCGCTCTTTGAGCGCAAAAAGAACCGCATCGAGCTGAACGAGAAAGGTCGCACTGTCGCCGAATACGCGAAACGCATCATGGAATTGCAGGGCGAAATGATGGAAAAGGTAAGCCCGCAGGGAGCGGGTACGCGCATGTTTTCCATCGCGTCGGTGGCCATTCTCCCGGCCATGCGGATGGTGCAGGAACTGCAGGAGAAATACCCCGGTGCGCAGGTCACTTACGAGATTATCGACAACGAGGCGGGCGTACTGAAGGCATTGAACGAAGGCACGGCGGATATCGGCATCACGCTCAAGGCCCCGCGCGCAAAGAAATACCGCGCCGAAAGGTATATGCAGGAGCGGCTTTCGATTGCGCTTCCGAAAAAACACCCGCTCGCCAATCGCAAGTCCATACGGCTCCGTGAACTCAGGGGCGAAACCATCATCCAGCGCAGTAACGTGGGTTTCTGGGAGCAGGTCAAGCGCAAAAAGATTCCCGATGTCACCTTCATCAAGCACGACAGCGCAAAGGGCATTTCAAAACTCATCGAACAGTCTTCGCTGTTGACGTTCGTTTCGGACCAGAAGTTCGATTACGACATTCCCAAGAGTCGCAAGATTGTGCCGCTCGCCGACCGCGAAATGAACGTGGAATTTTTCAAGGTGACGCTGGCGTAGGCTGTTTCCCGCTGGTCGCCCTATCGCCAAACAGCGCGCGGGCGTTGCATTGTCGCGACTTACTTCCTGATGAACTTTTCGTCAGTCTTGGGCATGGTGTTGTCGGGCGTGTAGCGTTCGACAGTCATTTTCAGGTCGTACTTGTCGCGGAGTTTCGCAATCGTCTTCATCATGGGCGAAGCATGGTGCTCATCGATGGCTGCCTGGCTTTCCCATGCGTCAATCAGCAGGATGGTCTCGGGATCGTCCAGCGACTGGAAATATTCGTAGCGGATATTGCCCTTCTCGGCACGGATCTTTGCCACCGTCCCGCTAGAAACCATCTCTTCGGCGAACTTCTTTGCCGCCCCGTTCTTACCCGTATAGCGCAGGTTTACCGTAATGTTGCTCATGGCGCTCTCCGCAAACACGCTCGCAGCGAGCGCAAGGATTGAAAACAGTGTTAAAAACTTGAGTTTCATTTTACCACTCCGAAATGCTTTGCATATAATATAAATATTTTCGGAGCATGCTCAAAATGCTTAATTTTCATGCTCAGTATGCGTTAGACGCATAGTGAAGTAATATTTTCTTTGCCACACCGCTGCTTCAGCAGGTTTGCATACGGGCTTGTTTCACCCGATTTTGTTATGTAATCAATTCTTCATTTTAATAGCTTTATCGACTTTCGAAACGCTATTGTATTTCCCGTCTATTAACATTTGGTTTCTTTAACGTATTGAATCCGGCTGCATGTTCAAATTCCTGCGATGTCTTGTAGCTTCCTAAAAATTTTCCGTTTTTATATAAACGATAGTCTCCGTATCTGTACCTTGTTACGCAATACGTCGCGCTTTTTGTTTTTATAAGGCGAGGCCCAAAGAATATGCGTTTTTCGGGGTCGTAATCTGCAATTTTGCCGCTGCCGACGAGTTCGTCAAAAGAAATTGCTTGCGGGTCGCGAATTGCCGTGATGCTCGGCGTGCCTTCATGACCGACGATTCCCCCGTACAGTCTCACGAAATCTACATTGACAGAGGCAATTCCTCCGTCATCCAAATGAACGGCCGAAGAATCTACATAATCTATGCCAATCCATTTATTATTTTCCATGTAGGCAAAGTAATGTTTGCCGTTGCGGAGTAGAATCATGTTGACGTTTTTTTCGACTTCACCATAGCTTAGTTCGTCTTCGCTTTGGACGACGCTAACGATTGTCAGCATCAAGGCGACGACAAGGAATACAATTTTGGATAGGTCAAATTTTTTCATGTGCAATTGCTTCTGGCGAGGGCGACTGTTCTATGAATATACATTTTTGTCGCGTGCCGGAGTATGTCGGCGAATTTCATGTCGAAGTTCGCGTGATGTTGTCCTATATAGGGCTTGTATCCGTACTATAAAGGACTAAACTACGGCCTTGCTTTTCCAGCGGCCGCTTCTCCAACGCCAAATGTTCACGATGGAACGGTAGAATTCGTCTGCGGCCATGCCTAGCCAGAGTCCGGGGAGGCCTAGCCCTACGACGAATGCGAGGATGAGCGAAGTGGCGACTCCGAGAGTCCACATCATGCCGCTGCCGACAATGGCCGGGAATTTGGAATCGCCTGCAGCACGGAGCGATGTGGTGACGATAAAGTTTACGGCTTTGAAGGGTTGCACGGCGACATCGCACCAGAGGCATATCCGGCCGAGTTTGAGAACTTCGGGGTTGTCGGTGTAGAGCCTGAGCAGGTGCTCGCCGAGGAGCGCTACGATAATGGCGAGTAAAAGTCCGCTGATGATGCCGATGGTGAGCGTTTGGCGTACGCGGCGGTTAGCCTTGTCGTAATCGTGGGCACCGACGAGGTGCGCTACGAGAATTTGGTTTCCGCTGCCGAGGCCGACGCCGAGAATGACGGAGAGTGCCGCGAAGTTCCCGGCGAACACGCGGGCGGTCATGGCGGTGGTGCCGACATAGACGACCATCGCGGTGAGGAATACTTGGAAAAGCTGAAAACTGATGGGTTCTGCGGCGGCGGGGAGGCCTATGCGAATCCAGTCGGGAAGAAGAATGCGGGAACGCTTCCAGTCGCGGGAATGGCTGTGGTGGTGAACCTTGAACTTGAGCACCAACCAGAGAATAATCGAAGAAATGAGCCACGAAAGCGCTGTAGCGAGAGCGACTCCGTGTACGCCCATTTTAGGGATTCCAAAGTATCCTTCGAGAAACACGACGTTCAGTGCTGCGTTGCTTGCTATGGTGAGCGTGTTGCCGACGAGGTTCCAGATAGTAAGTCCGTGGGTGGCGATGAGGGCGGTGAGGATGGTTTGCAGAGCGCGGAATGCAAACCCGAACGAGACAACGCTGAGGAACTGTTGCGCGTAAACGGCGGGGGCTTCGGTGAGTCCCATCCAGCGAGGAATTGAGCCGGAGAGCGGATAGACGATAAGTGTGAGCGAAATACCGAGCAGGACGCTCCCGAAGAGGACCATGGTCTGTGTGCTGTTGGCATGGCTGTTTTGCTTGGCGCCGATGTACTGCGAGACGATGCTTGCGCCGGATTGCGAGAAGGCGTGGAGGGCGGTGAAAAGCGCTCCGAGAATGGGGAGCATGGCGCCGACGCCTGCGGCTGCGGTTTCGGAAGTGCGCGACAAGAACCAGCTGTCCATCATGGGCTGAATCATGCCCACGGCAAACGTGAGGATAAGCGGCCACGAGAGGCTTATCAGCGAACGATCCTTGACTTGAACCTTTTGCATTTGTCGGAAAAAATTAGAAACGTTGAAAACGGCCTCAAAGGGTCTTTTTTATGAAAATGTTTTCAGGTGTAACCAGTGTTCTAATTAGACGAGAGAGTACTGACTAAAGACGATTGATGCAGACGAGCGAACGGGAGATGCTCTTTTGTCATCCTGAGGGGATTCCCCCGAAGGATCCAGTTAAGTCTTGAATTGGAATAAAAAGTAACAACTTCGCTATGTTCGGAATGACGGTGACTAGAGTTGAAAGATGTGGTTGCTTCGCGATGTGTCTCGTGGCGACTTGCTGTGTTTTTTGTGCTGGGGGTACCTATAAAACTGAAATAATGTGTTTTTTATAGGTACTGTTCTCGTTGCATTTGAACTTGTGTACCTATAAAATTGGAAAAAATGTCTTTTTATAGGTATTTTGTTAGTTTATCTGCTCTAAAAAACGCTGAAGTTTAGTGAAAAATGCATATGTTTTAAGTTTTTTTTGTTTTATATGCTTCTTGTTTTGTTGTAAACCAGAGTAGGAGAGTTTTTTTTCACCGAATCGTACCTATAAAATGCGGCTTATCGTCTTTTTATAGGTACGGGTGGATAAAATCGGGCTAAAAAATTGACTTTTACTTGCTTGATAGTTGTTCTGCGAGTTTTTTTCGTGCGTCACGGCGGATACCGGCTTCTTCGAAACGGCGGATTTCGTCTTCGGTTTCGGGAATAATCGAAGGTATCGCTGTCGGTTTGCCGTTTTCATCGAGAGCGACGAATGTCATGTAGGCGTGGCAGATGACTTCGGGTTGCCAAGACACTTGCGGATGGACTCCTACGACTTTGAGACCGACTTCCAGGGACGTGTTGAACACGCGGTTTACGGAAGCCTTGATGGTGAGAATGGTGCCGATAGTTGCAGGCTTGAAAAAACGCACGTTGTCGATGGAAATCGTCGTGACTCTGCGCTTTGCGTGCGTGTAGGCGGCAATGCAGGCGGCTTTGTCGAGGAGTGACATCATGTGTCCGCCGAAAACGAAATTGTAGGCGTTTACATCGGAGGGATGAACGATGTCGCGGGTTTCTACTTGCGATTGTTTGACTGTCTTTGCGTTTTCCATGTCTGAAAAATAGATATTGTAGGAAGTGGCGGGGCGGTGAATTTCTATATTCGGGGCATTATGGAAGAAAAAAAGACTTACAGAGAAGTGATGCCGGGGGAACTCCCGTGCGAAGTGCCGGAATGTGACGGCGTGATGGTAGTTGACCCCGATAACAGCTACAAACTCACCTGCGACAAATGCGGGCATATTAAAGAGTAGTGGCTAGTAAACAGTGGTTAGTAAACAGGATAATAAAATGAAAAATTAAAAGTGAAAGATTAAAAATGGTAATTCGATTCTTAATTATTCATTTTTAATTTAATCCCGAACCATTAATCACTGTTTACTGCAAGCTGCGACGAAGTCGCCCTAACCACCAACCACTAATCACTAACCACTTTTATGGTTTTGTCTGATTTAAAGATTGAATACCCAGAGCTTCCCGTTGTTGAACATCGGGAGGAGTTTTTTGAGCTTTTAGAAAAACATCAAGTTATCATTGTCAAGGCGGATACGGGTTCCGGCAAATCGACGCAGTTGCCGAAGTTTTTGCTGGAATGGTTTTGCCGCGCGGAGTCTCCCTTTAAAATTGGCGTTACTGAGCCTCGGCGTTTGGCGGCGATTTCCATTGCTGACCGCTTGCGCGAAGAACTCAAGGACGAAAATTTAGTCAGCACGAAAATTCGCTTTTGGGAGCAAGGCACGAACGAGGCCCCCATCAAGGTGATGACGGACGGTATTCTGTTGCAGGAGTTCCGTAAGGACCGCTTGTTCCGGCAGTACAATGCGATTATGATTGACGAAGCGCACGAACGCTCGTTGAACATCGATATTTTGCTTGGCATTTTCAAGACGGTTCTTGCGCGGCGTCCAGATTTCAAGTTGATTGTCGCATCGGCGACGCTGGATGCAAAACTTTTTGAAGAATTTTATGACAACAGTTGCGTGATGGAGGCCGAAGGCCGCACGTATCCTGTGGATGTGGAATATTATTTCGGCGGTTCGGCAGGCTCACCGACCTTCAGTTCCCTGAGCTTGTCGAAGGGAAATGAGTCGAAGGATCCTGGGCATGACCGTGATATCTCCGGCAAGGGTGATTCGGGTTTGATTGAAGAGGCTCGTGATGCGATTCTCGATTTGGAAACGCGGCACCGCGACCACTTGCTCTGCTTTTTGCCGACGGAACGCGACATCCAGGATTTGGCGGGTGAACTGGCCCACGAGCTGGATGCGGCGACGTTCGATGTGCTCCCGTTGTACGGACGCATGAGTCCCGAGGAACAGCGTCGCATTTTCAAGCACACGAGCAAAACGCGTGTGGTCTTGGCGACAAACATTGCCGAAACGTCCCTTACGATTCCGGGGATTGCTTACGTTGTGGATACCGGCATGGCGCGTATCTCGCGTTACAATGCGCAGGCGAGAATCCAAGGGCTTCCCGTCGAAGAGATTTCGAAGGCCAGCGCGCGGCAGCGCACTGGACGCGCGGGGCGCGTGAAGCCCGGCGTGTGCATTCGTCTTTATTCTCCCGAGAATTTTGAAGCCCGCGATGAATTTACGGAGCCTGAAATTCGCCGAAGCAATTTGGCGAATGTCGTGTTGCAGTTGCGAAGCCTTGGCCTCGAAATGGAAAACTTCCCGTTCTTGCAGTCGCCACCGCATTCGGCATTCCGTGGCGCTTATAAGACGTTGTTTGAACTGGGTGCGCTCACGGCGGACAATTCCAGCGGCCATGTGACAAAGCTCGGTCGCGAAATGACGCGGCTCCCGATGGACGTTTCGCTTTCGGCGGTATTGCTCCGTGCCCGTGAATCAGGCGTGTTGCAGCCTGCGCTTATCGTGTGCTCGGCGCTTAGCATCCAAGATCCGCGTGTGGTGCCGAACGATGAACCTGAACGCACTCGCATCCGTCAGCTGCACCGTAAATTCTGCGGTCACAAGAGCGATTTTCTCGTTTATGTTGCGATGTGGAATGCGTTCTGCGATGAATGGGATGGTAAGTCTTGGAATAAACTCCGTAAGTTCTGCGACAAGAACAGCATGCACTTTTTGCGCTTGCGCGAATGGGTGGATTTGTACGAACAGTTCAGCCGTATTCTCGATGTAAAATTCGAAAATAAAATTTGTCCATTTGATTCGTTCCATCGCGACAATTTGCACATAGCGCTCCTTTCGGGATTCTTGGGCGGGGTGGCGCACCGCGATATCGAAAATGGTTGTTATCGTTTGGTGAGCGGACGCGAAACCCATGTTTTCCCGGGTAGCGACCTTTATGCGAAAAGCGTGGAGTGGCTTTTCAGTGCCGAAGTCCGCGAAACTAGCCGCATTTTCCTCACGAAAGCTGCTGAAATCAAGCCGGAATGGATTATGCAGGTGGCGGAACAGTTCTGTACGCGTCGCTGGTTTGAACCCACGTGGAATAAGGAACGCGGTTTTGTGGAAGCCGTTGAAGAAGTGAGCTTTAGAGGGCTTGTGATTAGCCGTGGTCATCGTATCGATTACGCCCGCGTGAATCCCGAGGATTGCGCCCAGATTTTCTGGCGCGAAGCGGTGGTGATGGGCGAGGTGGCACGACCTTTCCCGTTCATGACGCATAACGACCGTGTTGTCGAAAATCTCCATGCGCTGGAAGCACGTAAGCGTCAGTTTGGGCTTGCACCAAGCGAAGATGCGCTTGTGGAATACTACACGCGAATTGCAGGTAAAGTCAATTCTATCAAAACGCTCAAGGATTACATTCGCGAGCACACCGACCAATTCCTCAAATTCGATGAAGCCTACTGGATTTCGATGAACGGAAATGGCGTGAGTGTTGCAGCGATGGGTGACAGCGGATTCTCGAACCGTATTGTCATTCCGAGCATCGTCCCGGAATCGCCTTCTCGGCAAAGAAAGGAGAATCCCGATCAAGTCGGGATTGACAAGCGTGGAAATGCCCCTGTTCCGCAGCTCGGCGGCTCCATCGAGCATTTCCGCATTGGCGACCGCGTTGTCGTTGGAGAAATGGTCTTTGACGCGACTCGCGATTGCGACGGCATCACGCTCAACTTGCCTTATGAACTTTTGACAGAGATTTCTCCGGCGAAATTCGCGATGTCCATTTCGCAGTGGCGCGAATGGATGATTGAATCTGTGATTCGTGAAATGCCGAAAACAGTCAAGAAATCGCTGGAAGCCAAGCGAACTGTTATTGACGATGAATTTTACGCTGCGCTCGAAAACTTCCCGCATAAGGCTCCGCTGTTGCTCCTTTACGAAGTCCTTTCGAATACGAAGGAAATCCGCTCTGGCGCAAATGGCGCAAGTATCGATGTTCCGACTGTAAATCCAGATAAGGAAAATCATTTGCGATTGCATTTGGTGGTTTCGAAACCTGGATTTTCAGAACCGTACAAACTTGAAATAAGCCCAGAATGGGGATCTTATCGCATGTTCCTTGCGGTGCGTCCGGCTGTGGTTACGTTTGGTATAGATTTTCCGCTCGAAGATATGCGCTTTGGCTGGCGTCTCGGTGAATCTGCGTTGATGGACGCTGAAGAATCTCGTTTTTGGCAAGGGTTCCGCAAACGTCTGGAAAACAGCAAAGTACAAGTGGCCGAAGACAAGAAGCAGCTTATTGCCGACCGTTTGAACATGCTCGAAACGGGCGGGCTTTATTCCGATGGCTTTGAAACGGTGCTGAAAATTTGGGTGGCAAAATCGCTTGCCGCCGATGCTCTTGACGCCAACCGCTGCGTCCGTTTTACGGGGCTGGAATTCTCGCGTGGCAAAAAGATTCGCGACTTCAAGAGTCTAGCAGCGAATGCCCGCAGCGAAGACGAAGAAATCCGCCTTTCGCTTGTTCGTGCAACCTACGAGGCAGGGCTCGTTGGAGCAGATGCGTTTGTGAAATGCTGGAACCTGCTTAAAGATTTTAGCGTAAACATGCGTAATGTGAGCGGAAAACCTCTAATCCGAAATAAAATAATAATAACGGTTCACTCCGCATACCAAAAAGAATCTACTTTGTTTGAAAGATTGCTTTCCGTTGCGGATGCTTTAGATATGACTTTACCGCAGGACGGCACTGGCGATTCTCATGCTATACTCAATATGGACCCGTCTCGCGATAAATCAAACCGTTCTGCCAATACTCTCCGCGAATTTTTCCGCCCGTACTTGAAGGCCCGTTACCTTAAGGATCACGAACTCAAAAATGCTCGTGAACTCCTTGGAAAAATTGACCGCACCCCGACTGATAACGATGAATATGCCGATTTGTATCTTCAAGCGAAGGCCTTGCTTGAGGACTTTGAAATTTTGCGGTACAAGCGCAAGGGCAACGACGCTGAGGATGTCGTGGAAGAAGACGATTTGGCGAGGTTGAAAGGCCGTTTTGGAAGGCTTTAACTACTTTCTTGGCCTCGAATTTTCTAAATTTGTCGCAATGAAATCTCTTATCCGTATATTTCTTGCCTTCTGTCTGGTGTTTTTGGCCGCTTGCAAGACAAAAGACCCCGTCATCGTTACGGTGGGTGATTCCAAGTTGCACCAGTCGGAGATATACACGTATGCTCCAGATTGGGATTCTTGGGGCGATAACGAACGTATCTTGTTTTTGCAACGTTGGATTGACGAAGAACTTATTTACCAACAGGCCGTGAAAAACGGTATATTGAAGGATTCGACGCTTGTTCGCGTGCTGGAACGCACAAAGCGGAAAATCGTGGCCGATTACTACATGCAGACGTTCCTTGATACGATGTTGGTGAGCGATGGCGAAAAAATTGACTTTTATAATAAAAACCAAAATTTGTACTTGAACGGTAAAACCTCGGTCTCCGGCGCCATTCTTTCTTTTGCCGACTGGAAGTCTGCAGTTATTTATTACAAGGAATTCAAGAATACCAAGTTTGAGTCTATTCCGCCTAACCATCGTTTGATTAAGCGCATGAGGGAATTTGATGGTGTCGATAAAACACCGGATCCGTGCATGATTCCTTCGATTAGACGTGCCGTGGTGGGTCGCATTTCACCGATGAAGGTTTGCGATGGCGCTGCCAAAATTGCCATTGTGACAAGCCGTTTGGATTCCGCCGATGCTCGACCGCTCGACGAAGTCATTGAAGATGTTTCTATGCGGGCTTGGGTGGAACATCAGAATGTGGTCTTGAAACGACTCAAGGACGAATGGAAAACGGGTATTCCCATAATTACGAAGATGAATGTTCTTAGCGAAAAGGAAAAATAATGATTAGTAATCGAATTGCCTCTCTTGTTTTTGCTCTGTCTGTCGCCTGCTTTGCCGAACCCGTGTTGATGGAAGGCATTGCGGCTGTCGTGGATGGCAAGCCGATTATGCGTTCGGAATTCATGAACAACCTTTACAGGTTTCAGGATACGCCCGAAGCAGCGAACATGACTGAACAGCAGCAGAAAGAAGCTGTGCTGGACCGCATGATTGAAGAAAAAGTTTTGCTCAGCCGCATCGACCGCGATTCCATCGTTATTACGGAATCCGAAGTGGACCAGCGCGTGACGGCGCATCTCCAGTCCATTGCAGCAAGCCAGAAGATTGACATGGCGACTCTCGAAAAGGCGGTGCGTGCGCAGCTTGGACTTTCGATGATCCAGTACCGCGAGCAGCTTGGCAAGCAAATTCGCAACCACATGGAAATTTCCCGCGTGCGTCAGCTCCATGTGGGCTCGATCCACCCGACGAAAAAAGAGGTGGACCTTTTCTACAAGGATTACAAGGATTCCCTGCCGCGCCAGTTCAACTGCGTATTGCTGAGCCACATCCAGATTCCGGTGAAGCCGGATTCCATGATTGTGGATTCCGTGAAGCATGTGGCCGAGTCGTTGATTGATAGTTTGAACCTTGGAATCAGTTTTGAACTTTTGGCCAAGAACCATTCGCAGGATAGTACTGCCGCCAAGGGGGGAGACCTCGGTTATTTCAAGCGTGGTCTTTTGGACCCGGCTTTTGAAAAGGCTATTGAACGTTTGAAAAACGGCCATTATGCATCGACTCCGGTCAAGACGGACTTGGGCTGGCACATTGCCCGCGTGCTTGGCCGTAAAGAAGACGGTGTCCGTTCTGCACAAATTCTCTTGCGTACGATTCCGACATCAAAGGATACTGCGGCTGTTGTTGCTCTCGCCGATTCTCTCCGTAAAAGTATCAAGAGCAAGGAACAGTTTGCTGCCGCCGCAAAGACCTATAGCGAGGACAAGTCCAGCAACTTCCAGGGCGGTTTGCTCGGCTGGTTCCAGCGCAATGAAATGGAACCCGCTTATGTCGATCCTGTCGCGAACTTGAATGTCGGTGAAATTTCGGAGCCGGTCTTGATTGATGGGGCTTATCACTTGTTCCGCTTGGACGATTCTCGCCAGGTCCGCGAACTTACGCTCGAAGAAGATTACGGCAAGATTGAGATGATGGCGGCGACGCATTTGGAAAACGAAAAGCTCGAAAAGCTCATCAAGAAATGGCGCAAGGAAGTTCTCGTCGAAATCAGAATGACGGAATAATATGATTCATTTCACCCATGTCACGAAATCTTACGAAGCCAACTGGAAGGCGTTGAACAACGTCACCTTCCGTATAAACAAAGGCGAGTTTGTTTTCTTGACGGGGCATTCCGGTGCTGGAAAATCGACGGTGCTCAAACTCATTTATATGGACGAACGCCCGGACGATGAACGCGGTGGCCAGGTGATGGTCAAGTTTTCGGACAACGTTTTGTACGATAGCAAGAACACTCCGGACGATAGAATCCAGGCGCTCCGTCGTAAGATGGGGATTATTTTCCAGGACTTTAAACTTTTGCCGGACCGGAACGTTTTTGAAAACGTGGCGCTTGCGCTCCGCATTGTGGGGACTCCGAGCAACAAGATTAATTCGGCTGTCTTTGACGCGCTTGCGCTTGTGGGGATTACGCAAAAGCGCTTTGCGATGCCTTATACGCTTTCGGGCGGTGAGCAACAACGCGTGGCGATTGCCCGTGCGATGGTGCACAACCCGTATTTGCTTTTGGCGGACGAACCGACTGGTAACTTGGACCCGAAAAACGCCGAAGAAGTGTTCTGCATCTTCAAGGAAATCAACGCCCGCGGAACGACCATCCTCATGGCAACGCATAACCCGGACTTCTATCTGAACAGCCCCTTCCGCCGTTTGGAACTCAGCCACGGCGAACTTTTGAACAGAGATATTCTTTAACAGTATCTTGTGTGGAAATTTTGGAGGGTATGATTTATGCATCGAATAGTGGTTCTATGTTGTTTGGTGTTCTTCTGTTCCCATGCTTTTGCTGATGGCTTTTTTTTTGGAGGTGAAGGTACGGGATGGACTGCTCATGTCAATGATAAAGCGGTTTATAATGAAGATTTAAGTATGACCTTGGAAGGGGGAATTCCGGTTGGGAAAAATCTTTATCTGAATGCTGATGTTTTTAGTTACCACATGATTTCGGATAGAAGTGATACGAGTCATTTTGACCATAGAGTATCAGGAATAAACTCGTTTGTTTCTTTTGCTTTCCTTCCGTTTGTTGTGTTGCGTGGTGAAGGTCACCGCGATGATGATGTTCTGATGAACGTTTTTTTTGGATCGCTTTTCTTATTGAATCCGACGGTGGAATATTTCTTTTGGAAGGGTTGGGTTCCTGTATCGGTGAGTGTGGGCTACAAGATGGACTGGTTTGCTTTTAGTCCCGGTCGTAGGTTTTATTTCAGGCCACATGCCGATTTGAACGTCAATTTAGTGCTCTTAAGAGTTTCTGCATCGTATGCTTATGTGGTTACGGATACATACGAACTTAAAAGGGGTCCACGTTTTTATCTGAAAGTTTCTTTCGGATGGATTGATCGAGATTTTAGTGATTCAAAATTTTAAATAACGTATTTTCTTAAATGCAAAAAGACCGGCTCACCACTGGCCTGTTTTTTTATACTGTCACCCCGGATTTATTCCGGGGCCTCCTTTTGGGGCTTCGTCATTCTGAGAGGCCGTAGGCCTCGAAGAATCCAGTCACAGTTATTAATTTAACTGGATCCCTCATTGCATTCGGGATGACAGCTTACCATTCCGTTGTCATCCTGAGCGTTGCGAAGGATCCATGAATTCCCTAGAACAAACTCGGTTCTTCGAGTTCGCTGTCGCTTTCACCGCTCCCGTCGCTGAACGGGTCCGCCGGCGAAATGCGGCTCACGCGCTTGATCTTCTTGGCGGTGAACTTGCTGCCGAGAGCCTTGTAGCCCTTGACTTCCGCAATTTCCGTCAAGTCGAGTTCTTCCTTCTGGACTTCGCGACCGACCTGGTATTCCATCAGTTCGCGTGCGTCATCAGTTGCAAAGAGCTCGATGAGCTTCGTGTCCTTGTGGTCGGAAACCACGCTGAATTCCGTCGTCATGGGGCAACCTTCGAGGTTGAAACGCTTGACCATGTAGTTGAAATTCGAGCCTTCGAAGTAGAGCACCGTAAAGACCTGTGCGGGGTCGTACTTGTGCAGATACTTGATGTTCGAACCCACGAGAATCGGGTCTGCCATGTTGTGCACGCGGGCGCTACCGTCTTGCTTGATAATCAGGAGCTTATCGTTTTCGCCAAATTCACCGAGGCAATCGCCCTTCTTCTGTGTCGAGACGATTCCGCTCGGAGCATCGAAGTAAAGCACTCTTGCACCAAGTGTCGAAACGCCCTTGCGCAGCCTCTTGACCGTCTTAATCGGGTACTTAGAAACGATGTTGCCAATGGCGCCACGTCCCTTGACTTCGACTTCGCTAAAATCGACTTCAAAATTCAGCTTGATACGCGGACGCGGCTTCAAGATAACTTCGACGACTTCGGCTTCGCCGTTTAAGTTGCTCGACATGTAAAGAATCTTGCTACCGGGCTTGTTCTTGCCCATGTAGTAATCCTTGTCGCGAGTCACGCCGCCGACGTTGAAACGCTTGATATAAGCGTAGCCGTCCTTGCCGTCCTGGTGGATGACGTTGTAAATATGGCGTTCGTCGTCCTTGTTGAACTTTTCAACGAGAATGATGTCCTTACCGACAAAGTCCTTGTCGCTGACTTTCACAATCTTGTAGCTGCCGTCGGCCTTGAACACAATCAGGTCATCGTATTCCGACACGTCGAAGAGGTATTCTTCCTTCTTCATGCCCGTGCCTACGAAACCTTCCTTGCGGTTCACGTAAAGTTTCTGGTTTGCAAGAGCCACGTGCACGGCGTTCACCTTACCGAATTCGGCAATCTGCGTGCGGCGTTCCTTGCCTTCGCCGTACTTCTTCAAGATGTTCTTGAAGTGGTTCACGGCGTAATCGATAATGTGTTCCTGGTTGTACTTGCAAGTCGCAATGCTTTCTTCCAGTTCCTTTAAAAGCTGGTCGGCCTTTTCGCGGTCGTAATGGCTTATACGGCGGATCGGGATTTCGATGAGCTTGCCAATTTCTTCGTCTGTAACCTCCTTGCGGTGCAGACGCTTGAGGTACGGCGTGAGGCCTTCGCGAACGAGGCTAATAATTTGTTCACGGTCCTTCGCCTTCTTGATAACCTCATAGACTTCTTTCTCGATGAATATTTTTTCGAGCGTGGTCATGTGCCACTTGTCTTCGAGGTGCTTGAGCTCGTTGGCGAGTTCCCATTCCAAAAGCTTCACGGTGTGTTCCGTGTTGAGCTTCAAAATGTCAGAAACACCGACAAATTTCGGGTGCTTGTCGATAATGACGCAAGTGCACGGAGAAAGCGACTTTTCGCAGTCCGTAAAGGCGTAGAGAGCATCGATGGCCACCTGCGGGTCCGTCCCCGGCTGCAAGTGCACGAGAATTTCGACGCCCTGACTCGTGTTGTCATCCACGTGCTTGATCTTGATTTTGCCCTTGTCGTTTGCCTTCACGATGCTTTCGATAAGGCTCACCGTCGTGGTGCCGTACGGGATTTCGCGAATCGCGAGCGTCTTGTTATCGACCTTCTCGATCTTTGCGCGGACCTTGACCTTGCCCCCGCGTTGACCGTCGTTGTAGTCGGTCACGTCGATGATGCCGCCCGTGAAAAAATCCGGGTAAAGCGTAAACTTCTTGCCGCGCAGGCAGGCAATGCTAGCCTCGCAGAGTTCGCGGAAGTTGTGGGGGAGGATGGAAGTCGAGAGACCGACTGCGATACCGTCGACGCCCTGAGCCAAAAGCAGCGGAAACTTGACTGGGAGCGTGACCGGTTCTTCGCTACGGCCATCGTAACTCGGGATCCATTCCGTCGTTTCGGGGTTGAACACGACATCGACAGCGAACGGCGTGAGGCGGCCTTCGATATAACGGGGTGCGGCAGCGCGGTCGCCCGTGTAAGGGTTGCCCCAGTTACCCTGGGTGTCGATGAGCAAATTCTTCTGGCCGAGGCCCACAAGAGCATCGCCAATGGACGCATCGCCATGCGGGTGGTAAGCCATCGTTCGACCGACAATCGTTGCCACCTTCTGGTAACGACCATCGTGGTTTTCGAACATGGAATGCAAAATACGGCGCTGAACAGGCTTCAGGCCATCTTCAAAATATGGGACCGCACGGTCCAAAATCACATAGCTGGCGTAATCGAGGAACCAACCATCGTAAAGTCGTTCTAGGTGATTGACGTTAGATAAACCTAGAGTAGTATCGGGTGTTTCTTGATTCATGGCTCGAAATGTAGTAAAATTTTCCCGCGAAGAAAAAATTTAGTGCTCATTAGGGCAAAAATAGGGCGTTCCCCGGCTTACGCCGGGTCGGGCTGTCGCGCTATCAGCTCGCTTGCTCGCTGTTCGTTAAGCCTCGCTACGCGAGTCCTAACCCTTGCGGGCTTCCATCCCTAACGCAAATGCTTGTAAAATTTTGCAACCAACTGACTGCACGCTAGAGCCCGTTCCTGTTTTATCTTTATAATTCGTTGAAAAACAAAGCCCGTCATAGGGCGGGCCGAAGTCATCAAACATTAAAACAGTTCAGAGAATGTCACAGTGCCGTTAAGATATCGGTGGACCAGCGTTTTGATGAGCGTCTGGTAGTTTACCCCCATCCGTGCAGCCTTGGCCTTGATGCCCTCGATGTCCTCGCAGTCCATGCGGATAGACACCATACGGGCTTTGTTCTCGGATCGGGTCTTTGCTGCCGCTATGACTTTGGACATCGCTCCTGGTCCAGAAAAAGACAGGCCATTTGCCTTAGCCCATTCATGTTCCGCATTAGCTTCGGCTTCCGTCATATTCTCGTAGTGCTTGGCGATTTTAATTTCTTTTTCGGTAAGTCCTTTGTACATTGGTTACCTCCTCGGATAGCAGGTGATAAGAGTTTTCGTTTCCCAGTTAAAAACGAAACACCATTTTTTCCCGTTGATTGTCTTTGTCACGATTATGGCGGATTCGTCAACTTCGGACACGTCGTAAGATTCCCAATCCTCGGCATCGAAAGCATTTCGGATAACATCTTCGGGTATATTCCGTTCTGCCATCCTTTTAGCTGCATGTTCGCTTATTTTTATGTTCATATATAATATACTCTACAGTATTGACTTTGTCAATACGTTTTAGAGTTTTGACCATAAATCGGGAACGCCCCCGTATGGCGATAGAGAAACTTTCCCTACCATTATATATACACGCATTAACGAGACGTTTGGACTTGCTTTTTAGTGTAAAATTTTGCAACCAACCGGTTGCACGCTACGGCTCATTCCTGTTTTATCTTTGATAAAATTCGAGGAATTGGGAAAAAATGACGAAATCGATAGTTTCGCAACATAAACACAACAATCGCTTTACAAAAGCAACTTTTTGTGGTATATTTAGGGGTATGAGCACCGTGGTAACAAATATTCGAATTGATAAAGAGCTTAAGGCTCAGGCAACAGAACTCTTCAACGACTTGGGACTGACTCTTTCCCAGGCGTTTACCGTTTTTCTGAAACAGGCCATTTTGCACCACGGCTTGCCGTTTGCCGTTACTAGACCTCCGTCCAAAGAACTCCTCGAAGCGATAAAGGAAGGCGAAGAACTCGCTCACGATCCTAACGCCAAGACGTATGCGTCGTTTGATGAATTGCTTGATGAGTTGGATATAAAGGTATGAGTACTAAAGACGGGTTCAAGTATAATTTACGGATTACAAACCGCTTCAAGAAACATCTTAAACTAATTGCCAAAAGAAACTTGGACAACGTTAGAAAAATCAAAGATGTTGTGAATTTGTTGCAAAAAGGTGAATCTCTTGACGCACGATTTAAGGATCATGCATTAGTAGGGAATTGGATTGGCCACAGAGAATGCCTTGTTCTACCGGATCTTTTGCTCATCTACAAAATTGAAGAAAACATTTTGATTCTTGAGTTGGTAGATACCGGGACGCATTCCGACCTCTACAAGAAATAAATTTCGGACGCTTCTTCTGAAATTTCATTATACTTTATTTGGAGGTTTTTATGACTGCGATAATCGGTGCCGTTTTGCTTTTGCTCGTGGTTGTCATGAGCATTGCCTTGATTCTGGGGGTGCCACTTGGCGAATTTACCTTGGGAGGGCGCTTTAAAGTCTTTCCGGCAAAATTGCGTTTTGTGCTTGTGACCCAGTTGTTGTTGCAAGTGTTCTTTGCCATCGTTCTTTTGCAATTAGGTCATGTTTACCCGCTTTGGTTTTCCCATAAAGTGACTAAAATCATCGGGATTTTTTTTGCCGTTTATTTGTCGCTTAATTGCCTTGGCAATCTTTTTTCCAAAAGCAAGAAAGAGCGATTTGTAATGACTCCGCTTTCGGCTGTGACTGCATTCTGTTATTGGGTGAACGTCATTGCGTTTTGATTTTTTGCGAGTCCTCGAATAGAGTGTTGTTTAGAATTTTAGTTTTTTTTGTTATAGTTCTTTTGGTCGGATGTGGTCAAAAAAGCGAGCCGGTATCTAAAAATACGGCCTCAGCCAATGCGGTTTTCTCGGGTCCGGTTTCTTTGAAAACCTATAGCGTAATGGATTCGACAAGACTCAATGATTTTTTTGATTTGGATAATGCATGGAGCGTGTTCAGAAATAGAAAATTCAGTTCTGAAATAGACAAGGTGCTTAAAGATGTACGGAAATTGACCGTTCGTGAAAATCAACAGATTTATTACAAAGTTTGTTTTTCCGATGTAGATGGCTTTGTGCTAAGGCATCCTTGTTCGCTAGATTCTTCCTTGCTGGTGAGCCTTGTGAAAAAGTTAAATTATAATGATTCCCTGAAGGGCGTGAAAGTAAAGGTTGACTTCATGGCGTATTCGGAATCTGATGAGTATGCCGAATATTCTGAAATCTATTTGAACGAGGATGGATCTCTTGAATCCGAATGTTTAGCAAAGGATGGGCTAGAGTGTGATAACCTTTATGTGCATGTTTCCGTTTCAAAAAAGCTTTTCCCTGAAAATGTTTTAGCAGAGTTCCTTGTTGCTTGGCCAACAAATGGAATGGACGTGCGTATTGAAGAATCGGATGTTATCGATAAGTATAGAATAGAAGATGTATTTTCATCAATTTACGAAACACGTTTAGCTAGCCGATTTATCAAGGAAAATGAAAGTTCCATTATTCCTTTTGAAATGTGCTATGCAAATGGCTTCGCTATTCCCTGCGATTTGTCTAAAAAAGCATACTTCCGTGTAAAAAAGCTTGTTGAAAATGAAGGAGATACTTTGGTCGCCGTGACTTACCAAAAAAGCTTAATGATAGATGATTTTGCGTTAGGCGGAGTGTCTAGCAAGCATTTTTGCGTATCTCAAGATGGAAAGCGTTGCAGCGAATTGTATGCCTTGGTCCGCAGAAACGATAATGCCGAGGATAAAAAAGGATTTCTTGTGCTATACCGTTTTGACTTAAAGGATTTTTCCTTTGTAGTCGATGAATTGGAACATGCAGACCATCTAATGGTGGTCGATTACAATAGCTTGCTCAAAAAAGACGGAACGTATATAGGTCGTGTGAAAAAACGATAACAGACTTTCTATCTCATGACTCTAACGCTCTTCATCTTGCCGGTGGTGCGGCTGCGCAAGAAGTAGATTCCCGATGACTTCGCGGTGCTTGTGGACTTGAACTTGGCGGCTGCATCTTTAAAGCCGTATGCCGAGAGCTTGCTCAAGTGCACGCCTTGCACATCGAATACATCGTAATTCTGGAGCGTGTTCTGCTCTAGGCGAATCCTGTTACCGATTTTTCTGTCAAATGCATTTGGATTTTCCAAAGCGATTGAATCTAACGAGTCTAGTGGGTGTGTCGGAATGCCCCGGGACCACATGTTCTTGCTGTCTGCCCAGTGCTTAATGAAATATTGTTCAAGCCAGTCCATAGCGGGGCGATTATTTCCATTTTTGATGAGGCCTGTATTTGTGGGGCTCATCCGCGGCGTTTCCCCGTAAATGTAGCCCCACAGAGTGACTCCCGCAACATATTCCGATTCCATGAAGACGGGAATATGTTCTGCAAAGCAAGCTTTCTGAAGGTTGTCATCATCCGTACCGATGCTGTATTCTGTAATGAGCAAGGGAATCTTTATCTTGTCGTAAATTTTTTGAATGCCGTCCCGTATTGTACTTCCGGCAATGCACTTTATCTCAGGGCCTGAACCTTGGATCATCCAGTTTGCTGCCTGCAATCCAAATGCATCGATAGCCGCATTTTGTTCTTGAAGTTTCAGAATGAGATTAACCGTCGGATCGTTTTCCCAACGCATTTCGTCATAATCGTTGTAAATCAGGGTCGCATAAGGCCAGCGTTTACGAGCCATATTGAAGGCCGTGGCTACAAACTTGTAGTCGCCATCATCGCCGCCGAGAGCCTCAATTACGTTGTTGTAGGCATCAAATCCGGAATGATAGTGACCTGTGCTATTACGGACGGCTCCATCGACAACTTCAATCTGGTAAATTTCGGGATAATGCTTGGCAACAGCGTCAAACCAAGCCGTAATGGCTTCCTTGGTTTCGTTCACGTCGAGCCCATTCAGCCAATGTGGTAAATGCGTCCCTTTCAGCAGATTGCGGAACTTGAAGGGCATGCGAGTATCCCATCGATTTAAAACAGTCCACTGATGAACGGCATCGCATTTTGAAAAATCGTAATTGCCGCGTTCCTTTTCGACGGCAATCCATGTGCACGCGTTATCCGTAGTAATTTCATTCCAGTAGTCCTCATAATCTTCGGGAATGGATTGATCATCGACAATGACATTACCTAGACGTTTTTCTGCACCGTTGGCAAGGCCTAGCATATAGCGACGAACTCTCGAATCCTTGAAATATTCCTTGAGCCAAGTCATTGCCGGGCGGTCAACGCCGTCTTTGATAAGGCCGGAATTACCCTCCTCCAACCAAGTTTTGCCGTAAATGTAGCCCCAAAGGGTAATGCCCTTCACGTATTCTGTTTCCATCAAGAGCGGAATATGCTCTATGTAGCACTTTTTCTGAAGATTATCGTCCTTGTCTCCGACATCGTATTGTGTAATGTATATGGGAAGGCCTGTTTGTTCGTGTGCATCGTTAAGTGCGCGTTTGAGGACGGAGAAATGCAAGCACTTGCGTTTGCCGCTCCCTTGTGCGGTTGTTTCGTGAAACTGCATTCCAAAGGCATCAATCGGCGCACCCTGGGCCTTGATTTTCTTAATAAGGTCTATGGCTTGCTCCTTATTCCATTGGATTGTATTGTAGTCATTGTAAATTAGGATGGCTTTGGGCCAGCGTTCACGTGCCATTTTGAACGCCGTGACCACGAATTCGTAGTTTCCGCTATCGCCGCCTAGCGCCTCAATCAGTTTGTTGTTGGAAAAACTGGAATGATAGCTGTTGCCGTTTTTGACTGCCTCGTTTACTACTTCAATCATTTCGAGGTCGGGGTAATGCTCTTTAACGGAGTCTATCCAATCTGTCCAAGCTTTTTTGGTTTCGTCAACATCGAGTTTGCTTAACCATTGTGGATTTTGCGATCCCCACAACAGGGTGTGGTACGTAAAATGCGCATGATTCTTTTTTGCCCAGTTATAGGCGAGGTCGCAACCGGTCCAATCGTATTCACCACGTGTTTTTTCGACATAGCCCCAAACGCACCCGTTCTCGGCAGTAATCTGATTCCAGTAGGTGCCGTAATCTTCGGGGATTTCGCCAAAAACGGGAATGTTGCCCAAAAACTTGGACGCGCTGTCGGCCAAGGCGGCAAAAGAAAATGTCGATACCGCAAGAACAAATGTCAAAGCCTTAAATATTTTTGAAAACACACTCATTGCGACTCCAGATTTTTTTAGGTTACAGCACGTAATAATAAATCTATTCGATAATATGCGGATATTGCTCATGGGAGCGATTAATATCATTGACAAAATATCTATGGTTGTCTTTTTACTTGAAATTTGCTATTAATGTGGCGATTTCGCCGGGGAGGACTGTCCGCGTTTGCTCCGTGATTCCGTCGTTCCAGCCGGCCCAAGTGCCGTTTGCGGAGGCTTCTGCCGTAATCGTCACGGGGGTGCCCGCGAAGAAAGGAATCGTGAGCGTCGGTACATCCAGCTTGAGCCCGTGAACGGCTACTGTTCCGGGGCCGTTTGCGGAAAGCGTCATTTGTGTTGCAACCCCAAGCTTGAAGTATTCCCGGAGTTCGTTATAGACAACGTTGGGACGTTCCTTGGCAAAATCCTTTATTATGTTGAGCTGTTTTTCCATGCGGCTCTTGCTTAGTCCCCAGCGTTTCTGGTCTCGCGGAATTTCGGCTTCGATTTCGGCCATCATTTTTTCGATGCGGGCGAGGACTCGTGAACTTTCGAAGTTCATCTGCAATAGTACGGCCATGCGGTTCACGAACGCGGTCTTGAAATTTTCGTTTTCGAGCATGCGACGCAACAACAGCGTATGTTCGGGGCCGTTCGGCCAACCCTCTCCATCTTCGGCTGTTGCAAATTCAAATATGTTGTTTGTGTAATCGCTGTAATCGTTTCCCATGCCAAAATCGAGATCGTACAGGAACCATTTCCATTTCGTGTTCGGGCTTGTCGAACGCCATTTCTTGATGTTGTTTGCCGGCCAGTCCCGGTTGTTTGCGTAGAGTTCTGTTTGAATGTAATTGATGAAGTTGTCAACATCGATTTTTGATTCGACATAACTGTAATTTTCTTCGTTGTCGAGGTGGTGCGTTTCTAGCCAGTCCATGAGGGCCACGTAATCGACGGAAGAGCCTGCCGTAACGGTGTTGTCTGCTTTGATCAGGTCTATGGCGTCTGGGTCTATCCCGTAATGGGTTTCGAAGTAGTATTCGGTGGAGCGTTCGCGGAGGTCATGAATGCCGAAGTATTCGCCGTTGTAATATACGATGGCAAAACGCCCGCGCTGGTAATCGACCCCGAGTCCTTCGCTTAAAGAACTTGCGAGTCTGTCGCGGATGTAGTCGTTCTCGTAATTGCTGCCGTTGTTCCGCAAGATGAACACCTTGAAACTTTTGAGTTCTGGAAATTCGGGGAACAGGGGGTACTTAAGGCGTTTATCGCCATATTTCTCGCGGAACGTGATTGTCACGGATTTTTTGGGGCTTTGACGGCTGTAATTCCCGAAAATTTTCAGTCCTGCTTGTTTTTCGAACGCAGGCCTGCTCGCGCCCGATTCCAGCAGTGCCACGGTCACGGGGATTTCTTTGTCAAGCCAGTAATTTGCGCCGAAATGCGGTTCCTTCTCTTGTGCGAAATTTCCTTCCATGTAGATTCCTGTGTCGGGATGGAATAGCGAATTCGGGTTTGCTGTCAGGAATATCGCAGGAACAGTCGGAGGTTCTTCGAATATGTATGTACGGCTGAGTTCATTGCTGGGATGAGCTCCCGCGACAAAGCTGGCGCACCGGAGTACGGTCGTCTTGATTATTTGCAATGTTGTTGTTACGGGGGTGGTTGCTGTAGGTGCAAATCCCCCTAGCTCGCAACGAACAGCAGCATTTTCCGGCAACGCTACGGCAAAAGGCGTAGAGTAAAAGCCGGATGGAGGAAATTCTGCAAGCGTGTCTAGCGATGGCGAATACGACTGCACGATGGGGGTTGACGTGAGTCCGTATGGGGTCGGTTCTGCATATCCAAAACCTACGGAACCGTCAGGCAATGTGCCGAAATTCCAGCTTTGTCCATGCGGCATGTCGGGGTAGGCGACCGAATCTGCGATGGTTGCATTGGCGTTGATTAAGTACAAACTCCCGCCAGACTTTTTCAGCTTGAAATTCGTATGAGGCTCATGCCCTCGATTTCGTGCAGTGTAGCTGAACACTTTGACTGTCACTTCTTGTGTCTCGTTCGCGGCAGGACTCATGCGGGTACCGTAGATGTTTTTAAGGTCGGGAAAAGTTGTTCCCGTCGGAATGGCGGTGCGATAGACGGTCGAAGAATCTCCTGTTCCCGTCAGCACGATTTCGTAGCCTTTCCAGTCATCGATATTCGGTTGCGTCAGCCGAAACGAAACTTTTCTGCCCTGCGTGATGAACGCTTGAATCAAAATTTCGTTTGTACTTGATATATCGACTACGTCCTCTTTTGCAGAACTCCCTGTGCCAACGAAAACCGAGATGGATGACCAGCCCAGTTCCTCGTTTTCTCCCAATTGCATGACGGCGCCGAATCGGCCTGCTCCGCTTTCTTTAAAGCAGTTTTTCGATTTGCCGTCAAGCGGGTTCGCATAGCTGTAGCCCGGCGGATCGCTTTGGGCGTCGGTCCATGTCCAGCATCCTGGCCCAATCATGTTGGTTGAATCGTGCGGCGCCACAAAGTCTGGAATGTTCTTGCCCGAAAGATAAACGAGCATAAATGACTGCGGCGGGATTTTTACGTTCCCGAAGGTCCATTTAAACGGTACTGCCAGAGAATCCGTCAAGTGCATTCCCGATAAATCTACGGTATCGTTCGACGTGTTGAACAGTTCTATCCAGCCGTCATCGTCTCCTTCATGGTCCTTGTAAGAAATGTTGACCGGATCTACCTCGGTGAACATCACGGTACCGCCCACAAACGGGAGGGATGGCCCGGAACTGTCCGAACTGCCGGCGGCGGGAATCGCAAAACTGGGCGTAGCGCTTTCATCGGAACACGATGACAACAGCGCAGAGAGCGCAACAATAAAGCTTAACTGTGAAAACCGCCAATACACCATGTATTTGAATATATATTTTAAATGGCGGATATGCTTTTATTTTTCTTTTGGATTTATATTTGAAGTAATCCATTTGACAAAAATGGCAAATTGAACCACAAAAAACTATCAGGAGAAAATAATGACTGCAATAATCGGTGCTGTTTTGCTAATCCTCGTCGTTGTGATGAGCGTTGTTATGATTCTTAAACATCCGGTAAAGTCTCTCACCTCGGGAGGAATGTTCAAACTGGCCACGGCTAAAGGTCGTGCGATGTTTGTGGTTCATCTGCTATTGCAGGTTTTCTTTGCCATTCTCCTTTTACAGCTCGGCCATAAGATGTCTCCGTGGTTCTCGCACAACATAACTAAAATCGTAGGCATTGTTGTTGCGGTTTATTTAACCTTGGGTTGCCTTCCCGGATTTCTTTCGAAAGGCAAAAAGGGGCAAATCGTTTTGGCTTTGCTTTCGGTTGTCGTAGCGGTTTGCTATTGGCTGAATGCACTTGCCTACTAGTTGCTTTTTTGATCAATTTTTGTATATTAGAAATAGGTGAATGATTCACCCTAAAAAAACTAAAGAGTTGTCAAATTGCCGGTTTTTTATATGAAAATATAAAAGCCGGCTTTTTTTGTGGGAGCGAAAATGAAAAAGAATGAAAGTAATGAGGTCGTCTCGTTAAATCCATTGATGGCAACTGGAATTGAAAAGATGATTCTAGTCATTCGCGATAAGCAAGTGTTGCTTGATCGAGACTTGGCTGTACTTTATGGGGTGGAAACAAGAACAATAAATCAGGCGGTTAAACGCAATATAGAACGATTTCCTGAAAGGAACTGTTTCCAATTGACAAAAGATGAATTGCCTGATTCTTTAAAATCACAGATTGTGATTTTAAACGAAAGTGGTAATAAGCGTGGTTTGCATGTTAAAAAAATGCCTTTTGCATTTACTGAACAAGGGGTTGCTATGCTGGCATCCGTTTTGCATAGCGAAACTGCTATTCGAGTCTCTCTTCAGATTATGGATGCCTTCGTCGCTATGCGTCATTTTATGATGCAAAACGGTGGTTTTGTCAATCGTCTTTCAAATGTAGAAGCAAAAATTATTGAGCAAGATAAACAGATGCTTGTGCAAAATGAGAAAATACATGAACATGACCGCAAATTTGACGAGGTTTTCGAAGCTATGGATAGAGGTGAATTGCAGTCAAAGGGATTGTTTTACAATAATCAGATTTTTGATGCCTATGTATTTGTGTGCGGTCTAATCCGGCAAGCGAAGAAGAAAATTGTTCTTGTCGATCGATATGTGGATGAAAAAACTTTGGCAATGATGCTTAAACGAGAAAAGGGTGTTTCTGTAACTATTTATACCTATGATAAAAGTAAAGTTTTTGAGGTTGATTTGGCGACTTACAATGCTCAATATGCTGATTGTCCAATTCAAATTTTACCCAGTTATGGAATGCATGATCGATTCCTGTTTATAGACGATACCGCATATCATTTTGGTGCGTCTCTTAAAGATTTAGGTGCTAACACTTTCTTTTTTAGTAAGGAAGATTTTACTTTGGATGAGGTCTTGAAGAAAAGTAATGAAATTTCGGAACAAAAGTCTTTGGAGAATAGTGATGCTTCCTGATTATGAATAAGAAAGTGACGGTTTTAGATTAAATGTCTTTTTATGACATTTACTTTAACTATTATTGAATAGGAATTTAATGGATATGAATGAAAAAATAAAAATTATTGAAAAATCTTTAAAAGAACTCGGCTATACTGCTGAACCGGAATTTTTACCAGAGGTTCTTGAAAAGTATGTCTCAATGGGTGGGCGGTTCTCGTATTGTGGAGCCACGAATAAAAAATTGCATTTGGAACTAGATGATGAATTCCAAATGCTTGATAATATTGCTTGTTCTTTGGGATTAGAATTTGTTGGATTTAAAAACTAAATGAAATTAGTTTTGCATCCCGTAAATGAGCTGGATTGTTTGGATCTTTGATGCGAATGTCAGATATTGTTAAGTTGTTTTCTACTTTTGCTAAACGTGTCAAAGACAAAGTGTTTCCTAACGTGGCCCATTTTTCATTATTGATGATGCACATGAATGAGAATTGTTTATTAAAAGATCGGTTGTAAACGTAAGAGAAAACTTTCCATGGATTTTCTATACCCCACATTCCACGGACTCGCATATATGTTATGCCAAGAGGGTCGACTTTATTGATGTGACCAAGTTCCCGTGATTCTGCAAATTCAATTGAAGGAATGCTCTCGACGGATTCCTTGATAGTATTTTTAATTCTTAAATAACAGGATTCGTCCGCACAGTAATCCATGCCATAGACAATACTCAATTGTTTTAGTCGGTTGCTTTGCACAAAGCCCACAATGTACATAATATCTTTGCTTTTCCAAATTTCAGCATCTTTGCAAGCTTGACTGATCATGGGGCTATTGGCTTGTAGTTTGTTTTTGGGATAGCTACTATTTAATGCTAATGCTGAATTTGGACTTTCAATTTTCTTGACTTCAATCGCGTCTCCTTCCCGTAACATGGCGTCTGGTGGGTTTGAATTGTTTCCAAGATAAGAGAACGTGTTGCTGATTTTTTCTAGTCGTTGCGCACCGTCTATATTGAATGTTCCTGCAAAAAGGTCTTTGACGTATTCTTCCAAACCATCGCCGGAATTGTTAGCTCTGTTGTTTCCTGCTGTATTTTCGAGAAGTGAATTGCTTTTGTAATTCACGAGGTTGATGATTGCATCAATGATATTGCTCATTTCAAATCCTTTTTGATTTGCATTGCCATGGCATAGGCAAGGTTGACAGGAACGGCATTGCCGATAACTTTATAACCGACAGAAACATCGTTATAAACAAACTTGTAATCATCTGGGAATGTTTGAATTCTTGCGCATTCACGAACGCTTAATCGTCTATATTCAGATTCGTGACCCGGTGCAAAAATTTGCTTGTTCTTTTCGACTTTGACCATTTTGGGCGCTTTGGGGTGAAGCGGTGCTTGTCGTCCTCCCGCTTGAATCGTAAATGAAGGTTCGTCCCAGCTTCGCACTCTATTACGTGACATGAATATGGGAGAAAACCCACCAGTCATATATTCATGATTGGGGATGCTTAGGTCTTTATTTGCTTTGTTGAATTTTTGGGCGGGAACGGCTTCTGGCAAATCGCCAATAGCTTCTTTTAGATTAGGTTTATGTTCTAAAGGTTCTGGATGAATGAATTTTTTGTTTAATTCTTTTCTGTAGCCAACGATGATGACTCGTTCTCTGTCTTCGGGAACGTTGTAATCATTTGCATTAACGAGCTTCCAAGAAACATTGTATCCAGCTTCTTCAAATTTGTTTAAAAACTCTTGGAAAGACTTATAATGTCTAGAGCTAAGAATCCCTGAAACATTTTCGCATAAGAAAAATTTGGGTTGTTTCGCTTTTAATACGCGAATGTAATCATAGAAGAGCTGACCTCGTTTGTCGTTAATTCCTCTCCCTGCTCCAGCTTCGCTCCAACTTTGGCAAGGAGGTCCACCGAGAATACCGTCGCAATCTGGAATTTCGTTTTCAGAAATATCCGTTATACTTCTATGATCTAAAGGAACGTTAGGATAATTGGCTTCGAAAGTTGCCCATATGGATTTGTCATATTCGTTTGCCCATATGATTTTAAATCCAGCGTTTTCAAAACCTTTGTCTAGTCCACCGCATCCCGAGAAGAGAGAGACTATTTTAAGAGCTGCTTTTGCCACTATTCGCTCCGTGTTGAAAGTGAACGAGTTCACTCTCGCGGGAGCGGTTCTGGCCGATTCGCTTGGCCGGGGTGCGGACAAAAAAAGAAAGGGCGGGGAGCCGACTCACTCCTCGCCTAAAAGCGTGACATTTTCAAAAGAATACAATACACCCGCATAATCTTGCAATGGATTGCTTCACCCTTTCAGGGTTCGCAATGACGTTGCAAAACAATCCCGAGCGGATACAGTCCGCCCAGGATACACTACGCCCATGCAGCCCACGGGCGATGGCGAGTCATTGTCTTATTCTTATAGCCTTGAAAGTGTCTAGTTTTCAGATGAAGAACAAGAGCGATACTCAACGAGCGTTCACCCTCGTTCTTGCAGACTCTTCCAAGCATTTTCTGGATACAAAAAAGGCGTGAAGTTGAATGCACTTACCATCTGAAGGCCTAGACTGCCTGGCTATAATAAGCACAAACAACTCACGCCCCATAATGGCCGTTTGCCTACAGGCAGATTTATCAAATATGCATGTACCAAAACGATGCGGCAGGCCTAAGCCGGTCGCAGACGTGAGCGTTCGCCTTATTCTCCATAGCCTTGAAAGTGTCTAGTTTTCAGATGGAGAACAAGAGCAAAAACTCTATTTTACATTATAAATATAGATTTTTATGGAATTTTGGAGAAAATAAAAATGTCATTCTATCGCTAGTAGCTCTAGAATGACATTAAAAGCTAGTGACTAAGTTCTATTAACTAGTAACTGCGCCTCCGGTGCCTACAGTTCTTCCACCGCTTCAGCACGCAAATTCTGCACGATGTGCTCCTGGCGGCTCGGCGTGTTGTTGCCCATGTAGTATTCCAGCATCTTGCCGAGTGTTGCGTCGGGAGGAATGCTGACCGTTTCAAGGCGCATGTCCTCGTTGATGAACTGTCCGAATTCTTCCGGGCTGATTTCGCCAAGACCTTTGAATCGTGTGATTTCGAGACCGGTCTTGCCGATTTCCTTGGCAGCCTTGTCGCGTTCGGTTTCGTCGTAGCAGTACTTGGTCACTTGCTTGTTACGCACGCGGAAAAGCGGCGTCTGCAAGATGTACAAGTGCTTCTGTTCCACGAGTTCCGGGAAGAACTGCAAGAAGAACGTCATGAGCAAAAGGCGGATGTGCATACCATCCACATCAGCATCGGTCGCGATAATGACTTTGTCGTAGCGCAAGTTTTCGAGACCGTTTTCGATATCGAGCGCATGCTGCAACAAGTTAAATTCTTCGTTCTCATAGACGACCTTTTTGGTCATGCCGAAGCTGTTGAGCGGCTTACCGCGCAAGCTGAACACGGCTTGCGTCTGCACGTTACGGGCCTTGGTGATGGAGCCGGATGCGGAGTCACCTTCTGTAATGAAAATCATCGATTCGCGGTTGAGCGCGTTCTTGACGTCGGTGAGGTGGATCTTGCAGTCGCGGAGTTTGCGGTTGTGCAGGTTCGCCTTCTTGGCGCGTTCGTTCGCAAGCTTCTTGATGCCCGCGATTTCCTTGCGTTCACGTTCGTTCTGCGTGATGCGGTTGAGGAGCGCCTTTTCGGTTTCGGGATTCTTGTGCAAGTAGTTGTCGAACTGGCTTGCGACGTAATCGACGACCCAGGAACGCAGTTGTGCGCCGCCTGGCGAAACCGTCGTAGAACCGAGTTTTGTCTTTGTCTGTGATTCGAAAACGGGTTCCTGGATGCGGACGGATACGGCTCCGATAATGCAGTTGCGGACGTCCGACGGATCGAGGTCCTTCTTGAAGTGGTCGCGGGCGCCCTTGACGATACCTTCGCGGAATGCCTGCTGGTGCGTACCGCCCTGCGTGGTGTGCTGGCCGTTCACAAAGCTGTAGTAATGTTCGCCGTACTGGTTGCCGTGGGTGAATGCGCATTCGATATCCTTGTCCTTGAAGTGGATGACCGGATAGCGTATGGTGTCGTCAACGTGCTTGTTCAAAAGGTCCAAAAGTCCGTTCGGGCTTGTATAGACCTTGCCGTTCATGATGAGCGAGAGACCGTTGTTCAGGTAGGCGTAGTTCCAGACCTTTTCTTCCATGTAGGCCGGAAGAAAACGGTAGTTCTTGAAAATGTCGGCGTCCGGTTCGAAGTAGATTTCTGTGCCGTTCTTCTCGTTCGTAGCGCATTCCTTGTAGTCTTTCACCAGAACACCGCGGCAGAATTCGGCCTGCTTCATGCGGCCATCGCGGAAACTCTTGACGATAAACTTGGTGGAGAGGGCGTTCACCGCCTTTGTACCCACGCCGTTCAAGCCTACCGACTTCTGGAAAGCTTCGGAATCGTACTTGCCGCCTGTGTTGATCTTCGATACGCAGTCGATGACCTTGCCCAGCGGAATGCCGCGGCCGTAGTCGCGCACGCGGGCCGCGCGGTCTTCGATGTCAATTTCAATCTTCTTGCCCGCACCCATGACGAATTCGTCGATGGAGTTGTCGATAATTTCCTTGACGAGCACGTAGATGCCGTCGTCCGGGCTCTGTCCATCGCCGAGCTTACCGATGTACATGCCGGGGCGGAGGCGGATATGTTCATGCCATTCGAGGGACTTGATGCTTTCTTCTGTATATTTCGTAGCTGCCATTAATCAATCTCTTTTATTAGGTCGTCTCAAAAAATTTCATTTTCAAAAAATTGGCTGCAACACATCGTGCAGGTTCGTCATTCAAAGTGGTAAAGACTTCCAGTATTCACCACTTTTCATTCCTGCCTGCACTCGGTTTCGCTCAATTTTTTTCTTCAAAGCAAATTTTTTGAGCCTCCCAAGCTATCGTTTTAATAAACCGTAACAAATATATAAAAATTTTGATTACTGCACATTAGGGCAATGAAAAAGGGACGTTTTTGGCTTTACGTCCCTAAAATCCTTCGTTTTCGCCGTTAATTTGAAAAATACTGTTTGAGTCTCGTCAATGCAGCTCTTTCGACGGCGTAACTGAGAACAAATTATTTTTGCAACTCTTGCTGTTGCCGTTGCCGTTCTTCTTCGTAATCGTAGTAGGGCATGCCGGCTGTCGGTCCCGGGTCTTCTTCCGAGGAACTGGAAATGCTGCTAGACGAAAGCGGAGTTTCGGTTGTGGCTCCGGCTTCGGATTGCTGTGCCGGGAGCGGGTTGCTCGGGGTTTCTCCGGCGGCCTCGCTTGTGACGGACGGTTCCGGTGATGCTTCGAGACCGGGAGCGGGAGCCTTGGTGCAAGAGGTCAGCGAGACGAGGGCGGATATGCCGAGTGCTGCCGCAAGACGCGTTCTTGTGGTTTCGGACCATTCGCGATTTTTTATTAGCTTGCTTTTTTCAATTTTCATAGAGTACTCCCAGTATCATATAATATATACAATTTTTGAGTTATGAGTACTAAGTTACGAGTTACTAGGGCGACTTCCTTGCAGTTATGAGTTCTGAGTTACTAGAAATGTTCTTATTGCAATTTCTAGTAACTAATAACTAGTATCTGGTAACTAAATTCCATTAACTATCATCTTCTAATAACTATATTGCATATTGATGAAAAAGTTGCTTTTACCTTTGGGGCTTTTGGCCCTTACGCTTATGGCGTGCTACTCGCCTGAACCGTTTGAAGCGGAGTATTCGGATGAATCTTCCAATACGGACACCAGTGCTGAAATGGGGAAGATTTACTCTTTAAACGGAGGAAAACAAACATGCAATCCGTCGGCATCGCAGGATACGGTAAACTATCCCGCTTCGATGCTGTGGCTTAATTTTAGCGGGACGCTTAATGTGAATGCTCCTGATTCCGGTTTTACGCTGAAAAAGGTGCTCCAGCATGACCGTTTGACGGTCTCGGATACGGCGAACAATGTAAAGTGGTACTTGATGCGCGATACCTCTGCGGGCGAATGCCAGTTCCAAGACCCGGAATGGAGCACGCATCCTAATTTTATCGTGGCTTTACGCGGTTATGATGTTGACGGCAGCAAAGCTTGCGAAAATCTGGACTATGGCATTTTTGCGGTGCGAATGTCGGACAAGAAGAAATTCTGGTTCGATAAGAAGGGTATCCCTGAAGAAGCGACTCCGCATTTGTGGGTGGGGGAACCGGATGATGGATTTAAAGAATATGGAGATTCTTTAACGGTCGAGGGTTTCTTCGGATCGGATAAGGTGATACTTACCTATGTTGATAAGAACCAAAATATCGTGGTTGCTAGATATGGAACTCTTGAAAAGGGTAAGCCCCAAACCTTTAAACTTAAGAAACCATCGAATCGAAAAAATTGGAAAATTGATAGTCCGTTAATTTCGCCAAACGGATGGTATGTTGTTTATAACATGTATGAAAATTCGACGACTTGGGAAGCTTATTTGCAGTATATAAATGAAGATTCGGAACCGTTTAAGATCGAACGCACGAAGGATATGATGTCGGAACCGGCTCAACCGCATTGGTATAAGATCGAATACAACTTGTTTGTGGTTTGGTCGGAATTTCCGGCGGGTTCGCAGATGCTCAATAAAAATGATTTGACAAAAACGTCTGTCCAAAATGGTTCTGTAGGTCGGACGGTGATGCGTGGCATGCGCTCGTTTCCAAAAACTAATGATGAAAGTGTGGGATGGGATGGTAACGGCGTTGAAATTGCTCCAGTCCCTATGACGGGTGGTATTACTCCTGATGGTAAGTTCCTGGCTACAGGAACGAACCCGGCCTATTTGCTTAAGCTCCCGTGAGGTTCGACATGAAAAAGAATTTTTTGATTGAAGGCTGTTCGATTGTCTCGCTCGTTGCGGTTGCTTTTTATGCCGGCTTTAATTCGCCTGTTGTGCCTGCGACTCCGTGGGAGTCTATTGGTGGCTGCGGAGCGGGCGGCTCCGGTGGCGGTTCCGGCGACGGCATCAAGTGGATTGGTCAAGGAACTTCGGGTGGCTACCTTGAAGCGGAAGTCTTTACGAAGTACAACGTCGGGCAGAATTTTTCTGCGTTCTCGGTGAATCCGCATTTCTCGATTAAGCCCACATGGGATACGAAGGTTGGCGTTTCGATTCCGTTCATGAGCCATCAGGGCGAAGTGCAGTATCGCAGCAACCAGAATCCAAAGGATTACACTACGGGCGGTCTTGGCGACATTTCGTTCGATTTTTCCAAGACGATTGGCAGTGGCGGTGCGGCTTCGCTTTCGGCCTCGCTTACGATCCCGACGGGGCAGTATGACATCAAACGCGGAATTGACGCTTCAAAAGAAATTTTGCCCAGCAGTTTCCAGAAGGGGAGTGGGCTTTATTCGCTCACGCTGGGTTGGGACTACAGCCGCGATACGGACAAGGGAATTTGGCTTTACAGCTTGAGCTACACGCATCCGTTTGCGATGCGTCTTTTCTCGGGTGAAAACGAGTTCAACGACAGCTATTGGAAGAATATCAAGAATAAGGATGGAGACCGTTTCAAGTACCGCTTCAAGCCGTATGGCGAGAACGACCTTGGCGCGTTTACGCCGCCGTCGATTGGCGGTTCTATCGCTTATGGTTATCGCGGGCGTTCGGGCATAGTGCAATCGTTTGGCTTGAACTTCTCTATTCCGCTCGGTGTCGCATGGATTGCTTCGGAACAGGCTAACGATGGTGTTTACGACCCGAGGCCGGATCCTGACCATCAAGCATGGTCGCTGTCGCTCGTGTACGGCATTGAATTCTCGAATCCGGATTTCCCGGTGTTCCTGGCATTCTCGTTGCCGATTCACGACAAGGCGGGTGGTGCTGATCCCAAGAACGAATACAGCGAAAAGCCGATGAAGAAGTGGAACGCTCCCGACTGGAACGACATCGGTCAGCAGTGGACGATTGCCGTCGGTGTGAAAGGAAGCTTCTTTTAGGTTGTGAGCGATGAGGTCGCGCTAAAGCGCTATGAGGTCGCTTCGCTTTGGGCTTTAGACGCTTTTTTTGAAAATATATCTCTCAAAGGCACGTAGTGCCATTATTTTTCTTTCGTCTCTCGTCTGTAGCCCGCGGATGCGGGCGTCCTTTCGTCTAATCACGCTCGCGGGTGTGTTTTCTTGAAGGCTTCGCGGAGGCGTTCGGCGTTCACGTGCGTATAGACTTGCGTGGTCGAGATGTTTGAATGCCCGAGCATTTCCTTGACGCTCATGATTTCGGCACCGTTCTCGAGCAGGTGCGTGGCGAAACTGTGGCGTAACACGTGCGGGCTCGCTTTCCCTTCCCAGCCGATTTCACGGAGCAGGTCGTGGATGTCGTTACGGAGTGTGCGGACGGAGAATGGCTTGCCGTCTTCGCTCAGGAACACGTAGCTCGTTTCGCTCGGTGCATGGCCGGCCTCGATTTCTGCGGCTCTGAATTTTTCAAGCCATGTGATAAGCGAATCCGTGATGGGGACGATGCGTTCCTTGTTGCCTTTACCGATGACGCGGACAAGGTGTTCTTTTGTGCGTAACTGGTTCCAGCAGAGGCTTTGGCATTCCGAGATGCGGAGTCCGGAACCGTAGATGAGTTCAAGCAGGAACCGTGCGCGGATTTGCGGTAGTTTCGGGTTTTCGGGCAACTCCGGGAATTTTTCTTCGACGAGGTCCTTTTGCCCGAGTATGCTTACGAGTCGTTTAGGACGCTTTGGCATGGGGACTGCTTCGGCGGGGTTTTTCTGCAAAATTTTTGAGCGGACCAAGTACTTGCCGAAACTTTTTAATGCGGCGAGGTGCTCGCAGATGCTGGTGGGGGCAAGTTTTTGCTTGATTTTCAAATCCCACACAAAATTCTTGACGCTCATTTCGGAGAATGCGGCGAGGGGTATTGCCTTTGCCGAGGTGGCTTCGTGTGTCGCATTCTTATTTGCGGGACCGTTTCCGGCTATCGAAGTACAGTATTTTTCGAGCGATTTCCGGTATGTGATGACTGTCTTTTCGGAATACCTTCGCTGTGTTTGCAGGTATATCAAGAAATTTTGGATGTATTCGTCTAAAAGCATTGTCTTTTATAGTTTTCGTGAAGAAAAATATCTATTTTAGTTGTCACCAAATGTCTTTTTTGAAAAATTTTTATACTCTACGGACTGTTTTTTACGCCTGTGCGCTTGCGTCTGCGGCTTATGCTGCCGACCGCGTTGTAGGCGCGAATGCAACTCTTGATATTGAACCGGGTGCACGCTCTGCGGCCTTGGGTTCTGCGACTCTGGCTGTCGAGGGCGATTATCTTGGACTCATGACCAATGCGTACCAGCTTTCGCAGGCGAAGTACATGTGGGCGTCGTTCTCGCATACCGCGTATTACGAAGATACCAAGTACGATTACGCTTCGATGGTGATTCCGCTCTCACAGAATCAGGGACTAGGTGTTTCTTTTTCTAGGTTCGGTGCCGATGACATCCCTTACATTAGGGAAGGTGAACCGTTGCCTGAGGGTTCGGACTACAACACGCTCTCTATTGCGGACTGGGTGTTCTCCGTATCGTGGGGACGCCGCATCATGGACCGCTTGGACTTGGGACTTGCTTTCCATGTGCTGTACCGCGACATGGACCAGAGCGGCTGGGGATTCCGTGGTGACGCAAGTGCGCGTTACCAGATAATGGACGACTTTTACGTGTCGGGACTCTTGAAGGGCTGGACTTCGTCGGCTGCATCCTGGGAATCCGGCGAGTTTGAATATTCCGCTCCCGAGTTTTACGTGGCGTTGAGCTATGGACTGCCTGTGGCGTACCTCTACGGCAAGTTCAATTTCTACTGGCAGAGTGCGGGATTTTTCCATCACGATTCCAGGGATTTGGACTTCGATGAAGATACGCACGGTGGCGAACGCATTTGGGAAGATCCGCTGGACTGGCTTTCTGGCGGCCGCGGTGGTGTCGAGTTCGCGTTTGACTTTGGTCTCAAGTTGCGGGTTGGTCTCAGCAGTTTCACGACGTTCAAAAGTGTGACGGCGGGTGCCGGTCTAACGATTATGAACTTCCTCGTGGTGGATTACGCGTTTGAATCGCATCCGGTGTTCTCGCCGGTGCACCGCGTTAGCGTTAGCTTTAGCCCGTATCTCTTTGGCCACAAACCGAGGGAAGAAGGCCATCTGAACAAGACGGATGCATCAAGGAAACTTGTGACGGAAGACCCAGAAGAATTGCCTGTCGAAGAATATGTGGAAGAGAGCATCCAGGAAACGCCCGTGACTCCGGTTGAAACTCCGGCGGTGCCAGCGGAAAAGCCGGTGACGGAATCGGCTCCTGTGAATTCCACCACACCTACGACGGCTCCTGCCGCTCCTGCAACATCGAAACCAGCTCCGATTATCGAAACTGACGACGAAATATTGGAATAGTAACTTTTTCAAAAAAATCGGATATATTGCTCGAACAATAGCTTATATTTGTTTTCATGACGCAAGTAAATATAAAGAATATAGGTTCATTCCTCGTGCTTCCTGCTCCTCTCAATCCGATAGGGGCATTTGACGCTGAAGCGTTCAAGGCTAGCTTTCGATCACTGGTTGACGCAAACGCCGAAGCCCTGTATATCGCTGTCGATTTGTCGGGTCTCGATTTTGTCTATAGCGATGCCTATAATGCTTTTATGCAATGCCATCAGGAACTGTCCAATAAGAACGGATTGTTCGCGGTGCTTGCCGATATGGATTCGCTTGCGAGCAGCTTGAGAAAGGTGGGGCTGGAACGCTTTATCCGTATCTTTAGCAGAGAAGAGGATATGGCGGCCTATGTTCCGGTCAATGCCTCCAAGATTTCCATAACTCCGCCGAAGAACGAGACGGAACTGAAATCGCCCAATATTCCGGCTGAGGCCACGACTACGACGGCTGCGGCTACACCTGCTGCGCCTGTAACGGAAACGGCTCCTGCAACGCCTGCCGCTCCTGAAAAGAAACCTGAATTTCATGGTTTGGATAAGAACCCGCTTGAAGACGAATCTTCGTCTTCTTCGGGTGGTTGCGCCTTTGTCGTGGTCGTCCTCCTGATTGCGATTGCCGTTGCCGCCTATTTCTTCATGTAACCGATGGCTGTAGAGTTCCCCACAGAAATTCAACGAAAAAAAAGAAAGAATCGCCTGCAGCATAAATTCCCGTTGGTGAGGATAGTTTTCTTTTTCATCCTGATTGTTGTTGCTTATGCAAACGGCTGGTTCCGGATGCTCTACGACAAGTTCCTGATGCCCGCCAACGAAGAGCCCGTACGCGTGGCTGTCGAGGAATGGATTGAAGGCTGCACGTCGTATAACGGCACTCCGTTCGAACTCAAGGACGATTTTGCCCAATGCTCCTGGATTGTAAACGATTCCCTTGTTCTGCCGAATTCTTTTTTGCGGTATGTCAAAAGCCTTGCTTCCAATGGTGCTAAAATCCATTGGGTCGCTCCCAAGAAGGATTTTGGCGAGGCGCTCCTCGTAGTTCTTGAAGATTCGACCCGTAGCGTGTTTTTGCACATGTCGCGGGAGGATTCGTCGAAGGTCTGGATTTCGGGCAAGAACGGTTGCCTATTCCCAGGTCCTTGTCCGCATGTTCCGCTGGGGTGGTCCGCGCTTTCTATTATGGACAACTTTGACTTTGAAGGGCAGGAGGAATTGCTTTCTGCCGACGTGTTTACCGGGCTTGGCGAGGCTCCGATTTACCCAGTGCTACCTGGAGTTGTGCTTGAGGCGGGGCGCGATTCGCTGGGCATGTTTGTCGAACTCAATCATGGAAACGGGATAACTTCGCGCATGTTCGGAATAGGTTCATGGAAGATGGCGCCTGTTGTAGGCCGGACTCTTGGCGTGAAAGATGCAGTGGGGCGCCTTTCGCCACAGGATAGTTCTTCGTTCTTTTTGACGGTACGCCAGAACGGTTTGTTTGTTCGCTGGAGGGATTTTTACAAATCGACGCATCCGGTGGATTCAGCCCAAATTGCTATATTCAAAAAGAATTTGCCTTTTTGAGTGAGTCTGTATGAAGCGTAAGTCCGCAGTGTTGCTAGTCCCGTTTCTTTTGTGCTTCTCTTTGATGACTTTTTTTGCATCATGCTCGTGGGATGGCGATGGCCCTCTTGAGGTGATGCCGAACGGGGAATCTGTGGAAGGTGAGGGATATTTTTTGGGAGCAAGGCTCGATTCCGGAAAGACAATCCATTTGATGGACGACACGCTTTACGTGACCCTTTCGCAAATTTGGTCCTTTTCGAATTGCTCGCTCACTTCGATTGATATGGATTACGGTGTCGAAGACACGACTGTCGTCTTTTCGCCCAAGATAAACATCAAGGTGAGTACAGAGGATTGTCCTTCCCCGATGTATCGGCCCGATACGACGTTCAAGATTATCTTGGATGATATTCCCCAAAAAGTGACGGAAATCGTTGTCGTGAACGATGAACAGACTCTTTTGAGTTCCATCCTGTACCGTCGCGGCAAGTTTGTTCGTGATACGTTTCGCATCTATGTAGATTCTTCTTTTGATGATATGTCTGCGCTTCCGTTACGGACAAAGGGCTCGCCATCGATATTGAGGGTTCTCGATTCCATTACTCCGCAGAAATTTCTTTGGAGAACGCTCCGTGCAAAATGCTCCATGCGGGTGGATAAGTGCGATTCCGTCGTTGCTGATACCATCTATCCGACTAGCTGGAATATCAACGATACGGCTCTTGTTCCGGTGCGCTACGCTTGTGCATCGCCGGATTCCGTTTATTGCCTGAATTCCAAGTGGGAGTATGATTCGACTTCGCTAGGGAAGGTGAATGAGCGGCTGGATACTGTTTGGCATTCGAGTTTGTATTATATCGAAAAGATTCCTTCGTGCGCCAGGATGTCTGCTTTCAATTATACAGGGCTTAATCTTGGTAGAACGGCTATTTTTGGAAGGGAGCTTTTTGTGCCGGACGAAAGTGAACGTTCCTGCGGCCCTTCGACAAAGAAGGACTGGCTTGTTTATAGTTTCTCGACAAATAGCGTTTTGCTTGAAAGCGAAGACGGAACGCCTATAGATAGTTTGTATAAAATCTGGAAGTCGGCGACGGTGGCGCCCGATACGCTCGTTGCCGATACGACGGAGTCCAAATGATTGAATACACTTTTGCTGCTGAAATTCCCGAAGAAGACAAACCTGTAATTCTGGAAAGCAAAATTTACAAGCAATGGCTTGAAACCACCGAAAAAAAGTTCAAGATTACGAAGGTGCATTTTGCATCGGTTGATTATTTCAATAAACGCCATGAACCGCTGTTCATCAAGTTGAATGCGACCGCTTTTTTGCCGGACGGCAAGCCTGTGCACGGGATTGTGCTCGTACGCGGTCATGCTGTGGGCGTGCTCGTTGTGCTGCATTGCGAGGGAAAACGTTATCTGCTCTTGGTGCGCCAGCCGCGGTTTGCCATTTCGGAGACTGCATCGCTGGAAATTCCGGCGGGGATTCTAGACTGGTCGGGCGATTACCGTAAGGTGGCGCTCTCGGAACTTGAAGAAGAGGCGCAAATCAAGGCAGATGAATCTGAACTTATCGACTTGATGGACTTTTGGTACAAGGGCGCAAGTGACGGCTTTGCCGGGAGCTGCGGACTTTTGGATGAACGCATCCGTCTTTATGCGATTGAACGCAATGTGAGCCGCGAAGAACTCGATGCGATGGACGGCAAAAATCAAACCTATACCGACGAAAACGAGTGGATTCGCACGGAAGTGTTGCCTTATGAAGAGGCTGCGCACAAGTTTATCGACGGAAAAAACTTTATCGCGTTATTCCTATACGAACGCTGGCTCGCGTCTAGACGAGAAATGAGTGAATAACCGTCATTCTGAACGAACCCTGGAGCGCAGCGATAGGGGAAGTGAAGAATCTAGAGCAATAATTAACTGGATGCTTCGTTGCACTCAGCATGACGTTTTTACGTCATTTAAATTCTGCTGACTGCCTATTGTCAGTTTGTTTAGAAAATCGTATTGTTAATTGTAAGTCCTGCAAAGAACAGGATAAGGTATCCGTACCAAAGACCGGTCGGAACGTAGTTCCAAACGCGTTTGTACTTGCTTTGCTCACTCTTGTTCTTGTCCTTGATACGGACAATATTTTTCTTGAGATAGAACGCGCAAAGTGCGAGTCCTGCCAAACTGATCAGGATGAGAAGTACGTATGCCATGTCATAAATATAATAATTAGAACTTAGGGACGTCATCTTGAGACGCGAAACGACGAAAAATCCAGTAAAGTTTTTGTTGGTAGAACTTCGCATTTGTCTAGCCTCTTGTTTCCCCTAGCCAAAACCCACTGTGGTGCTTTAAAAAAGTGATATAGAACATGCCCTAAGATGATAACGTGATGTAGAACAAACCTGTAGGCAATGTCGTTTGACGGGAATCCTTTAAATAGTTACTTTATGAGTATGAAACGATTATTTTTTGCTTTCTCTGTCTTGTTGTTGACCGTAAATGCCTTTGCTACGTTTGTGGCGGTCCTTGAAACGGGTGCCGATGGCATTGCCAAGGACAGCGTCCCTCTTTTAGACCGTCAGTATTTAACGAATGTTTTGCGTGAACAGGCTGTCAAGGAACTCCCTGCGAAAGAGAATTTCACTATCATGACCCGCGAGAATATCTTGCAGATGTTGCCCCCCGGTAAGGCAATTGAGGATTGCGAAGGCAGTTGCCTTGTGGAGACCGGCAAGAATATCGCCGCCGATTACATTTGCCAGGCGCGTGTGGGGCGCTTCGGGACTTCGCTTACGCTTTCTGCGGAACTTTACGAGACTGCCGGGAACAAACTTATCGCAAGTTTCAATGGCCGTGGGCAAAATGTCGAGGAACTTCTTGTGCTTATCGAAAACAAGTCGCATGAATTCTTTAACGCTATTCGTGAAATGACGCAGCCGGTAGAAACAAGTGCGCCTGTCGATTTATCTAAAGCCGATAAGGTCAATGTCGAACGTAAAATTGATGATAAGGTTAGCAATGTGGGCGAGAGCGTTCCTGCGAACGTGGATGCCAGTGCCGCGACACCATCAAAGAAGGGTATCCATTGGGTACCGCTTTCCATCAGCGCTGTAGCGACTGTGACGGGCGTGGTGCTTGCCGTGGTCGGGAACAGCAAGGCGAAGAGCGAAAGCGAGAAAAAGCCCGCCTCGCAAGATGAATACAACAAGCGTCACGACGATATCGGGACTTACCAGACCATGCGTGCGGTGGGTATTGGCATTGCGATTGCCGGTGGCATTGGCGTTGGCTTGAGTTTTGCGTTTTAGGAGGAGTGGCTGATGAAATTAGGATTTATGAATTCGGAATTAGGAACTGGGACGCGTTTTAGTGTAACACTTGCATCTCTCGTCTTTAGTCTCTCGTCTTTCGTCTTTTTCACCGCTTGTACGGACTATCAAGAGGAGTTCAAAAATGCGTTCGGGGCGTTGGAATATGTGCATGAATCCAGCGATTCTGCTCCAGAAAGTTCCGATGGAAAGACGGTAGTTTCTTCCAGTGCAGACAAATTGTCTTCGTCCAAAGGAAAATCCAGCAGTTCTGCGAAATCTTCGTCTTCTGTTGCTCCGGCATCGAGCGGAACTGCCCCCATGTCTTCTGAAACCGTCCCTACTCAGAGTTCTGAAAAATCGTCCAGTAGTTCTGCGAAATCTAGCAGTTCTGTCGAATCTAGCAGTTCTGCGGAATCGAGCAGTTCGGCCAAGTCCTCGTCTTCTTCGATAGCTCCGTTGTCTAGCTACAATCCGCCAGCGGGAGATTATGGCGAGATTGAGTACAAAGGACAAAAGTATAGGACGGTCACAATCGGCGATCAGGAATGGATGGCTGAAAATTTGAATTTTGAAGTGTCTGGCAGTTCCTGTTATAAAGATTCTACCAAATATTGCGATATGCGCGGTCGCCTTTATTCGTGGAAAGCCGCTACGACTGCTTGCCCCGAAGGTTGGCGCTTGCCGGATTCGACGGACTGGGCTGTACTGTTTAAGTCGGTGGGAACGGATGCTGCAACACATCTCAAGGCAACGTCGGGCTGGGATTCTAATGCGAACGGCAATGGTGACGATGCGGTTGGCTTTTCTGTGTTTCCTGCTGGAGGTGGTTCAATGTCAGGTGATGTCTTGTACTATTCTAGTTTGACGAGTGGCGCGGTTTTTTGGACAAATGAAAAAATAAGTGACACTGAAGCGTGGTCTGTGAATATATATTGGAAAAATAACGATCCGGAATTTATAGAAGGTAATATAAATGATCGTAGATCCGTTCGTTGCATAAAGAGGGCGGGATTATTGAGCAGCAGTTCTGCGAAATCGAGCAGTTCCGTTCAATCCAGCAGTTCTGCGAAGTCGTCTTCGTCAGTCGTATCATCGTCGTCAACTACGGTCTCGTCTAGTTCAATGGGAAAAGTTAAAGATCGTGCAGGAAATGAATATCCCGTCGTGCAAATCGGTGAACAGTATTGGATGGCGGAAAATCTGAATTATAAGACTGAAAACTCCTATTGTTACGATGATCAGGAATCAAATTGTGAAATCTATGGAAGACTTTATACGTGGGATGCTGCGATGACGGCTTGTCCTGATGGTTATAGATTGCCCTCGCAAGACGATATTTCCATTTTATGGGATTATGCAAATCAAATGGATGGTAATTCGAGACCGCAGGACGTTCTTTGGGTAAATGGAACTTGGGATGCTCGTGCTAATAATAAGACTGGGTTTAGCGCATACCCAGGAGGACGTTGGAATGGTTCTTACGGACAGTGGTTGATGCGAGCCTATTTTTGGACATCCACTGAAGTTAATGATAATAAGAATGCTCATTACTTGATGATGGATGATCTCAATGCGACTGTTGGACCTTCCTGCTCAAAGAATTACAGGTTGTCCGTCCGTTGCGTGAAGAATTAATTGTTTTTGCATAAAACGGATTGTTAAATAATGCCCCTCCGGGGGCTTTTTTGTTACTCATGAGTAGGTCGGACGTTTTTCATGGTTCTTTATTGACTTGCATTAAAGAAAACATTACATTTTGACCATGAAATCGTTATTTCTTTTCTTTTCAATTTTGTGTTTGTTGGCGACAAGTTCTTTTGCTACGTATGTGGCCGTGCTTGAAACAGGAGCCGATGGAAGCGCAAAAGACAATGTATCGCTTTCGGACCGCCAGTACCTTACGAACGTATTGCGTGAACAGGCCGTCAAGGAATTGCCCGCGGTGCAGAACTACACCATCATGACCCGAGAAAACATCCAGCAGATGTTGCCGCCGGGCAAGGCTATTGAAGACTGCGAAGGCAGTTGCCTTGTAGAAACTGGCAAGAACATCGCTGCCGACTACATTTGCCAGGCGCGCGTGGGCATGTTCGGTACGTCGCTGACGCTTTCGGCGGAACTTTACGAGACGGCGGGTAACAAGCTTATCGCCAGTTTCAACGGCCGTGGCGCGAACGTCGAGGAACTTCTGGATTTAATCAAGCAGAAGTCCCCGGAGTTTTTCCGCCAGGTCAAGGGTGGCGGCGGATTTGCCGGTGTTGGTGGAATTGGTGCGATTGGCAATACCGGTAGTTTTAGCTATGGCGGCAAACAGAAGTTTATCGTGGAAATCACTTCGACACCAGCAGGAGCCGTGCCGACGATTGACGGCAAGGCTGTTCCCAAGTGCCTGAGCACTCCGTGTAAGGTTCAAGTCGAAGAAGGCAACCACAGAATCGTAGCTTCGTTCGACCGTTATGAAGATGCGGAAACGCTTGTGGATATCAAGAGCAACAACCAAAAAGTGGAACTCACGCTTACGCCGAATTTTGGCTGGCTCGAAATGAAGCCTGTGCTTGCTGGGCCTGCTGCAAAGCGCGGTGTGCTTAACGTGACAGTCGATGGAGTGCGCAAGGACGAACAGAAAATCGATTTGGAAGCCGGAATGCACAAGGTCTTGCTGACACACCCGTGCTACGATCCGGCGGAGTTCAACGTCTCGATTGCGAAGAACAAGACTGAAATTTTCAATCAAGAAATCCCTCGCGGCAAGGGCGGCCTTGAACTCAATGTGGAATACAAGGGCGAACCTCAGGCTGTGGCTGTCGTTATCGATGGCGTAGAAGTGGGGAGCACGCCGTATGCGGGCGAGGTGCCTCTTTGCGCTGAGGTGATGCTCAAGGGAGATGGCTGGACGGAGAAGGTCAACGTGCAGCCCAAGTGGCACGAGGTCGTGCAGGTGACGCATAAACTTTCTCATACGCCTGAAGGTGTTGCTGTGGTGGGTGACGTAAATGCGAACGGTAATGCCAAGCAGGACCAGGCGAGCGATGCGGCAAGCGATGCAGCGCAGGGCGGAAAGGGCAAGAAAATCCATTGGATCCCGATTGCGATATCTGGTGGCGTTGCCGTTGTTGGCGGTGCTATGGCGTTTGTATTTAACAAGAAGGCTAAGGATGCCACGGCGACTCCTCCGAGAAATCAGCAGGAGTTCCAGAAGGGGCATGACGATGCCAAGAAAAACCAGACTCTTCGAAATGTTTCACTGGGCTTGATGGCCGCCGGACTTGTGGGCGTCGGCGTTACATTCCTTTTTTAATGGGGGCTAGCGATATGAAAAAGATTTTTGCGCTTTTACTGATTGCTGCAATGTGGGGATGTACGGATTACGTAGGCCAGTGGGATGACCAATACGGCACGGCTTTTACGGGAAACTCGGCTCCCACGAACGTCCTTGTTTGCGAGGAAATGGCGACGACGGCCGTTACAGATGAGAATAATTGTGTTATGAGTTTCCTTTGTATGAACAATGCTTGGGTTCCGCAAGATTATGTCTGCAATAATGTCCAGCAGCAGAGAATCTGTGATGAAGGTGTCGGAACGTCTGTTGTCAATGGTTCGTGCATCACGAACTTCCTTTGTCTCAACAATGCTTGGGTTGTCTATGGTGAACCTATTTGTACAACGCCAACTGTTCCAAGTTCTTCGTCCAAGAATACGACTGTGAAGTCTTCGAACAGCGTAGCGAAGTCCTCGTCTAGCAAGGCGAAATCGTCGTCTAGCGTGGTAAGAGCCTCGAGTAGTTCGGTTAAACGTTCTAATGCGTTCCCGACTTGGTTAGGACGTGATGGTCTTACGCGAGTGGATACGCGTCTCGATGCTGGCATGGATGATTCGGGATACTGGTATACTTACACCGATGATGCAGATGGTGGTAAGTCTGAGGTTATATGGCCTGTACCAATCGGTAACGAATACAGCGACCTTGCTCTCGACAACGTTGTTTTGCATTGCGGCGGTATTTGCGGTACAGCTCTCCTTGATAGGGGTACTTTGGTTTATGAACCGTTCGTGGGAATAGCCTTTGACGTTGCCGGGCATAAAGGCAATTCTCTGGCTGCCGCTGACGCCTCTGCCTGGGGAGGTGTTTGCATTACCTATAAATCTGACTACTCAGCGACCCTTCAACTCGGTCTCGGTGATTATGATACTCAAATCGAATATGCCGTTCCAAGTGTGTCCCTTGCGAAAGCTTCTGCCGGAACCATGAGAAACATTGCGTGGTCCGCCTTTAAGCAGCCTGCTTGGTACAAGGGATCCGCCACGATTGATGGTACTGCTGCCGCCAAACGACTCGTTACCCTAAAATTCCAGATACAGGGGTCCTCGGGATCATCCTATGGCTTTAACATTTGTGCCATCGGCCCGTACAATGGCGCTTGTCCTAGTACTTGTAACTGAATATAAAAAACATTGTAAATAAATTAATGCCTGGAAGCCGGATTGCTTGCAGGCGTTTTTTATGGGTTTAAAAAACAAAATCCCCCTCAAATTCCCTATAGATTGCATGTACAGGGTTGAACAAAACCTAAAATTTTTCTCTATTTGTATCGGTTTTTAGACTGTTCGTGGATTTTTTCCGCTGAAACCCCGGATTTTGGTCCAAAAGGTTTCTGGAGAAGGTCCGTAAGCGAACGTCTATTTTAGTATAAGAGGTTTATTTGGTCGTCCAAGAAAAACTGAATTCTCTGATTGCCGAGGCATGCAAGTCCGCATCCGTGACGCTTGTGGAAGCTGATATGTTCCGTGCCGGCAAGCGCAAGACATTGCGGATCTATATCGACAAGCCCGAAGGCGTTTCTATCGATGACTGCACGAACGTGAGTCATTTCCTTTCGGATGCGTTGGACTTGGATCCCGAGTTGATTGAGGGCGCTTATACGCTAGAAGTTTCATCACCGGGATTGGACCGCCCCCTCAAGTCTTTGGCTGACTTTTTGAGGAACAAGGGCCGTCTGCTTCGCGTGAACCGTTCGACAGGCAAGACTGTGACGGGTGAACTTAAAGATGCCGACGAAGAAAATTTGACGCTCAAGCTCAAGGGCAATGCCGGCGATATCGTCATACCTCGGTCCGAAGTGCTTTCGGCCAAGGTCGAAGTGAAAATTTAATAGGAAGGTCAACTTATGAAGAACGAACCGAAAATTAGCTTGCTCGACGTGCTCAAGGAAGTCGTTGAAGACAAGAGTGTCGATGATTCCGTGATTTTGGACGCCCTCAAGAAGGCTCTCATTTCTGCGGCTCGCAAGTACTTGCACATCGAAAAGAAAATCAACGTCGATATCGACATGGAAACAAACGAAGTCCATGTGTTCTTGAACGTCGAAGTTGTCGATGATTATCCGGACTACGATCCGAACATGACTGCCGATGAAGTGGCTGAATTGGATGAAGGCTACATGCTTGTCGAAGAAGCCCGCGACTTCAACGAAGACGCTCAGGCTGGCGACAGCCTTTACATGGAACTCCCGACGTCCTCCTTCGGTCGTCAGGCTATCCAAACGGCAAAACAACTTTTGACGCAGCACATCCGCAGTGCCGAATGCCAGCGCATCATGGACATCTACCGCAGCCGCATCGGTACGATTATCAACGGTACGGTGCTTCGCTTGGAACAACGTAACGTCATCGTGGATTTGGGTAACAAGATTGAAGCCGAACTCCCGGCTCGCGAACAGATTCCGCACGAACGCTTGACTCAGGGCGCTTCTGTGAAGGCCGTCATCGCTCGCGTCGAAGAATCGACCAAAAGCGGTGCCCAGGTTATTTTGTCCAGAGCGAACGCAGACTTCCTCAGGGCGCTCCTCCGCCAGGAAGTTCCTGAAATTTACGAAGGCACTGTCGAAATCAAGGCTGTGGCCCGTGACTCCAAGAATCGCCGTGCAAAGATTGCCGTCTATTCTCGTGACGAAAAGATTGACCCGGTCGGCGCTTGCGTCGGCATGAAGGGTGCCCGCGTTCAGACGATTGTTCGCGAACTTGGCAACGAACGTATCGATATCGTCCACTGGGACGAAAATTTCGACGTGTTCGTACAACGTTCCTTAGCTCCGGCTTCTGTCCTCAAGATGTTCCCGGTTCCGGATACGGACCGTATCGTGATTATCGTCGATGACGAAAATCTCGCTCAGGCTATCGGTAAGGGTGGCCAGAACGTGGAACTTGCCGGTCGCCTCGTGGATCGCAAGCTCGATGTCCATGGTGAGCAGGAATGGTCACAGATGGACGAAGAATCCAAGAACAAGATTCTCATGAGCAATTATGAGGATGAAAGAAGAATGAGAGCGAAGCGCGCTGACGAAGACAGAAAGGCAAAAGCTGCTGCAGGTAAGGACGTTAACGCTTAAAAACTTTTGCGCAGGGCAATAGTTTAACGGAAGAATAAGAAAAGGAATTGAATAGGCTATTCATGACGAATGAATCTCAAATGAAACCTAAGGATTGGGCTGATGCTCATGGATTGAAGGTTGATGTGGTGATGAAACTGCTTCG
>JAGCPZ010000057.1 GCA_017965445.1 Fibrobacter sp. | reverse complement strand
TTTCTCGCATGGAATCGAGCATAAAATCCACTCTATAAAAAAGGAACCCCGATAATTTCCCGAGGTTCCTTGGTATGATTTACGAAATGCCGATTACTTAACGACAACAAAACCCTTCTCGAAAGCGCCTTCGCCTAAGCGAATTCTATTTTCGCCTTTAGACAAACGCACCGTCTTTGAAGTAAGAACCTTGCCAAGCGCGTCAGTCACGACAAACTTGCGCACGCAATTCCGATCGGAGACCACCGTGAAATTGCCGAAACCTTCATCCCGGATGACGAATCCACGGGAGAAATTAGCCCTGCGAGCAGGAATCAAGCCCGAAGGCGTTTCACTATAAGGCAAGAGTTCCAGCTTGGTCACCGCCCCATCTTTATTGGCAAGGCCGGAATTAAAGGAATAAAGGGTATCCGCAGTACCGTCTGCCTTGTTGAACGCAATATAGTCTATGGCGACAGAGCCCTTGAAATACTGAAGGTAAGACTGAATACCAATGAAGACAATCTTCTTGGGATTGTAACTGATAAGCGCCGTTGCCGAATCCGCGATGTTTTGGGATAGCGGAACTTTATATTCATGCCATTTGCCCCAAACTGGGTCCTTGCCCCCCAGGATAGAGAATTCTCGCCACTGCCATTCCGCCTTTTCATCGGAGGACATCGTAACGACATTGAATCCGGTGTAGCCGTACTTGCCATCGCTAGACGTTGTCCCCGAAATGTTCGCCTTAATGGTAATGGATGTGTATGGAGTAATATCGGACTTGACGACATCAAAACTGATTTGTCCGTACGTAGAAGAGTCCCCCTTGGCAGCCTCGGTCGCAAAGTAGTCGTAAGTAGCCACAAGCATTTTATTGGTCTCGGCGCCCTTGGTAAGCTCCGGAAGGCCATAAGCGGTGCGGATGGCGTTCATCACTGGGTAATCAAAGACCGTATAGTCCGCCGTAGAAATCGTCGTCATGGTACCCGGTCCCGTTCCACCGGTTTCCCAGGTGATGGGAATCATTCCGCGATCTTTGGCGGCCTTCGCTACATATCCGTAGAACTGGGCGCGCCCCTTGATGTGCAGTTCCAAATCGGCCCCGGAGAGAATATTAGAACGGCTCATCGCCCCAAATTCACCGATAACCACAGGGATACCCTTGGAGGTGAACTTTTCCTTCATCTTGTCGAAGTTTTCATCTACGAATTCCTTGCCGCACCACGTAGCATTGCGTTCCGGATCTGTCGTGGAAAGGTAGTCACCCCAATAGTAGCTCGCCTTGCCCCAATCAGCATCCCCATCCATCAAAGTAAAAGTGTAAGGATAGAAATGGACTTCAGCCATCAAGCGGTCCGAAATTTTATCGGTCGGCATCACCATCTTGCTGTACGCGAGATCAAAGGATGTACTCGCCGCCTGGATAATCAAGGAACGACTAGCGTTGTTTCCGCCCGTCCCGCGAACGGCATCCACAAATGTCTGATGGTAAAGAAGAAGAGTCTGATGGGCTTCGTCGCCCGCCTGATCGTTTACGTCAGGTTCGTTCGCGCTTGCAAAAAGGAGATGCTCGTCGTATTCCTTAAAGGCTGTCGCGATTTGCGTCCAAAAGGCTTTCTGACGGGCGTTCACGCGATCCTTGGTGGCGGCATCCACTTTATCGATATGCTTTTCGAGCCAGCCAAAATCCCAGTGAATGTTGATGATGGTATAGAGTCCAGCATTGACGCAAAGATCCACAACCGTTTTCACGGAATCCATCCAACTTTGGTGAATAACGTTGTTCACAGTGTCGGCATGGGCATACCAAGAAACTGGAATGCGGACTGTGGAATAGCCAGCATTTTTGATGGCCGTGATAAATTCCTTGTTCGGGTACTTGCCACCCCACGCTTCAGGACCGGCCGATGTGATAACACCTGTATCCGTGTTGCCGGAGATGGCCTCCATGGTGTTTCCGATATTGATGCCAAAGCCCATTTTGGCGGCAAGGTCCTTGGCGGTGGGAAGTTCCGCAAAAGCGGATACGCCTAGAAAAAAAAGGGGAAGAAGAAAACTTCTTATATTCATCCGATACTCCATTTTGATACAATCAATACGCTTATTCGCGTATATCGAAAACAAATATACTTTTTTGAAAAATTTTAGCTATAATTATTTAATTTGCCATATTGACAATTTATCCATCAAGATTTAAGACACTTTTAATTTTTTCAAAGACAGGGCAAGACGAAAATAAAAGACCGAGGTGACACCCTCGGAAAAAAAATTTCAATTATTTTTGAGTTTGAGTTTCCAAAATCAAAAAAAAATACTATCTTCGTAACCGTTCCGCTAAGGACTACGCGGTCGTGGTGGAATTGGTAGACACGCTAGCTTGAGGTGCTAGTGGGAGCGATCTCATGACAGTTCAAGTCTGTCCGACCGCAGAAAAGAATCCAACCTTAAAGGCTGGATTCTTTTTTTGTTTCGTCCACAATTACTTTGCTGCGTTTACCATCATTTTCTTGGAACCATCGACCTGCTTGAGCATATAGACGCCTTTGCCGAAGCGCGCAGCCTTGAGAGCCTGGACAGCGTTCATGCCGGAAAGATTCACAGAGCCCACCCGATTTCCACGAAGATTGAAAACATTGTAAACCTTACTTTCAACATTCAAATGAAAACCAATTCCAGCATTGACAATGCGATTGGTTTCTCCACCAATAGGCATATCGTCCTTGGCATCTCTCCCTTCAACGAAATTGATGTAATCGATATCCATCCAGTCTGCTGTAGCGGTAAAGCGAAGAATATGTTCACCAGCCTTGAGGCTTACGTTTGCAGCAACCTTGCTGTAATCGTCAAAATTCTGTTCTTCATTTTCATCCTTCCTTGCAGCGGGAACGGCAACATCTTCAGTGATGTCCTCGCCGTCCACAGAGAGATTGAAGCTGGAGCCACCATCAGAAGCAACAGCCGCAAACATAGTGTAGTCGCCATCCTTAGCCACGTTTACCGTATATTCCAACCAATCGTCCTTCTGAATGTAACCTACAACAATACGGCCATCGGATTTCAGGTAAAGATCAACGGACGGAGCATCCTCCTTGCGATAATCGGATTCACCATTGTTTAAGGAGTCGTTATCATAGAAGGAATCGTTACCTTCGCCATAACCAGGAACATCGAAATTTTCCATCTGAATGACACCCGGAATAGTCCAGGCTTTGCCGCCAAAAGGCTTCTGAGGTTCAGGTTCACGCTTGGTGCCCTGGAATTCCCATTCTAGAAGACCCATGGTGGAATCTTTCGAACCCTTGAACACAAAAAACACCTGACCTACAACACCGGAGAGTCCGGTCATGACGCAATCATTGTCCTTGTAATCGTTCCATCCACTAGTCTTTGCGAGTTCGCAGGAACCCGCCAGAGTCCCCGAGGCACTGTCCGTATGGATTTCCACCTTGTTGTCTTCGCCCACGTTCGATGCCTTGATACGAAGATTCTCGGCACCCTTACCAAAATCCACTCCGCTCACACGAATCCAGGATTCCTTGGAAGCCAGTGGAGTCAGCACGTGTACAACGGGCTTGCCCTTTGTCCAGTCGGTACGGCTGCGAATGTTCAGCTGTTTGGAACTCGTTGTAGCTTTGTATGTCCTGTACGGGTCGAAGTTCTTGATTTGCTTAGGCCCCTCATTCGTGAACACAAGTTCATTCATCTTGTCGCCATTCCAGGTGAGTTCATCGATTGCCACGCTTCTGTGGTTTTCGTAGTTCGGATTCACGGAACAGACGCCCTGTCGCGTACAGGAAGTCGGATGATTATCAGAAGTCACTAGGCGGCGGTCATGATAAACGGCATACCACTTGCCTTTGAACAAAGCGAAGCCCTGGTGATTGTTGCCACCCACGCCATGAGCGCCTGGCACAGCAGCGACGCCCGGTATCACGGTACCCACATAATCATAGGGCCCCATGATATCTTTTGACATACCATAATCAATCACATAGCCATTGTTGTTGAAACTTAAGTAATAGTAGTCGCCCTTCTTGTGCAGATAAGGAGCCTCAAGAGAATTGGGTAGAGAAATTCTTTTCAAGGAGTTTTTATCTATGATAATCTTGTCATCAACTTCATTAAATTTGATGATATCGAAGTTGTTGCCAGTTGGTCGCTGCCCGGTTCCACCACCGCCGAAAATCACATAGCCCGTACCGTCGTCATCAAAGAAAATCCCCGGGTCAAAGCAATTCCCGATGCCGTCGCAACCACCAATCACGCTCTCCCCCCAGTTAGCAGCGATATAGTGAACTCCGTGAGATTCCTGAATCGGGTCCGTATAGGGTCCATCGATAGCGGAAGCCGTAATCATGCCCACGCCACTCGCGCCATCGGGATATACTATATAAATCTTGCCATTCTTGACAGCAATGCCCGAAGCCCACGTATTGCTAGGATAATCGCCGAATTCGCGCTTACTTTTGAAAATCATGCCATGGTCAGTCCAATTTTTCATGTCCTCGGAAGTGAACGCCGAAAGACCGGTGATGTCGTAAGTCAAAGTTGTCTGGGTATTATTGTCATCGACATCGGTCAAAATGTAGAAGGTATCACCATCAGCGGCACATGAAGGATCAGCCAGATAATGGTAAGTGGAAATCGGATTGTCCGCCAAGCCAAAAGAACAGAGCCCTGCAACAAAACAGGTCACGCTTACTTTTTCAATGATATTCATATCATAAACCAATTTATTATATCCCCTATTCCAAATTATGTTTTTTCCGTAATCGATTATTACACGTGGAAATAAAAAACCTTTGAAGTTTTATCAAAAAATGCTCCGATTTTTTCGAGACACCTTAAAATTTCCATGAGGACAGAGCCGAATCATCGAAGCCGGAGATGATGTAGAAAAATTCATCTTCTTTCGAAGCTTTAAAAAAACTATCTTTGTAAAGCAAAAGCTCCTTGTTAAACCTCGCTGCCCAAGCAATGATTTTCAGGCAACGAACCTTGAGTCTCAACATGAACCAATTTGAACTTTTAAAAACATCGAAGAAATCCAAGGCGCGCCTCGGGATTGTCCATACCGACCACGGCGACATCCATACGCCAATTTTTATGCCGGTGGGCACCGAAGCAACGGTCAAGGCGGTAACGCCAGCACAACTGAAAGAAGACATCAAGGCTCAGATTATCCTCGCAAACACGTACCACTTGTACTTGCGCCCGACAACGCCCAAAATTGCGGCGGCCGGTGGCATCCACAAGTTCATGAGCTGGGACGGCCCTGTGCTTACGGACAGCGGCGGATTCCAGGTGTGGAGTTTGAAAGACCTTCGCAAAATCAAGCCCGAAGGCGTGGAATTCAGGAGCATTCTGGACGGTTCCAAGCATTTCTTTAGCCCAGCCAGCGTGATGAACGCCCAGCGCGAAATCGGTGCCGACATTATCATGGCGCTTGACGAATGTACACCGTATCCGAGTACGGTCAAAGAGGCGGAACACAGCTTGAATTACACGCTCCGCTGGACAGCCGAAGCGATGGAATGGCTCAAGGAACACCCGCCGATTCACGGCTACAACCAACAGTTTTTCGGAATCATCCAGGGCGGGATGCACACGCTCTTGCGCAAGCAGGCGATTGAACGCATCGCGGAACTCGGCCCCGACGGCTACGCCATGGGCGGCCTCTCTGTAGGCGAACCGACCGAGACGATGTACGAAATTGCAGACTTCTGCACGGACTATTTGCCGACAGACCATCCTCGCTATGTGATGGGCGTCGGAACGCCGTGGAATTTACTCGAACTGATTGGGCGCGGCGTAGATATGTTCGACTGCGTGATGCCCACGCGTAACGCCCGCAACGGCATGTTGTTCACCAGCGAAGGCGTGCTCCGCTACAAGGCTGCCCGCCACGCCGAAGAATACGACAAGCCTGTGGATCCGAATTGCGACTGCTACTGTTGCCGAAACTTCAGCCGCGCTTACCTGCGCCACCTGCACCACGCCGGAGAATCGCTCGGCTACACGCTCGCAAGCATCCACAATCTGCACTTCTACCTGCACCTGATGCAAGAAGCCAAGGACCACCTCGCCGACGACACATTCGAAGAATGGGCAAAAGCCAAGTGCGAAGTGCTGCAGCGCAATCTAGAATAGTTATTAGCGATTGGAAAAGGTAGGTTTGTGAGCGGAAATGCCTAGTATCAACTAGGCATGCACGCGAGAGAATCCGCCTGTCACATTTTCAAATGATTCTAGCGGATTCGGTCTTTTTAGGGAGGGCGGAGCCCTCCCTAGTCGTAGATGCCTTGCGATAAGCGAGGCATCGAACCCAATGGGCGAAGGCTAAATGCGAAGTGCTGCAACGCGATTTGCAATAGAAATCGCATAAGCTGACCCCGTCCCCATACGCGGATCATGACTACGTAAGGACTGAAGTCCTAAGTAGTCAAAGAGAACCGTGGCCGGGGTGACAAGGCGAGGTGAAAATAAAGGGCCGGGGTGACAGGGCATGGTGAGAATAAGAGGCC
>JAGCPZ010000056.1 GCA_017965445.1 Fibrobacter sp. | reverse complement strand
GCTATGGGTGTGGTTGCCTTTGGCTTCTCCACTTTCGGCGGTTTGCTCCTCGCAAAGATCATGAACAAGTGCTCTCCGAAGAACCCGGTGAACCCGCTTATCGGTTCCGCAGGCGTTTCTGCCGTGCCGATGGCTGCCCGCGTTTCTCAGGTTGAAGGTGCCAAGTATGACCCGCAGAACTTCCTCCTCATGCACGCTATGGGCCCGAACGTGTCCGGCGTGATTGGTACGGCAGTTTGCGCTGGTTACATGATTTCTCGCCTTTCGTAATGGGATGTCATCCCGCACTTGTTGCGGGATCACCATGAACAATTGAAAAAGTCCTCGCTTCGGCGAGGATTTTTTATATGCTACTGGATAAAAGTAATTCTTTATAGAATGTCAAAGAAGATAGTTTATACTTTGGTTGTAACGGTTCTTGTTTCAAACCGTCAATGAAGGCGTCAATGTATTTATGAAATTTTTCAATGATGAAATTGTATCTTTTCAAAATTTCCGTATGTTCTTTTGAATCAATATGCGCAGGCATGCCAATTTCGTCATCGTGAAAAATAAGGACCGTTTTGCTGAAATCAAGACCTGAAGTTTGTCTCTTGGGGGACGTTCCTTGAAATTTATACGCATGAGTGTGTTGTATATTGGATCTAAATGGAATTGCAAAACGTAGCCCCCTGTATTCAACTAATAGGACTAAGTAGGGGCGGTTTTGTTTGGATAGAATTTCTGGATTGTTGGAATATCGTTCGTAAAAAAGAGTGGATAACAGTCTTATCAGAGGTTCTTTTGCTGTGCTCATGGTGAATCCTTTTTAAAACAAAAAAAAGACCGTTTTTTATGATATATAAAAAACGGTCTCATCTAATGAGCTTTCTTTTTTATCTCAGGTGGTCGCTCTACCACCCTGTCATCCATTTGGGCTTTCTTTTTTATCTCAGGTGGACACCCTTCCACCCTATCTATGGATAAATATATGAAATTCTATGCAGAAAAGCAACCCCTCGCTTCGGCGAGGATTTTTTGTTCTATAGAATTTAAATTTTGTTCTTTAGATTTTAAAAATCTTTAAAAATATTTTAAAACTGCTTAAATTTGCTCAAAATCACCAATTTTGTTTTTGAAAAAATTTTAAATGCTGTTGCGTACTTAATCCAGTGTTTCTATTTTTAATCTCATGAAAACGGTTACAGAATACAAAAACTATCGCGAATATATTCTCGACTACTACAAGGAACGCAAGCGTTGTTCTGCGTTTACGTGGCGCGAGTTCGCGAAAATTGCCGGGTTCGCATCGGGGTCGTACTTGAAGCTGGTTTGCGATGGCAAGACGCGTCTTCGGGAAGAAGGAGCGAAGAAAACTGCGCTTGCTATGGGGTTACTCGGCTTCGAATTTGAATATTTTGTCTTGATGGTGCGTTACGAAAACGCGAAGACGGACAAAGAAAAGAAAAAGTGCTTTGAAGAGATGCAGGCGCTTGGCGAGGCTAGTCGCGTGAAAATTCTCGGCAGTGAAATGTACACGTTTTACGAGACGTGGAAACATTCCGTTGTCCGCGAATTGGCTGTTGCGATGCCGGGGGCGAAACCGCACGAAATTGCAAAGGTTTGCAGGCCTGCGATTTCTGCGGCGGATGTGAGCGAAAGTTTGCATTTTTTAGTGAAGTCGGGGCTCCTTACGCGCGACATCAAGGGCAATTACCACCAGACGAACCATTCTCTTTCGACGGGGCGTTTAAACGTGGTCGCTGTCGCAGTGCATTCGCTGCTCCGCCAGATGGGCGAGTTTGCGCTTGACGCTTTGGATAAATTGCCTATTTCGGAACGCCACTTTAGTGGAATCACGATGGCTGTAACGGCGGAAAGCTATGCGAAAGTCGTTGAAGAAATTGCGGCGTTCCGCAATCGCATCGTGTCGATGGTCGCAGATGAAAAAAATCCGGAAAAAATTTGTCGATTGAACTTTCAGTTTTTCCCGCTGACGGAAAAAATTGAATATGATCAAACGAATGTACAAACTAAAAAGAAAGGAGAGTAGTTAAGAGTATGCTCACGGAATCAAGAATGAAATGGTGTCGTCTTGGAGTAGCCCTTGTGTTTGGGATAACCTTTTGGGCTTGTTCTGACGATAAGACGGCCGGAACGAGCGTTGAGAGCGAAGGTCTTTACGCTGTCAAAAATTTGGACGTTGCAGGCGTTTCTCAAAAGGGACCTTTTGTTAAAGGTTCTGCAGTGAAGGTGCAGGGAATTGACTGCAAAACGATGAAATTCACGGACGAAGTTTTTGAGGGTGAAGTCAAAAACAACATGGGTGAATTTGTTGTTGAAGATGTGAATTTATCTACGACTTGTGCTGTTGTTGAAGTCACGGGTGAATACCGTAGCGAAATGACAGGGAAGAAGGTCTCGGATAAATTGACGCTCCGTGCATTGACGAATCTCAAGGACCGTACGCATGTGAATGTCAACTTGCTTACGAACTTGGAATACGAGCGCGTGATGTACTATGTGACTAAAAAGGGCAAGACTTTCGACGAGGCGAAGGAATTGGCTGAAAGCGAGGTGCTTGCTGCGTTTGGTATGGCGGGCGAATCGGCCGAATTTGAAGACTTGGATATTTTTGGAACAAGCGATGCTGATGCGACGCTCCTTGCTATAAGCGTGCTGATGCAAGGCGATGTCGATGTAAAAACGCTTACGAAACGTCTGGACAAATTCAATGACTCCTTTGCAAAGAGTGGCAAGTGGAGCGATGATGATACGAAAAAGGCAATTGCCGACTGGATTGCGAATGCCGTGGCGAAGGCTGTGATGGATTCCATTCGCAAGAATATGGAAAATTGGGGATTCACAAATAAAGTTCCCGATTTTGAAAAGGTCATTGAAGAAATCAATGATGCACAGAAAATCCCCGAAGGGTGGAGCTGGGATATTCCAAAGGAAGCCCGCTTGAATTCGAAAATTAAATACGATTCTATGATTGACCCACGCGACAAGCAGGTGTATAAGGTCGTAAAAATCGAAGTGAAGGATAAGAATTATTCGCAGGTTTGGATGGCGGAGAACCTGAACTATGCCGATAGCGTCAAGACTCCGAGCTTGAAGGGCGGCAACTGGTGCTACAATAATGATGAAAAAAAATGCAAGGTGAGTGGCCGTTATTATAGCTGGGCCGCAGCGATTGACTCGGTTGCTTTGGCAAACGATTCAAAGAATCCGCTGAATTGCGGTTATGGCAAGACGTGTGGAATTAATCGCGGAGTGCAGGGAATTTGCCCTGACGGCTGGCATTTGCCGACGCTCCATGAATGGGGATTGTTGAGCGTGGCGTTAGGGAATGCTGGTGTATCCGGCGATAGCCTCAAGGCTTTGACTGGCTGGGATTACGCCGGAACGGCTGACAATAACGGCGTAGATGCCTAT
>JAGCPZ010000055.1 GCA_017965445.1 Fibrobacter sp. | reverse complement strand
TCGGCCATACCGAAGGAAACAAGGAGTTCAGCCTTTTTCTTCTGAGCTTCAGTCGGAGAAAGGCCCTTACCGGCTTGACCCATGATGATGTCAACCGGGTTGTTGTCGCCGAGACGCGGCAACGCAAAGTTGAGTGCCACTGCGCAGACGAAGGTCAGCAAGTACCAGAACGCCTTCTGCAGGACATAACGTAGCATAGGATATTGTTTAAGCATTTGTAGTCCTTTATCCTTTATTTAGCAAGCTTCAAGTTCCAAAGGGTCTTCGTGCCCGAAGCGACCCACGGAAGCTGTGCGGGAGCGTACGGGTTCTTTTCCGTCGGCCAGTTCGTCCAGACGCGGTCGCTGAACTCGTAGAACTGTTCCGGCAGATAAACCAGCGGAATGGACGGCTGGTCTTCCATGAAGATCTTGTTGAGTTCACGATAAGCGGTAGCAATAGAATCGGCGTTCTTCATGAGCGGGATTGCGTTGAGAAGCTTATCGACTTCCGGACGGAAGCCTTCGGTACCCGGCTGGTTGTAACGACCAATGTTCACGCCGGCCCAGGCGCCAAGCGGCTGCCAGTCGCGGCTTGCCATGATTTCGTTGAAGCGGCTCCACGGGAGAGACGGAGTCACGTCGGCGACAGGCTTGTGCATGATGAGGTCGAAGTTGCCAAGACCCATGGCCGGCCAGTAAGAACCGCCATCCACGAAACCTTCACGGATATCGATACCGGCCTTGCGCATACCTTCGACAGCGATGGTCACCATGGCTTCCCAGTCGGTCCAGCCGTTCGGGCTCGTGATGTACATCGTCGGAATCTTTTCGCCCTTGGCATTTTCCATGTGGTCGAGCGTTCCGTCGCTGTTCCAGACAGACTTGTAGCCTGCTTCGGAAAGCATCTGCTTCACCGTCTCGACGCGTTCCTTTTCGTCGGTGATGGTGAGCTTGACGCCATACTTGGCGAGGTCTTCGTCATTGATATACTTGCCTTCGAGAGCCGTCGGCATGATGAGGCCCGGCTTAATCTGGTCCGTGTAGTCGGACACGGCGAACTTGCGGAGAGCCATGTAGTCGATAGCGGTTGCAAGTGCACGGCGGAAGCGCTTGTCGTTAAGCGGTTCCTTCATCGTGTTGATGATGAGCATCGGCATTGCGCCCGGCAAGAAGTACGGCGGATTGTCGAGCCACGTGTGGACGCCGGCACCGGCCTTGCGGTTGATACGCGGGATGTAGCTCTGGGAAGCGTCGAGGTTGCCGCTACGCATTGCAATCGTGTTATGTTCGTTGTTCTTGTAAATCGGGTGGACGATGTACTTCGGAGCAGGGAGCTTGCCTTCGTGGAGGGCGGCGTTGCCCCAGTAGTCGTCACGGCGTTCAAGAATAATCTTGTTCGGGTCGGCACTGCGGAGAGCATACGGACCGGAAACGACCGGGTCCTTGTCCATCGGGAGCTTCTTGACTTCGTCCTTGGAGCCAAGCTTTTCGATAAGCGGTTCGAACACGTGAGCCGGGACAATGCGGATTGCCTGCATCAAGTCCATCACAGAAAGCGGGTTGTTGCGCTGCTTCTTGTTCACGAGGAATGCGATGCGTTCCACCTCACCTGCCGGTTCGGATTTAACAGTATCAACATGGATGGCAGAAATCTGTTCGCTTGTATTGATAGAGCCCATCGTGTAGATAAACTTCACGTCCCTGGAAGTGACCCTTTCACCATCGCTCCACTTTGCAGCCGGGTTCAAATCGACAACAATGCTGTCGTTGTCCTTGCTCACAAGCGTACCGAGGAGGGATTCAATCTCACCCGTCAAGGAGTTGTACGTGAGAAGCGGTTCATACATCAAGTTGAAACGACCGCTCACAGGCCATGTCGTCATCCAGCTTTCCGCAAGGGGGTTGAACGTACCAGGAGCATCATTCTGCTGCCCAGACAAATAGAGCGTCTCCTGACGCGGCAAGGAACCGCTAGCAAGCTCATCTTCCGATGAAGCGCCGCCGCACCCAAAAAGTGCGCCAGTTGCCGAAAGCACCAAGGCCGTTCTAGCAATCGATTTCAATCCAATCATTTGAGTCCTCTTAGAATAGGGCCTTTACGGGGGCCCCTTTAATTGAAAATTCAAATCTAATATAGATTATTCCTTATAAAAATTATTTTTCGGGTCGGTAAAAAAGCCTTGATGATTTCTCAAATTGAATTAAGAAATTTTTACATTTACAAAAGTTTACTTAGAAAGGGCTAATGCCCTTTAAACCTAAAAAAATCACTGGATCCTTCCGCCTTCGGCGTCAGGATGACGAATGCGTGTAGCGTCAGGATGACGAATGCTTGTTGCGTCAGGATAACGGAGATGCAATTTATACGCATCCCCGACTACATTTCTTCAGCAGGGCCGGCGCAGTATTCGGCGACTTGTTCGCGGAGTTTTGTGCCGCGGACTTTGCCGAGCAAATCGGTGATGTCTTCGAGGGGGGCGTCCATGAACGCTTCGGCGCTCTTGTACTTGCTCAAAATCTTGATGCGGGTTTCGTGGCCGACGCCAGGCATCTTGAGCCATTCAACTTCGAGGTCTTTTTTGCGTTTGCTACGCTGGTAGGTAATGGCGAATCGGTGCGCTTCGTCGCGGGCGTTCTGCAAAAGCTTTAGCGCAGGGCTCGTGCGGTGCAGCACGATGCTTTTGCGGTCATCGGGGAACACGATTTCTTCGAGGCGCTTGGCAAGGCCGATTAACGGCAAGTCCTTGTCGTGGCCGAGTTCCTTCAAAATCTGCATTGTCGCATCGACCTGGCCTTTACCACCATCGCACACCCACAAATCGGGCATGGGGATTCCTTCGTCTTCGAGCCTGCGGATGCGGCGGGTCATCACTTCGCGCATGCTGGCAAAGTCATCGACGCCTGTCACAGTCTTGATGATAAACTTGCGGTAATTACTCTTGTCGGGGCGACCGTTCTTGAACGCCACAAGGCTTGCGACGGTGTTCGTACCGGACAAGTGCGAAATATCCACACACTCGATGCGGAACGGCGTTTTCTTTAAACCGAGAACTTTTTGCAGTTCGAAAACGCTACTGTCGATTTCGCTGTACTTCTGCACTTCGGCTCGCATTTCTACAAGAATCATGTCGGCATTTGCAGCGGCAAGTTTCAAGAAGCCGAGCTTTTCTCCGCGCTGCGGATTCGTCAGCACGACCTTGTGATTTGTCTTAGACGCGAGCGCCTGTTCCATCGATTCGCGTTCCGCCATATCTTCGGGCAGGGGCACATCGGTCGCAATTTCGCCAGGAATAAATTCCACATCCATGTACCATTGCACCACCATCTGGCTGAAAATTTCAGTCTCGTCGTCTTCGAGTTTGCATTCCAGGCGGTAGTGGCGGCGTCCGCAAAGCACGCCGTTGCGGTACTCGAAAATCACCGCGGCAGCCATCGTGCCGTTACGCTTCAGCGAAATCACGTCCATGCTGAGGCTAGCATCGGACACGTCCGTTTTGGCATGGGCACTAGTCGCCTTGAGGGCCTGGATGGCGTCCCGCTTTTTAGCCGCCGTCTCAAAGTCCATGCGTTCGCTGGCTCCGAGCATTTCCTTTTCCCAAAGTTCAATCAGGTCATCCCGCTTGCCGCCTAAAAGCATCTGCGTCTGCGCCACTTTTTTGCCGTATTCTTCGCGTGTCACAAGCCCGGCACACGGGGCCTCGCAACGACCAATGTGGTAATTGAGGCAAGGGCGCACAGGTCTATTAATAGGCAACTTGAGCTTGCATTCCCGAATCTGGAACAATCGCGCAGCGATATCCTGCAACTGGCGAATCATCCTCGAACTCATATACGGGCCATAATATAGGCAGCCGTCCTTCTTCACGGAACGGCTCAAGAACAAGCGCGGGAACGGCTCATTCACGGAGAACGCCAAGTACGGAAAATGCTTGTCGTCCTTCAACAAAACGTTGTACTTGGGCGTATGCTTTCGGATGAGGTTCGCCTCTAGAATGAGCGCTTCCGTCTCGCTCTCGGTGATTATCCACTCGATGTCGCGGATGTAAGGCAACATCAAAGTTGCCGCACGATGACCGGCATGGTCGCTCCCGTCAAAGTAGCTCGACACGCGGTTCTTGAGGACTTTCGCCTTCCCGATGTAAATGATTTTCCCTTGAGCGTTCTTCATAATATAGACTCCCGGCAAGAGAGGGAGTTCTGCCAGGCGACGCTCGATATGTTCACTTACAGGAATCATGTTTCTCAAATGTACTTAATTTTTAGACGCATCAAAGTACAGGACAAACGCTCCCGACACCCCGGTACTTGTCCGGAGCATATTCCAGCCAGGAAGGCGACCTCAGAGAAAATAATTTTTTTGAAATAAAAAGGTCATTTTACATATTCTATTCATCTCTTTTCAATAAAATTTTATATATCTTACGTAGGAATAATTGTATCCTAGACATAAATTATGGAGAAATAATGAATTTTGAAAGCATGACCTTGTTGTCGCAAAAGGTGGAGGGGGTCCTTGGGACAGTCCGCGCCCTACGCGAAGAAAACGCCAAACTCAAACAACAGCTCGAAAATGCAACGGCACAAGCCGAAGACCAAAAGAACCTGTTAGAATCCGCTAATGCAAAGCTTGCGGACTGCGAAGCGGCCCTCAATGCAAGAGCGAACCAAGCTGCGGCACAGGATGACGCTCTCAACGAAAAAAACAACATTATCAACACTCTGAACGGCCAGATGGACGAGAAAAACGGAATCATCGACGCCCTCAACGCTCAGATTGCCGAAAAAGACAACATTATCAATTCGCTTAACGATCAAGTCAACGAAAAGAACGGTGCCCTTGAATCGGAGAACGAACAAATTAACGAGAAAAACAACATTATTGACAGCCTCAACGGTCAAATCGCCGAAAAGAACGGCATTATCGACTCGCTCAACGGCCAGATGAACGAGAAGAACGGCATCATCGACGCCCTCAACGGTCAGATGAACGAGAAGAACGGCATCATCGACTCCCTCAACGGCCAGATGAACGAGAAGAATGGCATTATCGACGCTCTCAACGGTCAGATGAACGAGAAGAACGGCATTATCGATGCCCTCAACGGCCAGATGAACGAGAAGAACGGCATCATCGATGCCCTCAACGGCCAGATGAACGAGAAGAACGGCATTATCGACTCGCTCAACGACCAAATGAACGAGAAGAACAACATCATTGACTGCCTTAACGGTCAAATCGCCGAAAAGAACGACACTATCGACAATCTCAATGTTCAAGTTCAGAGCCAGGCTACCGAAATCGCCGAAGCTCAGAGCAAGTTCCAGCAGCTTCTCTCCACCATCGAGAACGAACTCGGCACCGAACTCAACATCAACGAACCCAGCATTGAACCGGTTGCCGAACAAACAAGCGAGCCCGCAGAAGCACCTGCCGAAGCCCCTGCACCTGCGGAACAGCCCGCCCCCCAAAACCAGGACCCACAAAACGACACCCCAGACCTGTTCGCGAGCAATGGAGGCTCGCAACCCGGTTTTTTCGGCTAAGGTGGATGTTGGATAACGACCCATTTGGCGTAGGAATGAAGTGATATGGCAAACGAGGCACTCAGATCTGTAAGCATAAACGTCGCCCAGGAACGCATCCACATCCGCACGGACTTGCCCGATTCGGACTTGAAAGAAATCGTCGATTTCATCGAAAGCCGTCTCGATAATTCCTCGAAATTCAAATTGGAGATGAAGAAACAGCTATGTTTGCTCGCTGTGGAACTCACTTCCGAAATCGTCGAATTACGTAAACAGTTACGCAAGGCCAAAACATTCCATGACCTGATGGACAAGGATATTCGGGAACTTTCGCTCCAGCTGGACGAAGCGTTGCCCAAGTCCAACAGCCAAATTTAAACGAAAAACAATACATTCGATACACTTTAAAAATCTCGATAGAAATGTCGAGATTTTTTTTCTTTTTTTCTATTGTTTTTGAGATGTAAGAAAGATATATTATATGTGGGCATCCCACGGATTTTACACCCGATCTAACAGGAAATATTCAGCTCGTTGCTCTTGTGGTTCAGTTTAGGCGCGCATCGACGCGAAAAACAAATCCCCGAGGCGCTGCTATCATTGTAGATTAGTAGTTTCGAGTGTTCGCACCGTAGGAGATGCCCTTTTTTTATTGGGGAAAAAATGGAAATTTCCGAGAAGATATCAGAACTTTTACAGAACGCAGAAACAGAAGATTTATTTGACAAGGCCGTAGCAGGCTACCTGTTACCAGACGGTTCAAGCCATACCGTCACGCTGAACACCCCCGAAGACACCGTTTTCGATATCGCTTCGTTGACGAAGGTCTGCCCGACCTCGACACTGGCGCTTACATACATTCTTGAAAGCAAGCTCTCGATTGACGCGAAGGTCATCGACTTTATTCCGGAACTCAAGACAAACTACCGCGACGACATTTGCGTTTCGCACCTGCTTACCCACAGTTTGGATTACCGCATCCCGATGAAAACGCTCACGGCACTTCCGCCCGAGGGGATTCTGAACGAACTTTACACTTACCAGTTCGATGCGGCACCGGGAACCGTTTTCAACTACGGCAACCCCGCCAGCGTGCTGCTCGGCATTCTGCTGCAAAGGTTGACGGGCAAGAACTTGCAAGAACAAGGTAACGAAAGATTCTTTACTCCGCTCGGAATGACACGTTCCGGCTACAATCCGCTCACACGCGTCCCGAAATCGGAAATTGCGGCCACGGAGCTCTGCGAATTCAGGCACCGCGAAATCCAGGGCGAAGTCCACGACGAAAGCGCCTGGGTGCTGCAAAAGCTGTTCCCCGTCGGTAGTGCCGGTATGTTCAGCTGCGTGCCCGACCTCTTGAAGTTCGTGAAGATGATTTTGATGGACGGGAAATTCGAGGACCAGCAAATCATCCCCGCCGGAGTGCTCGACATCGTAAGCCATAACGCATTCCCCGATGATTTCGGCGCCTGTGCCGCCCTCGGCTGGGAACTAAACGCGCCCCGCTTCATGGGCACGAAGGTTTCGCCGCAGGCTTTCGGCAAGACGGGATTCACGGGAGCAAGCATCGTCGCAGACCCGGACAAGGGTGGCGCCATCGTGCTGCTCAGCAACTTCACGTACCCGCACCGCGAACCGAATGCGGACCGCATCCACGCCTTCCGCGCAAAGCTCTCCGACGCGTTCTTCGAAGAGCTGGGGTAAAGGCCCCTTCGTCAGGATGACAGTATAAAAAACTGACCCCGGAACGGTGTCCGGGGTGACATGCGTTTGTTGTCATGCCGGCCTCCGTGCCGGCATCGGTTGTACTTGATACAACTGACCCCGGAACGGTGTCCGGGGTGACAGTAATGGACTCAGTGTGTATTCAAGACGATAAGATTTAGCGGTCGGCGGCTTTGCGGAGCATTTCCTTGCGCTGGGCTTCGGCAAACATCTTGGCCATTTCCATGCGGTTGTCAAGGATTTCCTTTTTCTTGGTTTCTTCCTTGCAGTTCACGCACTTGGTCGCCGTGGGCACAGCCATAAGCCTCGCCTTCGGAATTAGCTGATTACAGACCTTGCAGATGCCAAACGTTCCGTTCTTGATGCGCTTGAGGGCTTCTTCGAGATAGACGAGGTACTTGCCTTCGCGGGCCGCCAACGAGAAGTTGGTTTCGAGCGAATTATAGTCTGTCGCAGAATCGGCACCGTCGGAATCGCCACCATCACCAGCCTGGGATTTTTGGCCCTGGAACACGTTCGCCTTTTCGGACTCGCTTTGGGCGGTCACGAGCTCACGTCTCTTTTCCAAAAGCATTTCCTCAAAAAACTTAAGATCAGCATCGCTCATCTTTACGGGTTTCTTCTCAGCCATATTAAACTCCTTCTTTGTGAGTTACACTGTGATAAGTACCGCTTTAAATTATCTTTTTTTTTACAAAAAGAACAATTAAAATATTTTTTTTCAAAAAAAATGTTGATAAGTCAGTAAAAAAGGAGATGCCCGACTGTCATCCCGGACTTGTTCCGGGACGGGCATGACAAAACACCAAAAGACACGTTCAACCGTCTACTTTCTACTGTCTACTTCCTACTGTCTACTAGAAAATGTCCACGTTGAGCTTGAGACCGTCCTTTTTGACGCCTTCAATCAATGAGTCAAAGTCCTTCTTGAGCTTGTCGAATTCCCTGTTGACCTTGGAGGATTCGTCTTGGAACAAATGTACGGAGCCTTCGCTTTCATCAAACTTGGCGACAGCGGCTTTGCAAGAATCCGCCAAAGCGTTAGCCCGGTCCATCAAGGCGTGTACACGGTCTATGATCTCACTTGCCTTTGCGGCGGTGCCATCGCCGCGGTCGGCAACCTGCTTGAGAGCGTTTTCAGCTTTCTCGCCGGCAGCATGGAAACCGTCCAGCAAGTCATCGACAAGCGATTTCCATTGGCGGACATCCGCTTTTGTCACGCGGACAATTTTTTTAGCCTTCTTCACCACGCGCTCTATGCGCTTACCGTTTTCGCCGCCAATCAGCGAATCCGTAAAGAACGTCAGAGTTTGTTGGAGGCTGTCAATGTCGTCAAAGATTACAGATAAATTCTTCGATATTCCAGAAGTGCCTTCATCGTAAAGGCCCCTGACTGTATCGCCTTCGGAAATCATCTTGTCCGAATTGCCCGTCAAGACGCTCATTTCGCGCTCGCCCATGAGCCCAGCAGTCACCAATCGAAACTCGGAATTCACGGGGATTTTCGTATCCGCATAAACCCGCGCCGTCACATAGACCGCCTCGTCCGTGAGCTTCACATCGACAATTTCGCCTTTCGCAATGCCACGGACTCGAACGAGATTTCCTGGCGAAAGCGTACCGATAGTCTCGTACCTGACCACGAACGTATAACGCTTATGGTATGGACTTGCCGGATGGAAAAAATATGCCGCCAGCCCGCAGGAGACTACGATAATGAGAAAGACAATAATTGCAAGGATATTGCTCTTGAGTTTTATCAGCAAACTATTCATAGAAAGACCAGTTCTGCGGATTAAAATCTAGCAAATCATCCGTGTATTCGCCCTTCGCCTTCGCCTTAATCTTTTGCAACAGCGACTCGTTGAAATCCTTCGCCACGTTCTGCCCGTTCATTTTCATGAGGGCGTTCATCGCAATGACTTCGGAAATGACGGTCATGTTCTTGCCTGGGGCCACGGGCAGCACTACCTTCGGGATGCTCACGCCCATGATGTTCTCTTCCAATTCGTTGAGCCCGGTACGTTCATACGAAACGTCCTGCCGCCACGGTTGGAGTTCGACGACCATTTCGATTTTCTTGAGCTTGCGGATAGCGTGGATACCAAACATAGAGCGGATGTCCAGAATGCCGACACCGCGAATTTCCATGTGATGCCGAATCAGCGGATCGGGGCGACCAATAATGGACTTGCCCACATGACTGATGTGAACAACATCATCGGCCACCATGCGGTGCCCACTTTCGACAAGGTCGAGCACGCATTCGGACTTGCCCACATTGCTGTCGCCCACATAGAGCATGCCAACGCCATAGACATCGACGAGGCTCCCGTGAATAATGGCATGCGGTGCAAAGAACTCTTCGAGTATCCGCTGCGCCATCTTGAAAAATTCAAACGTATGAAGCGTCGTCGAAAAGAGCGGAATATGCAAGCGATTGCACATCGCCTTGAGTTCGTCGTGCGGCGTCTGCGCATGCGTCACGACCCACATCGGTGCACGAAATACAGATAAATTCTCAAAAATTTTCGTTCGCGCTTCGGGGCCAACCGACTCGAGAAAATTCCATTCCGTGTGGCCAACGATTTGAATCTGCTGCGAACTATAAACTTTAGTATAACCCGCCATGGCAAGGCCCGGGCGATGAAGTCCGCTTTCTTCGATGCAAGATTCCATGTCTTCGTCGGGAGAGTGCTTCACCAACTGCAAATCCCTGCCGTAGCGGATAAAAAAGTCCCGCACCGGGAAACGTTCCCGGTGCAGGATCTTGAGATCTTTCAATCTATCAGCCATTATGCCAGTTCGGAAATCGGCTGAGACCTATGATCGTTCTGCTTGTCGTTGGCCTTCTTGAGCTGGACCTTGATGCGGTCAAGCGTCACATCGACAGCCTTGCCCATATTTTCTTCGTCGGCAGAAGCGTTAATGACGGAACCTGTGATGTTGACAGAAATTTCGCAGTGACGCAGGTGTTCGACTTCGTGGTCAAGAATTACAGAGGCGCTAGTGATATTCGGGTAAAATTTGGCCAATTTATCCATTTCTTCCTGAATACGGTCCTGAAGACCTGCCGATGCGTTAAAGTGACGAGCAGAAAACTGAATATCCATGATGAACCTCCGTTATGTTAATGTTTATGATTATTAACGTTTAAAATCTATTGGAACTTCTGTTCCGCAATTAAAGTATATATATCTTTTTCAGCTAAAAAACCATACCTAAATTGAATTTTAAACAAATAATTCTTCCATTTTGGAGTATTTTTTATCGTTTACGTTGGTTTTTAGGTAGAATTTTTAGTTCTTTTTCGCGATATTTGGCCACTGTGCGGCGTGCAACCTTGATTCCCTGCTTCAAAAGTTCGTCGCTAATGTCCTGGTCGGAGAGCGGGGAACTCTTGTCCTCTTCGTCGATTAGCGCCTTGATAGCAGCGATGACCTGAGCGGAACCGACCTCTTCGGAGTCCGGGGAACTCCCCTGCTTGATACCGTTTGTAAAAAATTGTTTAAGTTCATAGATGCCGTAAGGTGTCTCGACGTACTTCTGGTCCGTGGCGCGCTGAACCGTGCTCACCGCCATGTGGACATCGTCGGCGACATCCTGGAGAATCATCGGCTTGAGGAACGCCGGGCCGTTCTCGAAGAATCCGCGTTGGCGCTTGACAATCGCCCGCATCACAAGCTCGATGGTCGAAAAGCGGTTATCGACCGCCTTGATGAGGTCGGTCGCCTTCGCCAGTTGCGTCTTGACGTATTCCTTGTCCTGCTTGGAGGCAGAGGGGTCCGTGAGAATGGCCTTGTACGTCTGGTTGATGCGCAGCGATTTTTGCATCTTGGTCTTGAAGCAGACGACTTCGTAGCTCCCCTTCTTTTCAACAACTTTCAAGTCCGCATTGATAATATGCGAATAGGAATGCGAAAGCTGGAATCCCGGATGCGGACGCAAGCGCGAAAGGCTTGCAATGGCCGCCTTCACCTCTTCTACCGAGACATCCAACGCCTTCGCTATTTTAGGATAGCGGAGCTGCAGGAGATTTTCGTACTCCTGTTCGAGAATCTCGATGGCGAGACTCGGAAAATTCGGGATAGCGTAAGCCTGAATCAAGAAGCACTCGCGTTGGTCGCGGGCGCCTATGCCCGCCGGCTTGAAGGACTGCAAAACATGAATCGCCTCGCGTACCGGGAGGCTAGCATCTTCGAGGGCGAGTTCCCTGCGGAGGATACGTTCAATCTCGTCGATATACTTGTCGTCTGACTTGACCATCACGACTTCGGAATCGCTGTCGCGATTGGCATCGCAGAGGAACCCGTCATCGTTGATGGAATTGATGAGATAACGGACAAGCTTGCGGAAATGCTCGTCGGTAACGCCGCATTCCTTGAGCTGTTCCTGCAACTCGCCCGTGCCGTTCCAGAAGCGGAGCTGGTCTTCGAGCTGTTCCTGGAGGCTCTTGCCCACATCCTTGATAGGACGGTCCCAGTCTTCGTCCGGATCCTTGGAGCCCGCGTTCAAGTCCTTGAAAGGAGCGTCATCGTAAGAGGTCCCGTCACCGAGATAACTGTCCCAGTTCATGTCCGACGAGGAATCGCTATCGAGATAGCTTCCATCGACTTCGGCTGTATCGTCCAAGGAACCCCGCGCCATGTCCTCGATATCTTCGGGGAATTCTTCGGATTCTTCCGCACGCGGGTCCATTTCTTCGGGGTCCTTATCGACAGGCGGCAAATCGTCAAAATCGCCATCATCGATTTCCAGAAGCGGATTGACCTCGGCTTCTTCCTTGATGGCGGTTTCCAATTCCTGCGAAGTTTTCTGAAGCATCTTCACAGACTGGAGAAGCGCAGGAGATAAAGTCTGTTCCTGCGTTTGTCCGATATTAGCCTGCATTCCAAGATTCATAAAAACTCCTAATCCAAGCGGAAAGAATCACCAAGATAAATGCGACGCGCCTCGGGGTCTTCGGCAAGGTGCTGCGAAGAACCTTCAGTAAGCACCTGGCTCTTGTACATAATGTAGGCGCGGTCAGTAATCGAAAGCGTCTCGCGGACGTTGTGGTCGGTAATAAGCACGCCCATGCCGCGTTCCTTGAGTCCCGAAATGATGGACTGGATATCGGCAACGGCAATCGGGTCGATACCCGCAAATGGTTCATCGAGCAGGAGGAACGACGGGTCACTTGCCAGCGCACGGGCAATTTCCAGGCGGCGACGTTCACCACCCGAACAACTCATGGACTTTGTCTTGCGGATGTGCGTAATCTTGAATTCTTCGAGAAGTTGTTCCAAACGCATTTTGCGTTCGCGACGTTTTAGGCCCTGCGTTTCGAGAATCGCCATGATGTTGTCTTCAACGGAGAGCTTACGGAAGATGGATGCTTCTTGCGGAAGGTAGCCCACGCCCAAGCGGGCTCGCTTGTACATCGGCTTGTCCGTCATCTCGATATCGTCCAAAAAGATGTGCCCTGCATCCGGGCGGACCATGCCCACAATCATGTAGAACGTCGTCGTCTTTCCGGCACCGTTCGGGCCCAGAAGCCCGACAATTTCGCCCTGCGAAACCTGGATGGACACATCGCTTACCACCTGACGGTGGCCATAAATCTTGCGCAGCTTGTCGGTGCGTATTGTGCTGACCAAATTTTTCACTGTGCATCCTCCGTTTTCGAAGTTTCACCTGTCGATTTTACCGTTTCACCCGTCGTTTTCAGAGTATCGCCTATCGGTTTCTCCCTAGTTTTACGACGGTTGAATAGACTTTCGAGTTTCCTTTTTTCAAGCGTTTTTTTATACTTTGCAGCCTCTTCTTTCGAGAACTCGATTTCTGACCTCTTTCCCGAAAGCGAATCGAGTCTTGCGAGGGAATCCCTCTTCGCATTATCCTTGATGCGCTGATACTTCTCCATATCAATATAACGTCCGCTCGCATTTGTCGTGCGGCCCATCAAGCGCAACGATTTCACGGAATTTTTCTTGGGATCGAACATAATGTGGATTGTGTCACCGGTCGCCTCGTTTTTCCCGGAAACAGTTCTATCTTTTTTCACATAGAAGTAGGTGCTCTGAGCCTTGCCCGAAACAATCGCACGATCCATCTTGCCTTTGTTGAAATACAAATCTAGACGGTTGCCGTCCATCAGGTTCCGATATTCTTTTAAATCCGTCTCGTAAAAGAATCCCTTGGCGTTCAGGTTCACGTAAAGGCGCTTGATTTTTCCTTTGACAAATTCGCAGTAGAGCGTATCGCCAAACGCTTCGGTCACGCTACCAGGATTGCCGCGCTTGGGACTTTCGTTCTGCACGCCGTGTGCGTTGCGGATGACCAACGCCGACTTGAGCATTTTACCGGTTTCGTCAAGCACGAGAAAAATGGAGTCTCCCGTGAGGTGGTAATTTTTCATGTCGCATGTCGGGTGGCCCTTCATGCTGAGCCAGTTATTTTTACGGTCAAAGTAACCGGTATCGCAGGTGACGACCAAATCCTTTTGAGTGAGCTTTACATTCTGATACGCCTGCGCAAAACTTTTTCTCTTGTCGAAAATAAGGGATTTGGCTTCAATCGTTACGGTATCGATTTTTCCATTTTTCAGTTTCTCGTACTGGTACAGACGGGGAGAAACGGGAATCGTCAAAAGTTCCTCTTTGCGGTCGTATCTCAGATACTGGCCAGTCATGAGGTAGTTGCCCGCAGAATCCGCGGCATTCACTTCACCGACGGCAACAGCGACCTCGCTTTTCCTTTGATACGAGCCGTTTTTTGCCCGGATGAATCCAGACGGGTGCGTAAAGAGGAACCCGCCACCGCATTCAACCGTCTCGGTATTGCGATTCCAAAAGGCGCGCTGGGTCTTGAACGAGATGCTATCATGAACAAAATGCACGTTGCCGTACAGCAAGAGCGTTCCATGTTTGCGGGCAACTTCGAGGTTGTCCGCATGGTACATGATAAGCGGCGACGACTGCGCAAACGCAAGAGTTGACGCGAGGAATGCCACGACAAAAAGCAACAAGCGCGCGCGCTGAACAATCTTGCATGTCATTCCCGGCGCCTGTCTTCGCGCCTGTCCTCGCTTGACGGGGATGTCAGGGGCGGCCGCGAATTTCCCTTTCGCAAAACGATTCAAGAATAACCTTCTCACGGCGTCCCCGCTTTAGGCTGAAAGGGAAGACCGGGCAGAGTGCGACGAGGCTTCGGCGACGCATTCGGTGCAGAGGCTGCCGAAGCGGGCTTTGATGCAGAAACCGCCGAGGACATCGAAACGCCCTTTGCCGCCGGAGTTGCCTGTGATGCAGAAGATGCACGAGAAGTTGGCTGTGGCTGGGCTTGCGGCGCAGGTTTCGACGGAGCCTGAGCCGAAGATGTGGGCTTGGCAGCCGAAGTCGCCTGCGACGAAGACGAAGGAGGCGGATTGTTCAAGCGTTCCGCCTCGGCCTGCCGTTTGTCCTCATCCTTCATGCGTTTGGCGGCGTCCTGGAAAATGCCAGTTACGTTCGAAAGGATTTTCCAGTTGTCAAGTTGAGCGTCACTTTCAAAGCCCACGCCTTGCAACACGTCTCCATCTTCAGAAACGACACGCACATAACTTGCCGTTTTGACCAAATTATCTTTTTTATTCCAAAGTAGCGAATCCGCACGAACCGAGGCACCCTTCGGCGTCAACGCATAGACATGGCCATAAGCATACACGTATGTGAACTTCATGTCAAGACTGCCGGAGTCCGCACGTAAGAACGCCACGCGTTCGCCAACCGAATCGTAAATATCCACGAACACCGGACGCACCGTCACAATTTCCTTGTCGGCCCAACGTTCCAGATAAGCGGTTTTCAAGCGCCAGTTCAACACACCTTTGTCGTAGCTATCGAGAAGCGTCGTATCAGTAAAAAGCATCTGGGGGCGCTCGACGCGAATCCAGGGCTTAGGTTCCTCGATTTCTTCGCAGCCGAGCATGAATAGGGCAAAAAAGGCACAAGCAAGGACGCCCCACAAGCGGGATGCTATACGAGGTGCCACCGAGCGAGATGCCGGAGCAAGCGCATTCTGGACATTCTGTATATTCTGCAAAAATCGTGCCACAAATACAAATTACAAATATATAGGCACGTTATTTAGGGATTTCTTGGAAATTCGAGGGAATTTGGGTGGATTTTTTGGAGAGAAGGCGCATCATCATGCTGAAAGAGTTTTGAGCAGTTCTTTCTTAGTTGCTCCCAAAGCAAAAAACATCTTAATCATCAACTCAAGCGAAACGCTCGCATCCGCATGCTCCACTTTTGCATAACGAGATTGACTTGTTTTTGCGATAGCCGCAGCAGACACTTGAGTTTCACCAAGTTTTTTTCTTTTTGCAATGAGAGCTTTTGCCAAAGCAACTTTCATTTCAACAATAGCCATTTCGGCAGGACTCAACTCAAGGAATTCATCTACATCCCCAACTACCCAGCCCTTCTTCTGCAATCTTTCTTTTTTTGCTTGATCCATAATCTAACGCTCCATATCATAAAATTTCAAACGCTTACGACACAAGTTTATCACCTCATCAGGCGTTTTGTTCGTTTTCTTTTCTAACCACAAAACCACAATAATTGCATCCGCATCTACACGATAAAACAGCCTCCAATTTTTATTTTCGTCTTGAATTCGTAACTCGTGACAATGGTGGAGTTTTCGGCAGTGCATGCAACCAAACTAAAGGTTTATGTTTCGTACTCATAAAATATATATCAGATTTGACATAATGTCAATAGTTTAAAGTTAATGGGACATTATGCATTTTGCAAATTCCATGCCAAAGCAAAAACTGTCGATTTTGATTAAAAATCGGCAGTTTTATCCAAACGTAAAAGTGATTAATCGATTTAATCAGTGATTAATCAGTTTTTCAAAAATTTCTTTTATAACTTTATTTACATTCAAGGCTATACAGTAAAAGGACTGCTCTGTAGCAGTCCTTTTGAAATGAGGGTTCCATCCCTGAACAAACACAAATTACAAATATAAAAGCACGTTATATATTTCATACAGATTGAGCAGTCAGTCTAACGCAATGGCGACCTTTTCGAGCTATCAATTCATACCCCAAGGTCGAAAGCAAAGCATTCAAAGTTTTCAATGTGACATTCACTGGTTGCATAGCCCGCAAATTTTGAATCACAGACGTAGATATACCAGACGCTTTAGATAACGCCCGCACGCTGATATCCTGCTGAGACATCGCTTCTAGCAAAAATTCAGACAGGAGAAAATTTGCATATTCTTTTTCAAAAGCCTTCTTCTGTTTCGGGTCAGACATAACCCTTTCAAAAGTCGATTTAGTCTTTTTCATAATAGGCACACCTCACACTAAAAGTATTTTCGCATTGGTTCCGTGTCAAGGAAGCGAAAAGAGGGGATATTAACAAAGATTACAATTACAACTAATTACAAAACCATTGATTTGTAATGACATTTATATTATATTTATAAAAAAGGAGTTGAATATGGCGACATTGCAATTAAGAGTAGATGACGAATTGAAGAAAAAATCAGACGACTTGTTTCAATCGTTGGGTTTGGACACATCCACGGCTATTCGCATTTTTTTGACATTCGCCATCGAAAAGAACGGCATTCCTTTCGACGTACGCCACGCCCCTGAAGATTTATCTCTTGAAAAGGCAATTAGCGATACGCGGAAGCAAGAGAATCTACACGGTCCCTATTCGTCCGCACAAGAAGCAGTAGCCTCCATGCTGGAGGACTAACTTTGTATCAAATCAAATACACAAACAGAATGAAGCACGACGTCAAGACCATGCAAAAACGTGGCAAGGATTTAAATAAGCTCGTTTCTGTTCTTGACAAACTATCTAAAAACATTCCTCTTCCTCCCAAATGTCACGACCATCAACTAGTTGGCAGTCTGAAGGACTTTAGAGAATGTCACATCGAACCCGATTGGCTTCTGATGTACCAAATAATCAACGACGAACTAATCCTTTCCGCTACCGCAACGGGAACACACGCTGATTTATTTGGAAAATAACGCAAGATTGAATACAGCAAAAGGACTGCGCGGGTGCAGTCCTTTTGAAATGTTACTGGATCCTTCGACTTCACGCCTTCGTCGTTACGCTCAGGATGACGAACATGTGTGCCGTCAGGATGACGAAGGTGCGAAGGTCAAGATGACGCTATAAAAAAAGATGACCCCGGCACTGAGCTGACCCCAAAAAGTTGGACGGTTTAAAGTTAAAATTAAATTGAGTTGTGAGTCCGGTATTGCACCGGGCTCATTCCTTTTAGGCGCAGCTTTATCCGGTCGTTGTTGTAGTATTCGATATAGTTCC
>JAGCPZ010000054.1 GCA_017965445.1 Fibrobacter sp. | reverse complement strand
TTTTCAGTAGCGGTCTTCAAAGCAGCGAGAGCCTTTTCGAGGGTCATCACGTCCTTGATTTCGTAACCGAACTTGTTCTTAGCCGGCTTGATAGCAACGCCCGGAGCAAAGCCACCTTCGTCACCAACGGTGGTGTCGAAGCCAGCATTCTTGAGAACGGACTTGAGGGCGTGGAAGATTTCGGTGACCATCTGGAGGCCCTTGGAGAACGTCTTGGCGCCAACCGGAGCGATCATGAATTCCTGGAAGTCAATCGGAGCGGAGGAGTGAGCACCGCCGTTGATCACGTTGCACATCGGGCACGGGAGCGTGAGCTTCTTGGTGCCATGAAGCTTGGCAATGTACTGATAAAGCGGAAGGCCAGCATCCTTAGCGGCAGCAACGCAAACAGCCATGGAAACGCCGAGGATAGCGTTTGCACCGAGCGTGTTCTTGAGCATGCGGTTGCCATCGAGAGCGATCATAGCGTCGTCAACTTCGGTCTGGTTAGCCGGATCCATGCCAACGATCTTCTTAGCAATCTTGGTGTTGACATTCTTCACGGCAGTCTGAGTGCCCTTGCCGCAGTAAGTCTTCTTGTCGCCGTCGCGGAGTTCGCAAGCTTCGCGTTCACCGGTGGAAGCGCCACTCGGAACGGCAGCGTGACCGACGATACCGTTGTCAAGAGTAACATCGACTTCGAGAGACGGATTGCCACGGGAATCCAGGATCTGACGAGCCCAAACTTTAGCGATTTTAGCCATTTTATTAACCTTCTGTTAAAGTGAAAAATTTTTTGTGCTTTAAATATAAAAAAGTGGTTAGTGATTAGTGGTTAGTGGTTAGAAAAAAATGTGAAGATTTAGTGATTAGTTGTTTGCGACCAATATTACTTACCACTGCCAAACGCCCCCAGTTGAACAAACACGCCATAACGAAAACGCTGGTTGGTAATCCTCACGTGCGCACCCAAATCAATGTAATATCCACTACCCTTATAATTTTTCGACAAGACAAGCCTCAAGCCGAGCGCCTCCGAAAAGCCAAACTCCCAAGGTTTTCCATCAGTCGTCAAACTATAAATTAAATAATCCAAGGCACGATGCTTCTCAAATAAGCCGAACCGCCCATTTTCAGACAATACAAAATACGTATTGCCAAACAGAAAATAATCCAGCTTTAACAAAGCGTCCATTACAGGTTCGCCGCTTCCCATACTACAGATAAAAAGGAACAACGACAAAATACCTTCATCAGAAACCATGCTTTCATCTATATCTAAAGATGCAAAGGGAATTCCATAGAAAAAACTATATCTTTCTAAAGACTTTCCATTATTCCACTCTTCTCTTCCACCAAATAATGATAAATGCAACGCAGTCGGTGCAGCATACGCTATTTCCACAACAAAACCATCTGGAAAATAATCATTTACCGGAAAAACTTCTTTCGTAATCCCGGCATCAATATGTTCGACTTTATTCGTATCGACTGCATTACTTGTATCAACATCAAGTGCTAGCGAGATTTTCGAAAGAGAATCAGCATGCAAAGAATCCGTCGTCAACGAGTCCTGCAAATCCAGTGCAGGTGGCTGCGCAAAAGCATTAGCCGTAAGCATCAAAACGCAGAGCTGTGCAAACCAGTTTAATTCTTTCAAGAGCTTCACAATCAAATTGTCCCTTACGCCACCCAACCATGCTTGTACATTACCAATTCCCATTTACCGTTCTTCTTAACTAAATAGTAGTAACCCCCGCTATTAAAGGATTCCTCTACATTCAGCATTACCATATCATGATTTTTATTGAATAAGGCTCTTCCCATAGCTGGGAACGATTCGAAATGGAAGCCGTCACCAGAATGATGTGGCACAACAGAAATCATCGGATACCAGAAAGGATATTTTATCGGCAAGAACGTATATCTCTCTTGGCGGCTCTCATGGACATTCGCCTTCATAAAATCGTTCAATAAGGATTCATATTCCTTGTTTAGAACAAGAATCTGTTGGCCCATCGGCGTTTTGTTCAAGCAAACTGATTTCGTTCCTTTCCACGCATCCCGCTTTATACGGTGTTGATCAATCTTATCCAATTCATTCATATCAGAAACGGAAGTGTCAATATAAGACACGCCCATAGTTTGAACAAAATAGATTTGGTTAAATACGTTAGTAGAATCCTTTTTCAAACCCGCCATAGCTTCTTCAAGCGGAATGCTCCAAATCTCAGCGGTCCAAACACTATCCTGTTTATTTCGAACAGCTCGTAACGAATCTGAATTTTCTTTCCTTCCTTTTTTGCGGGCAAGAAGGCCGTCGAGCATATTTTGAATCGTCGCTTTTCGGATACTATCTTGTTTTTCTTGAACGGCTCGCATTGAATCGGGATTTTCTTCCCATCCCTTCATTCTCATTTCATATAAAGCATTCTGAAGGGAATCCTGTTTTTCCCTATCAAGAACATAACGATACTTGCGTTTAATATCAAACGTCATTACAACTTCATAGATATCGCGTAATTCTACCGCCAGGGAATCATCCGGCGCAACCATTCCGCAAAGAGAATCCGAAGTCAATTTCCATCTTGCAAAAAAGTGCTCCCTGTAATCGTTCATGGAATCGCGCTGCAGCGTATCACCCGTCGCCTGAAACTGCTCGTAAAATTTATACGCACGGGTAAGAACCGTATCCAACGGCAACTCTTTTAACGCTTCAAAGCGTTTCGCTTTCCTCACATCGTCTTCACTGGCCTGCGAGCACCCACAAAGGAACAACGCCACCAAGAAAACGGAGAGCCAAAATGTTTGCAAAATTTTCATACACCAATCCCCGACATCCAACAACTACTTTCTTGCGAATCGCAGTCCCACCCAGATTGTGTGAAGGTTGAACATGCTGTATTCCTTTTCAGATTCAACCGGATTTTCAAACGCCGCGGTCAAGGCGACACCCATGTTCCACTTTTCGTTAATAGACCAAGTATGCCCCACATCAAAAGTGAGACTGTAATTTGGGGCAGACGTTATCTCAATAGCACCATGATTCCTATCTACAACACCAGACTTTTCCTCTTCTACCTGAGTCTCAATAATAGAAAAACCGAATGATGCGCCGGCATGGAAACCCGTCAAGGGTGATTCTTTTTTCGCAAAGGGGAAGAACGTAAAGCCAGCTCCAAAGAACAATCGCGTTGAAAAAGAATGAAGCTCACTGTAGCGAAGATAGTCTTCATACTCTACCCTGTGATTATGGAACGAATATCCTTCATCATCGCCATCGTATTCCACGGGTTTACTCATTACATAACAATCAAACACATGGAAACCTTCAGTGTACGTTCCCTGAACAACACCAAATACAGCCAGCTTTTCCCAGCCATACCCCACTTTCAAATCCAGCACTGGGCCATAGCCCACGTATTCCACCCTGTCTCGCGGAGCATATTCCCCACTAGGCCCCGTATCCACACAATCCTCATGTTCAAAACATTCACCCACATGGTCATCTGCCTGTTGCAACCGACGAGGGCGTTCCTGTTCCACGTAATCCGCCTTGGCGATGCCTAGAGAACCTTCCAAATAAAGTCCCTTGGCCGAAGCACCAGCGGCAAGAACAGAAATTACCAAAACACAACTCTTAAAAATCTTTTTCATAAAAATGTCCTTGCAATATGGGTAATATATAAAATAATTTCTCAGCAACCAAACACTAGAGACACTTTGAATTTTTACTTATAATTGCCAAAAATTCCTAACTGCACAAATACACCAAAAAGAAAATGCTTATTTGTAATTCTTGCATGTGCTCCCAAATCAATATAAGCTCCGCCATCTTTTGCGTTTCCTGAATAAACAAACCTAAGTCCAACAGCTTGCGACCAGCCAAATTCCCAGCCTTCGGAATAAACCAAATTACTAATTCCATAATCAACGAAATGGTGTGATTCAAACAGTCCAATTCTAGATTTTTCAGACAGAGTCCAATAAGTATTGCCAATTATTATGTATTCCACCCATTCTGAAATCATCTCACGTTTTTCTCTGTTAATAGTAGGATCATTGGGATTTCCATAAATCGACACAGATAAAACAAAAGCCCACAACATTTCATCCGAAATTCTTACCCCATCTGGCCGAATATCTACATCTACAGATAAAGCTGTCATGCCAGCACCTACGCCATCTTTTCCCCAAAGACGTCTATTATTTCTTATTCCAAAAAACGGAATTTGAATTACTGATGGAGCATGATAAGCGATTTCCATAAAAAAACCGCTCGGAAAATATTCATACTTAGCATCCGATGTTTTTTCAATCCCAGCATCAATAAGCTCAACTTTATTCGTATCAACTACATTGTTCGCATCAATATCAGCAGTCAACGAAATTTTCGAAAGAGAGTCAACATGTAGTGAATCAATGCGCAAAGAATCCTCAGCCAGCGAGTCCTGCAAATCCAGTGCAGGTTCCTGAGCCAACGCTTGAGTCGCAAAAATCAAAACACAGCAAAGAAAAAATCGAATAAAACTCAACTTCAAAACAACAATAACTCAAAAAAATTACGTATGTGTTCCCGTCATGCCCCATTGCACAAATACACCGAAGCGGAAAGACCTATTGGTCCATCGAACATTGGCCCCTAAGTCAAGATAATATGTACCATCCCTATCGCCCTTCGCATAAACAAACCTAAAGCCCGCAGCCTGTGACCAACCAAATTCCCAAGGTAAATCACTACTCAAATCATAAAGCAAGTAATCAATAATATGGTGAGATTCAAACAACCCCACTCTATCATTTTCTGTCAATGGCAAGTAGGAGTTACCAAGCAACAGGTAACACACCCAAATCATCGTATTTCCTGATATAGAGCTTAGGGCAAGGACCCCTAGCAATCCCTCATCAGAAATTTTGAAACCATCACGAAAGTCCATATCAGCAGACACTAAAGGTATTCCAACAAGGACTTTATGCTTTATATAAAAATTCCTGTACCCCAAAAGATGTATGCTCAATACTGATGGTCCTGCGTAAGCAGCCTCTACCGTAAATCCGTACGGTGTATAAGGTTTCACATCATAGACATTGCAATTATAACAGTATTCCTGCAAAATGCACTTATCCTTTATGGCGGACCATTTTTTTAATTCTTCAAATTCCTCTTTTATACTAGGATCTAAACGGTCATATTCTAGCGAATCCTGCAAATCCAGAGCAGGGTTCTGTGCAAAAGCATGAGCCGTGAGCATCAAAACAATTATTACAAGTAAACTACGCATGCTTTAAAAATCCGCTTGAATCTACACATCCACGCTTAAGCATTACCAATTCCCATTTTCCGTTTTTCTTGGATAAATAGTAACACCTTCCTAAATCACCCTCTTCCCCTACACTCAATATTACCATATCATGAGTTTTGTTGAACAAGGCACTTCGCATGGTCGGAAACGAATCGAAATGAAAACCGTTTCCCCAAAGAAGCGGCACGACAGAAATCATCGGATACCAGAAAGGGTATTTTCCTAAAAAGAAAGTATATGAATATATCTCTTGGCGAGACACACGAACCTTCGTTTTCATAAAATTCTTCAGCAAAGTATGATATTCCTTGTTTAGAACAAGAATCTGTTGGCCCATCGGTGTTTTGCTTAAGCAGGCTGATTTCGTTTCTTTCCATGCATCTAGCTTTATACGATGCCGATCAATTTTATCCAATTCATTCATATCAGAAGCAGAAGTATCAACATAAAACACCTGCATAGTTTGGACAAAATAATTAACAGTATGTACACTACTAGAATCTTCTTTCATGCCGGATATAGCCTCTTCAAGCGGAACACTCCAAATCTCAGCGTTCTCGGCGCTATCCCGTTGATTTTGATCAGCCCGCATTGAATCCGGATTTTCTCTACGTCTTTCTAAATCTTCAAGAATATCATCAATACCAAATAACTTAACTTTCTGCATCTTTTCATATAAAAACGCCTGAAGAGAATCCCGTTTTTCCCTATTAAGAATATAATGATACTTACGCTTAGCATCAAACTCCATTACAACTTTATAGATTTCGCGTAATTCAGCCGCCAAAGAATCGTCCGGCGCAACCGTCCCGCAAAGAGAATCCGAAGACAATTCCCATCTTGCAAAAAAATGATCCCTGTAATCGTTCATGGAATCGCGCAACAGCGTATCACCCGTCGCCTGGAACTGTTCGTAAAATTTATACGCACGTAAAAGAACCGTGTCCAAAGGCAATCCCTTCAACGCCTCAAACCGAATCGCTCTTTTCACATCGTCTTCATTGGTCTGCGAGCACCCGCAAAGGAACATCGCCACCAATAAAACCGGCAGACAACACATTTTCATCATTCAATTACTAGTACGTCTTGTGACTTTTCACGATATCTATCAAAATTTTCTCAATATCCGTCTCGCGATTTTTCTGGTTGACTTCAATCGTGAAATAGTTATTGTTCTTCGTCATGAGCACCGCATACGCGACACCATAAGAGCCATTTGAAGTCACCATCCAAGCAAACGCATCGCCATCTTGCCTTTCGAATTTCGTCTCGCTATACTGAATCGGCTTATCGGAATTTTCAGCTTTAGTCATCGTCTTGTAATGATCGAAAAGGCCTATGAGAATCAACGAATCCGACTGACCAAAATCCACACCGCTTTCGATTTCAAGGCTTTCGAATAAGCTCTTAGTCTGACCTTCAATCGCCACCTTCACATACGAATCGGCCACACCTTCTGCAAGCTCGACCCGCGTATTTACACCTTCCTTCTTTTGAATTTTAAGAGGCGTCCATTCAGCAGACGGGAGTTCAAAAGTGAGCGGTTCAGGATACGGGACATTCAATTCAATCGCCGGACTTCCTGTCCAAAAGGATTGTGTCTTATGAAGAATGATATCGTTGTGGTTCTTGGCACAACCGCCAAGGAACAGCAACGAAGCTGAAAATAGAAGTACGATGGATTTCTTTATGGTTTTCATGATTAAAAGTCCTTTACTTTAAATATAATCTTACCTGCACTATATAAGAACAAAAATATCTTTACTTTTCGACAACATGTCCCGAGAGTTCACGGAAATCGCCTTTTTTATACAAGGTAACCCCCGGCGAAATCAAGTGAAACACGGACTGTTCTGCAAGCGTTTCCACATTGAACTCGAAGGAATCCAAGCGGTTACGGTAGCTGTCCGTAGAGTTGTCAAACGAGACCATGTAAGGCGGGCGCGGAATCTTGCCCTGGTTCACAAACGAAATCAGCTCGACTCCGACCCTGTCGTTAGACACAACCCACGCATCTACAGGCGGGATTTTTTTCACAAGCGACATTAAAATTTGTCTATAACGAGCATGCGCACGCGGTTCCTGCATAAAGTCATAAGGGCTCGCATGCGAGGCATCAGTCGCTTCGAACACCTCAAGCCCGACATTCTTGAGACCTTTCAAGCGGTCCCTCGACCACATGCTCATGTGATACGGAGACACAAAAGCAATCTGCGTCAAGCCTTTTTTCTTCAAAAAACGCCCGACAATACGCCCCGGGAACTCACCAAAGGCGAGATTAAAAAACGCAAATCGCTTTTCTTTTTTCAGTGCACGCGGAATGTCGTACAGCGGATGTTCCCACCACACCGCCACAGGGAAACGCGTCGTCGCAAGTTTTGCAAACAACTTATTGATATCGAATACGAGCATCGTCGAGACGACAGCACCGAAACACCCACGGCAATCTTCCAGCATTATCCGCTTTCCGCCCGCATCCAGAAACGCGCTTTCCTCCTCGAAATAGCCAAGCACCTTGGGTTTCAAATTGCGCCGATGAGCCGACGCATAGACATTGTGCATAAATTGCAGTTCACGCTCGCCAAGGCAATTAAAGTCCCCGTTCGCATTACAACGCATAATCAGAAGGATTTCTTTCGGTTCCGTCAACGATGATTTTGTATTTTTAAAGTAGTAACGCCCTTGCCCTTTACGCTCCAAAATTCCCTGTTCACGCAATTTTGCAAGCGTCCGCTGCATCGCCCCAAGCGAAGTCTCATAAGAAGTGCACAAATCCTTGATGGACGGAAGCGGGCCATCCGCTGAAATCTTGCCGGATTTCCAGGCATCCAACAACAAACGCTCCAAACGGACGCTCTCGCGCTCATGTACGGCAACCGATATTTCGGGCTTACGTCCCCAAAAATAACCGTTACCATGTTCGCTATATATTTTACCTTGCTCAACCAGTTTCTTGTATGCACGGAAAGCCGTGAACACCGATGCGCCCAAGGACGAAGCCACCTCGCGCACGGAAGGGAGTCTATCCCCATCCTTGAAATTAGACGATTCAATCCACTTGCAAAAATCTTCGACTGTCATAAAAACGCGCCCACCACAATGAAAAAATCATAATCTCGGTACAACCATTAGCCTGCCACGACAAAACGACAGGCAAGCCCTGAATATTCAAAATATAATAACACTAGTTACACTTTGACAAAAACGCAAACATCTCATTGAGAAAAAACAAGAGACATTACTTACTTTTAGGTAAGACAAAATAACACACCTTCAACAATATCGAAAACATCATGTTCAAGAAACTACTCTTCACCTTAGGAATTTTGCCCATGACCGCTTTAGCATTCCAAGTCGGCGCCTGGGTCGGCGGGCCCGGACAATACCCGCAGCCCACTCAAGAAAACGTGCAGGCATTCCAAGATTTGCAGGGCACGCACATTGACCTCATCAGCTATTTCGCGCTCTTCGACATGAACGACTGGAATGCGACCGAAGAGTTCGCAGATGTCGCCAAGAACAACGGTTCCACGCTTGTGGTGACCTGGATGGCGAACGGCTATAACGCGCAGGACCTGGTCAACGGCAAGGCAGACAGCTACATCCGCGACTACGCCAAGGGTGTCAAAGGCTACGGCGAAGAAATCTGGCTCAGGCCGCTCCACGAAGCGAACGGCGACTGGTACGACTGGGGCGTAGGCAAGGCAGGCGCCGGCAATACCGACGCTAACGTCGCCGAAGCATTCCGCCATATCGTGAAAATTTTCAAGGAAGAAGGCGTCACGAACGTCAAATGGGTCTGGACGACGAACGCCTCGAACCAGGGCAGCGGTACATCGCTTACGGGCAACTACCCCGGCGATGACTACGTCGATTACATTTCCATCGACGGCTACAACTGGGGCACGTGCCAGAGCTGGTCCAGCTGGCAGACGTTCTCGCAGGTTTTCAAGAAGGCATATAACGCGCTCGCAAACATCAACAAGCCGCTGTTCATCGCCGAAATTTCGAGTTCCGAGAGGGGCGGCAACAAGGCAGAATGGATTACCGACATGTTCGAGCACTTCGCGACCGATTTTTCTCGCGTCTTTGCGGTGATGTGGTTCAGCCAAAGCAAAGAAGCAAACGAAGGCGACTGGGCGCTCAACACGTCGCAGGCCGCCGTTGACGCCTGGAAGGCGGGCATCGCCAAGATGAAGGCGATGGAACCCGCCTCTTCCAGCAGCCAGGCCATAAGCTCAAGTTCTTCGAGCGACAACACTAGCATCATGATTAACGGGAGGGCCGCCAGCAGTTCCTTTCGCCTGCAAGACGGCAAGCTCTACATGCAAACAGACAAAGCGCTAAGGGCAAGCGTCGTGCAGTTCGACTACCAGGGCCGCGTCCTGTGGCAGAGCCCTGTGCAGCACTTCGCCGCGGGCGTACACGCAATCGACGCTCCCAAGGCAAGTACGCAGAGCCTATTCAAGCTCTCCGCAAAGCGCTAAATAAATTTTGTTCATAATGCACCTTGAACACCCCATTCTAACACACCCCAAAAGGTAACGTTGGAATGGGGATTTTTTATCCCCAGCTGAACCATATCGTCATAAACTTGTCTTAAACTTCATAATAACATAAATACATTTTTTATTAAAAAAAAGATTATCCTTTTTGGATAATCCTAATCGGATAATGGAGATTCCCGCTCGGTGGCGGGAATGACAAGCAAGGGTATCAAGCGAGAAACCACTCGTGGATTCCCATTTGATACCCGCCGAGTCATGAGCTTGCTCAATGACAAGCAAGGCGAGAGCAGCAAGAATGAGTATACTCATTCTTATTGCCGAACCGATGCTGTCAAGCCTCGAAGAGGAATGACAACTCTGATTCGGCGTTCTGCATAAATACAGAAAAGGCCCGCTTTTGAAGCGAGCCTCTCTCTAGGATAATTCTGTGCTTGTTCGCAAGAATTAGAAACGGAAGTGGGCGAAAGCCTTGTTGGCTTCGGCCATCTTGTGCGTGTCGTTCTTCTTGCGGACTGCGTTGCCTTCGCTGTTCTTGGCGGCAACGAGTTCTGCAGCAAGGCGTTCTGCCATGTTGGCTTCGTTGCGGTTACGAGCTGCATCGAGGAGCCAGCGGAGAGCGAGAGCCTTGGCGCGATCCGGAGCAACTTCCATCGGGACCTGGTAGTTTGCACCACCAACGCGACGGGACTTGACTTCGACA
>JAGCPZ010000053.1 GCA_017965445.1 Fibrobacter sp. | reverse complement strand
CCCTTACCGGTGAGAACGCCAACCCATTCGTTGCGAATGCGCTTGTACTGGCCGAACATGTAACCGATTTCGCGAGCGCCAGTACCCTGGTCACCAGCCGGAACGTCCGTGTCGGCACCAACGTGCTTGCAGAGCTCAGTCATGAAGGACTGGCAGAAGCGCATCACTTCGTTGTCGCTCTTGCCCTTGGGGTCGAAGTCGGAACCGCCCTTGCCGCCGCCCATGGGGAGCGTGGTGAGGCTGTTCTTGAAGATCTGTTCGAAGCCGAGGAACTTGAGCATGGAAAGCGTAACTTCGTTACGGAGACGGATACCGCCCTTGTAAGGACCGATAGCGGAGTTGAACTGCACGCGGTAGCCGCGGTTGACCTGAACGTTACCCTTGTCATCGAGCCAAGGTACGCGGAAGGTAATCACGCGTTCCGGTTCGACGAGGCGGTCGATAACGCCGTTGGTTTCCCAGGACTTGTCCTGTTCAAGGACGGGGTCGAGGGATTCGAGGAATTCACGGACAGCCTGATGGAAGAGGGCCTGGTCCGGATCACGGGCGACGACCTTGTCATAGACTTTCTGAAGGTAAGCATTCTTGATTGCCATTTTATATATCTCCGTTGAGAGTTTTGATTGTTAATGTTTTTAACGGGTGTAAAGATAGCAAACACCCAGTAAAAAGTGTAAAACAGAGCCCAAATCTTTAATTTCTTACATTTTTGTAAGTTATTTTTTTATCAGTTTTAACGATTGCTTTTTTTCGTTAAAAAACGAGGGTTACAAAACCAAAAACTTACATTTTTGTAGGTTTGCAATTTTTACTCTTGATTGTATCAAAAATTTTACAATAAGACCCGCTATTTCTTTCGGATTAAAGAAAATGCAAGCATAAAAACCGACCCCGGAACAGGGTCCGGGGTGACAGTTAAAAAGGACAGGGTGACAATGAAAAGGCCGAGAACGGTCGTGTTACCGGATTCTAAATATCAAGTATAATCGTGGGTCTCTCCCCCAAATCGTTTGGCGTGGAACAAGGGTTAGGAGAGCATTCCAAAAGATTTCCTTGCGGTTGGAATTGAACAATTTCCATCTTAGGAACGGTGTATTCTTTTTTCTGTTCCATTTCGTTATTCATAAGCATGTTTCGTTTTTGAGTTTATTGATTAAAATTTAATAAAACTGACCCCGTGACGGAGCACGGGGTGACATCGCTAAATTAAAGTTCCATGAAGGTCTTGAGGTCGTCCATGCGGCGCTTGGCGTATTCAAAGCCCATGTTATAGGTTTCATCAAGCTCATTACGGTCTGTCGCAAAAAGGTCGCAAACTTCCTTTTCAGGGCGGAAAATCATGACCTTTCCCTTCTTTTCAAGTTTTTCCATTTCGGCAAACATCTTCTCGTAACGCTTGTAACGCAACATCAACGCCCTGAAGAAATCAGGGTATTTGCGCTTGAACATCGGGTTCAATATCACGCGGTACTTGCGGAAGTCCGTCACGATTTCGCCGGGGTAATGAGTCGAGACAACGACCACCTTGTCACAGCCCTTTTCTAACGCACGCTGGTAAGGAATCGGGGATGTCACGCAGCCATCCGCATAATGCTTGCCGTCTATCTGCACCATCGGAAAAAGCATCGGCAATGCACTGCTCGCGTTCACGATATCGAGCAAACGCTTTTCGCTCATGTACTCCTGGAAAAATTCCGAACGCCCCGTTTCCAGGCACGTGAGCCCGAATTCGCATTCCACACCCGAACCGAAGAACAGATGGAAATCGAAAGGCATATCGCCGTACGCAGCATCATAATGCAATGCGTAGCATTCTTTCTGGATACCGTCAAAAATGCGGTGGGCCTTATCCATCCCCTTTTGAATCTTGGTCGGCTGGATAATGTAACGAAAACGACCGCGTTGACGAGTGATGTAATTCATCGCCGCATGGCAACCGGCACTCACAGCGCAGTAATACGAAAAATCAATGTTTTCGTCGAGCCAAGCGTCCAACACGCCTGCTGAAAATATGGTCTGACGCGACCCACCCTCTAAAGCCAAGCCAATCTTCACGACTTGTTCTCCTCGGGGATAATTTCTTCCGGCGTTTCGGCTGCAACAGGAAGAACCTTGCCTGTCGTTCCCAAAGCCTGCTGCTTGAGGTTCCAGACCTTCTGGCGGAAATATTCGCTACGTTCTGCAAGATGCTTGGAAGACGGGATACCCTTCACACGTTCAATCGTTTCGGGTTCATCCACAATAACCTGTGTACGGTGTCCGATTTTGTAAATGCCATCAAGGCCAACGGAAAGAACAGGAGCGCCCGTGCTGCGGGCAAGGAATGCAAAGCCCGTCTTGAATTCGTTCAACAGGCCGTCATAGCGGCACTTGCCTTCGGGGAAGATAATGACGGAATTGCCCTTTTCGAGTTCCTTCTTTGCAATCAAGGCCCATTCGGTATCGAGGTTGAACCGGTCACAGGGGATAACGTTCTTGAACCGCTTAAGCGCCCAGCTGAAATGCGGGTCTTCTATCTGGTCCTTGGCGACAACGATGCTGCGCTTATGGAAAAACAAGGACTGCACCATCAACGGGTCAAGCATGCTCGTGTGGTTTGCAATAATCACCATCGGTTGCTTAAGGTCCGTCGATTTAACCGAGTTCCCTAAAAAAGTCATCTTAGGACGATAGACCACCAACAAGTAAGTACGCACCCCGTAAACAACCGCGAGGAGCACCAATTTCCAGAACAAATTAACTATTATATTTTTCGTTTTTTCAATCATCCGCAAACGTGTTTTTCTTCAAGAAGATTCCCGATTAAATCGGGAATGACAGTGCAAACTTGTACTTTACTTGCCCAAGTTTTCTTTGGGAATTGACGTAAACGTGAGCGAACCCTTCGCATGGAGGTTGCCGTTCACCTTGACGACGCAGTCAAAGCCGACGATAATTCCGCCGCCCTTCGTCTTGTTGACGGTGATTTCGAGCTGGTCGCCAGGAATCACAGGCTTCACAAACTTGAATCCGTCGATTTTGAGAAGAACGTAAAGGTTCTTTTCGAGGTCTTCGGCCGGCTTCTCGATGACAAGGGAGCAGAGCTGGGCACAAGCTTCGCAAATGAGGACGCCCGGCATAATCGGGGTGCCCGGGAAGTGGCCCATGAAGTACGGTTCGTTCACAGAGACGTTCTTGATGCCCGTCGCAGATTCGTTCGGCACAAGTTCCGTCACCTTCTCGATCATCTGGAACGGCGGACGCTGGGCTATCTTTTCGCTGATTTGGTAAATATTCATCACAGGGAAAGGCCTCCATCCAAAACGATAACCTGGCCCGTCACGTAGGCGAACTGGTCAGAAACAAGAGCAGAAACGACGTTGGCCACTTCGTCGGCTGTTGCAAAGCGCTTGAGAGGCACCTTTTCGAGGTAGCCCTTGCGGGTTTCTTCGGGGATAGCTTCAATCATTTCGGTAGCGACAAAACCCGGAGCGACAGCGTTCACGCGGATGCCGTAACCGCCGAGTTCTTTTGCAAGCGTCTGCGTGAGGGAGTTCACGGCGCCCTTGGTGGCGCTATAGACAGCCTGACCAGCGAGAGCGAATTTGGACGAAACAGAAGACATGTTGACGATGACGCCGGACTTCTGCTTGAACATCTTGACAGCCACCTGCTGGGCGCAGTAGAAGTACCCCTTCACGTTCAAGTCGAAGCACTTGTCGAGCGTATCCGGATTCATCATCAAAAGATATTCATCACGGACAATGCCGGCGTTGTTCACGAGCACGTCGATACGACCATAAGTCTTGAAAACATCGCGGACCATCTGCTTGACTTCGGCAAGCACGGCGACGTTAGCCTTGTAAATCATGCCGTCGCCACCTTCGGACTTGATTTGGTCCAAAGTCTGCTGAGCGGCAGCATCAGAGCTAGAATAGTTTACGACGACCGTGTAGCCGTCACGAGCGAGACGCAAGGCACAAGCCTTGCCAATCCCTTTAGAAGAACCAGTAACGATTGCAACTTTCATTATAAATTCTCCTCTAACAAATTTATTTTCCGAGAACTACGGCACTGTAGGAACCACCCGTAGCAAAGGAAGTCACCAAAATTTTCTTGAAGCCGCTTGTCGCGACCTTTTTCTTGGAGACGCCGTCTTTTGCGATAAAATAGGCGTTTTCTTCGGCAAGTTCACCACCCAGCATGAGAGCTGCTTCGGCAGCGGCAAGCGTTGCAGAAGCGGCACGGCCCTCGCCCACGCGTTCCTTCACCTGGAAGAGCGGGAGGCTAGCGAGCTTATCGCCAAATACGCGGACATAAGCAGCCTTTTCGATGTCGTCGAGTTTCTTGAAACCGTTCGCAAAACCGCAGACGGCATCGATTTCGTCGATGCTGACGCCGGCGTTCTGGAGGGCATCGTTAATCGCCATGTCGAGGGCTTCGCCAGAACCGGAAATGTGGCCAAATTTCACGTTTTTACGTCCGTTGCCATAACCGAGGGCGTAGCAATAGACCTTTGCGCCACGGGCCTTGGCATAATCTTCCGTTTCGAGAATCACGGAAACGGAGCCGTCGCCCACGACAAAACCATTTGAGTTAGAATAAGGTTCCACGACCTTGTCGGCAGCGACGTTCAGCTTTTGGCAAAGTTCCGTAATGATAGGAATGTTTTCGTCCGTACCCGTCGCCATCATGGCGTCTTCCTGGCCGTCATGGATAACGTTCATGGAATAGCCGATGCTGTCGAGACCGGAGAGCGGGCCCGTCGTGATGGTCACGCCGTAACCCTTGATGCCAGAAAGGATGGAGAGGTATCCACCGGCAGCATTATAAACGGTATGGGGGAACTTGAAGGCGCTGCCACCCGCATTGCCTTCTTCGGTAATGAGTTCCTGAAAATCGTATGTGGCACCGAGACCGCCTTCGCTTGTACCCACGATGATACCGATCTGCTTGGCGTTGTCTTCGGTGACTGTAAAGTTCGCATCCTTGAGGGCGCGCATGCCGGACACGGTCTGGAGCTGTCCCAGATTGTCGAGTTTGCGGTAGAACGCCATCTTGATGCCGAGTTCCTTGTAGTCGTCGTTGGTGACGGTGGAGCATATGGAAGCGGTTTCCGGGAGTTTCCCGTTCTTGACGGATTCAAGATAAGCTTCTTTGCTGTTTCCGATCGGGCTCACGATGCCGATACCCGTCACGGCGATTTTCTTGTCCTTGGCGACCAAGCTCCGCACATCGCCCGGCTTCTTGCTGAACACGATACTTGCGTTCGTGCCGCCGAAAGCGACGTTGTTGCTCATGACGCATTCGAGTTCCTTACTACGCGGGGTGTTCTGCACGTAGTCCATCTGGCCGACCTTTTCCTTGAGGGCCGCGGAATCTTCGGCGGAATAGTGGAGCGTCGGCAAAACGGTGTTCGTCGTAAGCGCCTTGATGCTGAACACGGCTTCGATAGCACCAGCGGCACCGAGGCAGTGACCGGTCATGACTTTTGTCGAACTGACACTCAAGGTCGGGTTTTCTTCGCCAAAGAACTTGAGGAAGGCGTTGATTTCGGCATTGTCGTTCTTGCCCGTACCCGTACCGTGGGCGTTCAAGTAACCGATGTCGGATTTCTTGATTCCGGAATTCTTGACCGCACGGTCCATCGCTTCGAGGAGGCAGATGCCATCTTCGCGGGGAGCCGTAATGTGGTGCGCGTCGCTAGTGACACCCGCACCGAGCACTTCGCAATAACGCTTGGCGTTACGCTTTTCGGCATGTTCCAGGGACTCGACAATCACGATGCCGGCGCCTTCACCAAGGGTGATGCCGTTGCAGTGGTTGAACGGAGAGCAGCCGTTTTCGTCCAAAGCATGGAGCGAAAGGAAGCCAGAATACGGAACAGAAGCAAAGGAGTCGGAACCGCCAGCGATAACGACATCGGCTCGGCCTGCACGAATAAGGTCGCAGGCCAAAGCAATGGAAATCGTACCGGCAGCGCAGGCGTTACCCACGTTCGTCACGATGCCACCGGCATGGCAGGATTCTGCCACCTGGGAGGCAATTGCGGCGATGGGCATTTTTGGAATTTCGTTGGCATTTTTACCGTGGCGGTGGTATTTTTCGATGCTGAGGACTCCACCCACGCAGCTACCAATGATGACACTTACGCGGCTACTGTCGGCAAAGTCACCGAGACCTGCATCGTTCAGGGCTTCTTTCATAGCCTTGATGCAGAGCTTGGAGGCGCGGTCCTTTTCGTCCGGACATTCAATCTCATCGAGCGTATCACAGTTCACTTCGGCAGCCAAGTCCGCATAACAGTTCTTGGTATCGAGAGAAGTGGTCTTGTGGATGCCGGAGACCGAATTCAGGGCGTTTTTCCAGGTTTCTTCAACATTATTGCCTACGGCACAAATCACGCCAAGGCCCGAAACTACACAACGACGGTTATTAGATGTCATAGATTTTCCAAACAATTCTCGAACAACAAAAAAAACTCAATTAAGCCTTGTTCTTTTCAATGAAGGCGGCGATGGTATCGATGCTCTGGAAGTTTTCTTTTGCAACACCAGTCATGGAAACGCCAAAATTGTCATCGACGAAGGAAATGATTTCAAGGGAATCCACGGAGTCAAGACCGATTTCTTCGCCAAAAAGCGGAGTATCGTAGTTCAGGACATCACCATCTACGCCGAGATCGGACATAAAGAATGCCTTGAGTTTGCTCTTGATTTCTTCGTTAGCCATATTATTGTATCCTCTTTTGATAAAATTTTAGCACAAAGATAGAAAAATATTTTTTTCATAAATTGTCGGTTCCACAAAAAAAGTATAAAATGCAAAATAAAGGGATAAATGGAACACTCCGAAAAAAAGACCTCGAAACGTATTGTAAACTCTTTTAAAAAGTATGTTTTCTATAATATTTAAATACCATATTCAGTAACATTATTTGCTAAATTTGAGCCATGATTTCATATGTATTTCCCGGTCAGGGCTCTCAGTTCCCAGGAATGGGCAAAGATTTATTCGATTCGAACGCCGATGTAAAGTCGATGTTCCTCAAGGCAAACGAAATTCTCGGTTTTGACATTACCGACGTGATGTTCAACGGCACCGCAGAAGACCTCAAGCAGACGAAAGTCACGCAGCCGGCAGTGTTCCTGCTTTCTGTCGCGATGGCTAAGGTCCAGGGTGGAAAGCCGGACATGGCCGCTGGGCACTCGCTCGGCGAATTCTCCGCACTTACCGCAACAGGCGCCATCACATTCGAAGCCGGCCTCAAGCTCGTCGCAAAGCGTGCCGAAGCCATGCAGAAGGCTTGCGAACTCCGTCCGGGTACGATGGCCGCTGTCCTCGGCGGTTCTGACGAACTCGTCGAAGAAGCTTGCGCACAAGTCAAGGACGCAGCAGTTGTTCCGGCAAACTTCAACAGCCCGGGACAGGTCGTGATTTCTGGCGAAAAGGCCGGCATTGACGAAGTTGCCGCCTACCTCACCGGCAAGGTGAAGCGTGTCGTTCCGCTGCAGGTCGGTGGTGCATTCCACTCCCCGCTCATGGAAAGCGCCCGCGCAGAACTTGCAAAGGCAATCGAAGAAACCGAATTTTCGACTCCGGTCTGCCCCGTCTATCAGAACGTGGACGCCAAGCCGCACACGGATCCGAACGAAATTAAGGCTAACCTGCTCACTCAGCTCACCTCCCCCGTCCGCTGGACACAGACGGTCAAGAACATGATTGCAGACGGAGCCACCGAATTTAAGGAACTTGGCCCCGGCGAAGTCCTTACCAACCTTATCAAGCGTATCCAGAAATAAGGACGCTATACTATATATAATATACAGGAATTTTATGTGGGATAAATCGTATCTAGAAAAGTTGAGCGAACGCAACGCCAAGGCTCAGGCCGGTGGCGGCGCCGCTCGCATCGAAAAGCAGCATTCTCAGGGCAAGCTCACCGCTCGTGAACGCCTCGAAATCCTTTTTGACAAGGGAACGTTCAAGGAAATCGGAGCCATGCGCCTTTCCCAGAGCATCGAGCTCCCGGAATCCAAGCGCATTTACGGTGACGGTGTCGTGACCGGTTACGGCAAAATCAATGGTCGCCCGGTCTATGCCTGCTCCCAGGACTTCACGGTGAGCGGCGGTTCTCTCGGTTCCGCCCACGCCAAGAAGATTTGCCACGTGATGGACCTCGCCCTTGATTCCATGGTGCCGTTCATCAGCATCAACGATGGCGGTGGCGCCCGTATCGAAGAAGGCGTCAGCTCCCTCGACGGTTACAGTGGCATTTTCGCCCGCAACACTTGGGCGAGCGGCGTGATTCCGCAGATTTCCGTGATTCTCGGACCGTGCGCCGGTGGTGCTTGCTACTCCCCCGCAATTACAGACTTTATCTTCATGACCGAAAAGACGAGCCAGATGTTCATCACGGGCCCGGCTGTCGTGAAGGCAGTGACTGCTGAAGTCGTGACTCCGGACCAGCTCGGTGGCGCAGGAGTTCATTCTTCCAAGTCCGGCGTTGCACACTTTGTCTATAAAGATGACAAGGAATGCCTCGAAGGCGTCCGTAACTTGCTCAAGTACCTCCCGCAGAGCAACGTCGATAAGTCCGTCGCCCTGGCAGGCACGGTTGTTGACAAGTCAAACGATATCGAAGAAATCATTCCGGACAACTTCAAGAGAGCCTACGACGTTCGCGATGTGCTCAACTGCTTTGCCGACAAGGATTCCTTCCTCGAAATCCAGCCGGAATTTGCAAAGAACGTCGTCATCGGCTTTATCCGCCTCGACGGTAACGTGATTGGCGTTGTCGCTAACCAGCCGAAGTACCTCGCTGGCTCCTTGGACGTCGATGCGAGCGACAAGGCCGCACGTTTTGTACGCTTCTGCGACAGCTTCAACATTCCTATCCTTACGCTCGAAGACGTGCCGGGCTACATGCCGGGCACAAAGCAGGAACACAACGGCATTATCCGCCACGGCGCAAAGCTTTTGTTCGCTTACGCCGAAGCTACGGTGCCGCGTGTGACACTTATTCTGCGCAAGGCTTACGGTGGCGCCTACATCGCCATGAACAGCAAGAACCTCGGTGCAGATTGCGTATTCGCCCTCCCGATTGCACAAATCGCTGTGATGGGAGCCGAAGGCGCCGTTGACATTCTCCACAGAAAGGAAATCGCTGCGGCTGCTGAACCGGCAAAGGTTCGCGAGCAGTTCATCGCTCAATACGAAGACAAGTACTTGAACCCGTATATCGCCGCTGGCAACGGATTCATTGACGAAGTCATCGAGCCGAAGAGCGTTCGCGATCGTCTTGTTTCTGCGTTTGAAAACTTGAAGAACAAGAAGAAGGCTATTCTCTGGAAGAAACACGGAAATATTCCGCTGTAATTCAGACGAAAGAACGCCACTTCGTGGCTTTAGACGAAAGACGAAAGATTAGTTAATAATCAATTGTCTTTGTCAATAGCTTGTTGCAAATGAAAATGTCCCGGTTCGTAAGAATCGGGATGTTTTTCAAATTTATTTTTTCTGACTATATATATTTATAAGAATTTCAAGATTTTCAGATATTTTTTTCAATTTTTCATCTATTCTAACAATACCTGCTACAACCATAAAAACACAAAACGCAAAAGTACATAAACCCAAAAGAATCAAAATATTAATCATAATCAGTTTCCTTTTTTATCAAATATAATCTAAAAAACAAAAAAGGTGATGCCCGAACAAGTCGGGCATGACAAGAAAAAAAGCTGTGAAAGATTTCGTTATGCGAGTGTGTTCACGAGGGTTTCGTGCAAGAGTCCGTTGCTGAAAATAACTTGTTCAGAATCGACGAACTGCATGGGAGAACCATCGATGTGCGTTGATTTGCCGCCCGCTTCTTCGACGAGGAGCGCGATGGCCGCAATATCCCACGGATAGCTCATGGTCATCACGAAGCAATCAATGCGACCGCATGCGGTGAAACAGCCTTCAATCACAGCAGAGCCCAAGCACTTCACGCGCTCGAAGGTTTCGGCTTCACGTGCAAAATTGTGTGAGTTCTGCGCATTGATTTTTGCGGCATCGCCCACGTTGAAATCGCCATTCGAAACAATGGCATGCATCGGATTAGATTCGCGACTCACATGAATCGGCTTGCCGTTCATAAAGGAGCCCTGCCCCTTCACTGCAGTATAGAGTTCACCAAGCTTGGGCAAATTCACGACAGCGACAAGCGGCCTACCTTCAAAATGCAAGGCAATAGAAATTCCCCACAGCGGAATGCCGCGGCTAAAGTTCACCGTTCCATCGACCGGGTCGATAATCCAGCGGTAGCGCGGATCGGAGCCTTCGATAACCCCCGCTTCTTCAGTGCGAACGGAATGTGTCGGAAACGCTTTGCGGAGTCCATCGACGATGAGCTTTTCGCTACCGACATCGGCGACGGTCACGACATCCTTTGCGGACTTGTAACGGACATCGCCCAAGTTATTCTGAAGTTCAAGACAAAGTTCACCCGCCTTGCGGGCAAGTGATTCTGCGACTTTCAAAAATTCATCTGTATTCATTTTTCACTTTTTCAATTAAAGGCGATTTCGGCATAAAGCCTGGACAGGCTCGGGCCGGGAAGACAATGTAAATAGAACCTCACTGGATCCTTCATTTCGCCGCGCTCCATTCAGGATGACGAAAGCCTAACCTCTTCCTACTTCCTACCGCCTACATCCTACTGCGGCGCAGTCGCATTCTTTGTCATCTAAAGGGCAAAGCTTCTCGTCTATTTCTTGTACGCGCAGCAGCGGAAACCAATAGTCGAAGACTTGTAGAACGAAGCGACCTCACGGTAATACGTTTTTTCACCGGTCAAGAAAACGGCTTCCTTGCGGGACGGTTTATACGTAAGCCCGTTCGCAAGAGATTTCAACCATTCCTTTCCTCCCTTCTTGTATTCGGAATAGAGAGAGTAGTCCGTACCGACAACCTTACCGTTTGCATCCAAGACATCGTAGAACTGGAGCGTATCCTTGAAGTCCTTCTTCGTGAGGACTTGGAACAAAGTTCTAGACGTATCTGCAGCATAGACGGTATCGACCTTAGTGCCTTCGCGATACAGATAGACAGAGTCTTGCGTATAGGCCGGGCGCGTGAAATACGGGAAAGCACGGTTCGTGCAGAATGCAATAGACTCGTGATCCAGGCCTTCATACACCTTGTAACTGGCCCCTTTCAACACAGCGGCTGTATCTTCGGAACGCCCCATCACCCACTCCTGGTACTGCCCCGGCAAATCCCTTACGCCCATCGGGTTCATGCAATAAGGACTACGCTTGGCAATATCGGCAGCCTTTATGGAATCATTCGTACTCACGTTGCAGTCGTTGAACAAGTCGGTTTCTTCGAGCACGCCATAGGAGAGCGAACCACCAGACAAGCAGACCAACTCCCAATCGCGTTCCTTGCAGAGGGAGACTTCAAAACCGCTGGCCGAAACTTTGCTACAGGCCGCTACAGCTTCGGAATGCAACACATTCGTCATGAACTTTCCGTTGGCATCACGATGCTCGAACCGTTCCATGCAGAACGACGAAGTATCCGAAGTAGAAACTGCGACAAAGCCTTCCGGACATTTAAGACTATCGGCAAGCGTCCCTGGCGAAACAAAAATGGAATCCGTCAGCGCAACAGAATAATACTTCGACTTGTCGATAGCCCTAATTCGGAGAACCAACGTATCGCCCGGAGCCACCCAGCGAATCGTGTCCGAAACAAAGCTCCCCAGGCCGGAGATGTTCTGATTAAAATTGCCGTCATCATCCCGATCAAAACGAATCTTGTAACTATCTTCGACACCCGTATAGGTATATTCATGCCAGGACTTGTCTAGCTTATTGTAATATTCGATGACATAGCGCGACACGATTTCATAGCAGTCCTTATCATTGCAGCCCTTCGGGATGACTAGCTCCGAATCGGCAACGATGCCATGGTCGAACTTGAACGGATCGACGCTACGGCTCCAGAAAATGGCAAGCCTGTTGTTGCTGTCCAGTTTTGCAAACCCAGGGAACAAAGAATCCTCGACCGTAAAAATTTTCTTTGGCATGAGCGGGGCGATGGAATCCGTCGTCTCGACATACTTGCACGCATCGACCGCAATTTTGGTATCCGCTTCGGAACCGGTATGGTTGCCCGCCATATCCCAGGCAGAAATGGCTACAGTATATTTATACTTCTTTGTATTGGATTGTGTGCGAAGCCCTTCGACATACAAGCGGAAACGATTCTTGGAAATGCTATTGGGGTCATAGCCTTCCCCATCCAAAACAACTAGATGGAGATAGTTCTTGACCTTGTGTGGAACGTCTTCTTCGAGCTTTACGGAATGGTCGTCTTTAACAAGCATCGCATGGCGCTTGTAATATTTATAGCCTTTGTTATCGACACCCGCCGGAGAAATAAGCGTCACCTCAAGATCACGGATATCCTCATCGGGATCCTCGGACCAAAGACGGATATTATAACCATAAATCGCCCCGGACTCTAGCCCCGGCGTATTCAAATCGGCCCTATCCGTCGGGCGGTACCATTCAAACATCGCACCCGTTGACCACACGGAGTCCTTGAGCGGTTCGACAGAAGATGGCGGCTGGTTATCGCCGAAACGCAAGAACAGACGTTGCACCGCCCCCGGATCTCCACCATCGGAATATTCGCAGAACATCACCACCTGGAGACTGTCATAACCTTTCTCGATATATTTCTTTGCAGAATCCGTCAAGTCGAGCGTATCGAAGTCGCTACCATTCGGGACATACTCGTAAAAGTCCGCCTGAGCAATTTGCTTGTCGCTCACGGACAGTGTCGCCGTATCTACGACGAGCGTATCAAGCCAAACGCGCAGACCGGAGTAATCATCGGTGCGAATCGGGAGACGGTACCGGATTTTGAAGCAAGTGGAACTGTCCTTTGCATCTGCAGAGCACGTATTCAAGATGGAATATTCAGAGATTTCCCTGTCAAACATGTATTCCGTGCCCTCGTCGTCGTCAGAACAGGCGAAGAGGAACAGAGCAAAGACCGATAAGAGATAAATTTTAAAAAAGCGCATAGAGTTCACGCAATTAATTTAGAAAAAAAGGAGTTACGAGATTTGAGTTACTAGTTACTAGAGATTGCAATATCAACAATTCCTTCAAAAAAAGAAAACCGGGCGCTCATGCGTCCGGCCTTCAAATTCGTTCAAAGCGTAATTAGTTGGCTTCTTCCGGATAAACGGAGACCTTCTGGCGCTTTGCATCGAGGCGTTCAAACTTCACCTTGCCGTCAACGAGCGAGAACAAGGTAAAATCCCTGCCCATACCAACGTTGTTGCCCTTGTGGAAGTGAGAGCCGCGCTGACGAACAATGATGTTGCCAGCCTTGACGGTTTCGCCCGCGTACTTCTTGACACCAAGATACTTGGCGTTACTATCGCGGCCGTTACGTACTGAACCTTGACCTTTCTTATGTGCCATGGATTAAGCCTCCTTAGCCTTACGCAAAGAGTTCTTCTTGACCTTGGCAGGCTTCGGAAGGCCCTGAGCGATCTTTTCCTTGCGAGTGAGCGGCTTGTTCTGAACCTTCTGCTTAGCAAGGGCAGCCACGCGAGCGCGGTTGCGGGTAATAACTTGAGGGTCAACGACTGCAGATTCAGCGCCGGAGCGGAGTTCCGTGACGAGCACCTCGGTATAGCCCTGACGATGACCGTTACGACGTTCGTAACGGGTACGACGCTTCTTCTTGAACACGATGATGGTGTCATACTTGCCGTGGGCAAGGACTTCGACCTTCACGGAGGCGTCATTCAGGACAGGGGTGCCGACTTGCACTTCTTTTCCTGCGAAAAGAAGAACGGACTTGAGCTCCAGTTCAGAACCAACAGCGGCGTCGATTGTCGGGAGCTTGTAAGCCTTGCCGAGTTCGACTTTATACTGGAAACCACCTGTTTCAACAATAGAATACATTTTGTAATCCTTTTTAGGTTGCTATTGGAGTCCCAAATTTAGTAATAGTGCACAGAAAATCAAAGGGGATTAGGGGGAAAAATGAGGAAAAAAGACGAAAAAACGCTTCGCTACAGACGAAAGCCGAAAGAAATGCAGCTCTTTTAAGGCAAATCTTTAGTCTCTCGTCTCTAGTCTCTCGCCTCTTTTTGCTAAATTATCGCTGAATTTTATAAAGGATTCTCCGAATGAGCAAAATTATTAGCCTTGATGGCGACTGGCAGATGATCTGGGACACAGAAGACACGGGCATCTCCAATCGCTGGTATGCAACGTATCCTGAAAAAACTCAAACTGTTAGCATTCCCCACATTTGGGAAAAAGCGTTCGACAAACTTTTGATGGCCCAGGACTGCGCTTTTTATTTCAAGAGATTCACGATTGACGACGAAAAGCAGGTCACGAAGCGTATTTTCCTCCGATTCGAAAAGATTGCAACGCACGCCACTATCTGGCTCAACGGCAAGTTCCTCGGCGACCACTTCGGCGCCTACACGTCCTTTGTCGTCGAAACGCAGAAGGCTATCAAGCTCGGCGAAGAAAACATTCTCTGCATCCGCGTGGCGAACATGGGTGCAACGAACAGCCGTATCGACTTTGGCCGCGAGAGCAAGGAAGGCGCGAACGACCGCTACGCCCATCCGGGCGAGATGCCGGTTGGCCTCCCCTGGTCGCAGTATCCGTATGGCGGTATCTGCGGGCACGTCGATTTGATTCTCGGCAACGCCGCATTTATTTCGGATATCCACGTCGAACCGGACATGGACCAGGAACGCGTTTCTGTCGAAGCGTTCTTCAACAACCCGCGCGGTTACCAATCTAGGCTCCGCATCCTCATGAGGAATCCGAACGGCGATGTCTATGAGTTTTTCAAGGACGTGAAGCTGGAAAAAGAAAACGCCACGCAGAAGTTACTGCTCGGCATCAAGGACTGGAAGAAGGACAAGTGCGTCTGGAGTCCGGAACGCCCGAACCTGTTCGCGATTGAAATGCAGCTCGAAATCAAGGGCGCTAAGGGCAAGGCTCCGGAATACACCTTCCCCGTCGTGAAGACTTTCGGCTTCCGCAAGTTCGACTGCCTCAAGGGCGACTACTACATCAACGATTCCATCGTGAAGCTCATTGGCGTGAGCTATAACCAGCAGTGGAGCGAAGGCGGTCTCTGGACAGACCAGAACCCGGCTCTCGAGAAGGACTTGAACGCAGTCAAGGCGGCGGGCTTCAACGTCATCCGTTCTTGCGGCGCTCCGCTCAGCAGTGCGGCACTCGACATCTGCGACAAGATTGGTCTTTTCGTGTTCCAGGAATTCCCGATCCATACGATGCGTTCTACGGCACAGGGTCTCGAAATCACGAAGAAGCTCATCAACGACATGGTGAAGGACCAGCACAACCATCCGTGTATCGCGGCATGGATTCTCGGTTCCGAAAACGGGACGTTCATGCTCCAGAACGGAAACAAGCTCCTGAACGCCATCAGCCCGATTGATACTTGCCGTGCCGCCATCAGCAACTTCAACAGTATTTATCTCGACAACGAGGCGAACTTCCATAAGGATACGGGTAAGATTATCCCAGTTTCTATCGACCGCATTTCGCAGTACGCGACGATGCGTATCAATCCTCGCGAGAACCCGAGTGCAGCCTACACGCACTACCTCGCCCACATGTTCGACAAGGAAGATCCTGAACTCGCTGTTCCTGACACGGGTCTCGGCGACAGCCACTTCCAGGACGAAGAAGAACCGATTTTGAACGATATCGAGAACAAGGTTCTGGTGACGCTCAAGAACAACACGCTCTTCCCGAAGCGCGCGACCACCATTGCCGGTCCCCGCAGCGTCAAGAGCCAGAAGGCAATCAAGAACGAATTCAAGTCCGTCGAGACGTTCGTCGCCGATGACAAACTTTCGATTTGGCCAAACTTTGAATCTTTCAATGCCGATGTCTATCGCATTGCGCTCAAGAGCAAGTACGACCAGATTACGGCCTTCCAAAGCAACCCGCAGATTTCGGGATTTTTCCTCGACCAGTGGGCGGACAACGGCACAGACTTTAGCGGCCTTAACGATGAAAACAGAAAATCGAAGGGCAGCCAGATTCTGAGTTTCGCACGTGAAATCACGACTCCGAGCCGTGTGTTGATTAGCGAACTTGAGCATGTCGTCGCTCCGCAAAACGAAGTCAGCTTCCAGCTTACGCTTTTGAACAACAACCGTCTCGAAGATGTGGAAATTGAAGTTTCCCTCCTCGACAGCAAGGACAAGGTGCTCAGCACGCAGAAGGTTTTGCCCGAAGAACCAGCCGACAAGAAGACGCTTACGCAGCTTGGCATTTGCACGTTGATGGCCCCGCGCACAACCGGCACGTACAAAATCAAGCTTACACTCAAGGAAAGCGGCAAGGAAGTCCACTCCAGTTTCGAAGACTTGGTTGTCATCGAACAGGCGGACGTAAAGGAAGCCATGAGCAAGGTCTGCTTCCTCGACAACTACGACGAATCGAGCGACGCTCTTGCAGCATTGGACGGTTCTGAACAAATTATCTTCACTGCAAACTTGAGTTCTTGGCCAGACGAAATTCTGAACAAGATTATCGATGTCACGAAGAATGGCGGCAAGACTTTGTTGCTCTCCGATATGACGACCGAAGATATTGACCTTTTGAACCAAAGCCATCACTTTGAACACAATATCGAAGCGCACTGGACAACGGGTGCAAACGAATTCAGCCTGCACTATTTGCCGAAGGATTCCCCGCTCATGACGGTCTTTGGCGGCAACGGCGTTCTCGACCACAATTCCGCATCGGCTATGCCGGGCATTTCGTTGAACGAACTCGCTGGCGCGAAGGTCTATGCACGTTCCGTGACGCTCAAGGATGGCGAAATCAAGACGGGCGTTGACTTGCAGCTTGTGCCTTTCGGCAATGGCCAGATTATGTTCAACCAGTTCAGCGTGATTGAAGGCTTGGAAACGAACGCCCTTTCGGATGCGCTGTTCACGGCAATTGTGAACTTGCTGTAAGCTATATCGCAAGGCACTTCGTCATGTTGAGAGGCTCCGCCTCGAAACATCCAATAAAGTCTAGCCGACAAGCTTTGAATTTTCAAGAGTCCCGCCAAGCGCGGGACTTTTTCGTTGAAAAGGAGGTGCCCGCTTACTTCGACTTCGCTCAGCACAGGCTCTGGCGGGCATGACAAAGCCAGCAATCCGTCATCCTGAGGACCGAAGGGACGAAGGATCCAGTGCGGTACTCTTTAAATTTCTATATTCATTATCATGACACAGAATAACGTTAATTTGGAAAAATACTCTGACGAGCTCGCCAACAACGCAAAGAACGCGAGCAAGAAAATCCGTACCTTGAGCGCAGAAAAGCGTGCCGCCGTGCTCGCACGTGTTGCAGAAATTCTCCGCGCAAAGAAGCCGGAAATTCTCGCCGCCAACAAGCTCGACCTCGAAGCTGCCGCCGGCAAGCTGGACGATTCCAAGATGGATCGCCTGACATTGAACGATGCCCGCATCGAATCGATGGCCAAGGGCGCCGAAGAAATTGCCGCATTCACCGACCCGCTGGGCCGCATTCTCGAATCTCGCGAACTCAATAACGGCATTAAGATTAGCCGAGTTGCCGTGCCCATAGGTTCTGTGTTCTTCATTTTTGAAAGCCGCCCGAACGTGACGATTGACGGAGCTTGCCTTTGCTTCAAGGCCGGTAACGCCGTGATTCTCCGTGGCGGAAAGGAATCGCTCAACTCCGCAAAGTGCCTCGCCGGGATTTTCCACCAGGCACTTGAAGAAAATGGCGTTGACAAGGACGCTGTACAGCTCGTGACCGAAACGAGCCATGACCTCGTGGGCATGCTCTTGCAAAGGAACGACTGCCTCGACCTCGTAATCCCCCGCGGTGGCGAACGTTTGATTCGCGCAGTCGTGGAACAGAGCAAGATTCCGGTCATCAAGCACTTCAACGGCATTTGCCATGTTTATGTCGATAAGTCCGCCGACATGGAAAAGGCCGTGAATATTCTCATCAACGCCAAGACACAGCGTACAGGCGTGTGCAACGCCATGGAATGCGTGATTATCGACCGCCATATCGATGTTGCAAACGTCAAGAAGCTCATTGACTGCCTTGCCGACCGCGGCGTGGAACTCTTTGGCAACAAAGATGCTCAAAGTCACGATAGCCGCATCAAGGACATCGGCGACGATAGCAACTACCATCACGAATACCTCGCCCTCAAGGCTAGCGTCAAGTTCGTCGATGATGTTGCCGAAGCTTGCGACCACATCGAAAAGAACAGCAGCCGCCACACGGAAGCTGTCGTTGCCGAAGACGCCAGCGTTCAGGACTACTTTGTCGCAAACGTCGATAGCAGCAGCGTCATGGTGAACGCCAGCACGCGTTTTGCCGACGGCGGCGAATACGGCCTCGGCGCCGAAGTGGGCATTTCCACCGACAAGCTCCATGCTCGCGGCCCCATGGGCGTCGAAAGCCTCTGCAGCTACAAGTGGATTCTCCGTGGCAACGGACAAGTGAGAGGATAGAACGCCACTACGTGGCTACAGACGAGAGACGAGAGAGATGAAGTTCGAAGAATTAATCAAAGAAGTAAAGTTTGAAGTGGAATTCGGTGGCGTAAAGCTTGCGCCGGCCATCGTCCAGGACGCCGACAAGGGCGACGTGCTGATGATGGCCTGGATGAACGAAGAAGCCCTCCGTCGCACGCATGAATGTGGCGAGATGGTGTTCTGGAGCCGTAGCCGCAAGGAATACTGGCACAAAGGCGACACCAGCGGAAACGTGATGACGGTCGTGGAATGGGCTGCCGACTGCGACTCCGACGCACTCCTTTTCAAGGTACGTATGCAGGGGCCGCAGGTCGCTTGCCACACAGGAGCCCGCAGCTGCTTCTTCAAGAAGTGCGAAAAGTAAGCAACCCCTAAAAATTTTTCAGCCTAGTTTGCACTTGCAAGCTAGTTTTTTTTTGCAAAAAATGGTAATTTATTTATGGAGAAATCATGATTAAACGAATAATTGCATTTTTGCTTATTGCCGCCGCATTTTGCACAGCCCATGCAAATTCGGCTAGCGATATACGCCCTTCGTTTTTTCAAAAAGATTCCGTTTATGCAGAACAATATGCCACCCTCACGCAAGTCGATTTTGACAACTATTACAAAAACTTGATTCAAGCAGAAAATGACGCAATTAACAAAGCCTCCATTGGATTTTTTATCGGCATATTCTCGACTGGATTTGGGGTAATGACAATAGCGACGGCATTCAACAGCGGCGGTGGCAGTGATTGGGTTGAAAAGAATAGACACATTCTAAAATTCACCGGTATAGGCCTGACAGTCGCAGGAGTTACCGGAATTTCATACGGGTTGTACACATATTTCACTCGCACCGGCGAAAACAGCCAACGGGCCTCATACGAGCGAGCCTACGAGATTTACAAGCGCAGGCGCTCCGAATTGAAAAACGGAGCGAAAGTCGTCTTGACACCAACCATCGACATTGTCAACGCTTCCGCCGGAATGCAATTAAGTGCATTTTTTTAAAACATCCGTTTTAAAAGTTGCATCAAACTTTTTTCGTCAAATCATATTATTTTTCTTAGTGTAAGGATTCATTTCTAGGAGTGCGTATGGCAAAAAGATTCTTTTATGCGGGCGCAGCTTTTGCGTTTTTGGCGACAAGTTTTTGCGCGACAACAGTCTTCGCAGCAGCACGTTCCGTTGCACTCAATAAAGAAATCGAAACACTCGAACCCATGAAAGGCATCGTATTCTGGCCCGACCAAGCCAAGAGCCAGAAGAACTTGCAGAGCGCCATTTCGCTCGAATTTTCGTACTGCCTCCCCTGCGCCGTGGTGACCGGCAAAACCGGCGACAAGATTAACTACGACTGGAGCAGTTTTGAAAAGCTGCTCGACGACATCAAGAGTCGCGGGCACCAGGCCATCGTGCGGTTCCGCATCGAGTACCCGAGCGCAACCATCACGAACGCCCCCAACTGCACCGAAGGCGTGAAAGGCGCAACGGCCGTTCCCAACTATTTCCTCACCAACAGCAATTACCTAGAGACTTTCTCCGAGAATCCAGGCGGCGACGGTCCCACTTACTACGCCGACTGGAGCAGCACGGCACTCCAGCGGTTCTACATGCAATTCTACGCCGACTTCGCCGCGAAATACGACAAGGACCCGCGCATCGCATTCGTGCAGGCCGGTTTCGGACACTGGGCCGAATACCACATTTACGGCACCAAACTCAAACTCGGCACGAACTTTCCATCAAAGGACTACCAGACAGAATTCTTGACGCACCTCGATAGTTTGTTCAAGGAAACGCCTTGGAGCATTTCCATCGACGCCGCAGACAACACATACTCGCCCATTGCCGGAAACAAAAAGCTCCTAGCGCTCAAATTCGGACTTTTCGACGACTCCTTCATGCACAAGGAACATGACATATCGCAAGGCGACGGCGACAACGAGAAAAACTGGCAAGCCATCGGCAAAGACCGCTGGCAAACCTCGCCCGCCGGCGGTGAAATCAGCTACTACGAGGACAAGGACCAGCACGAGTTCCTGAACCCCGCAGGACTCTACGGCGTTACCTGGGAAGATGCCGCCGCCAAATACCACATGACATACGTCATCGGCAACGACGCTCCCGAAGGCAAGTTCGCCACAAAATCGCGCGTTTATGAGGCCAGTTCCTATGCAGGCTACAAGTTCGAAGTCACAGGATTCGCAGTCAACAAAATTTCAGCCGCCGTCCGCGTGAAAAACGTCGGCATCGCCCCGCTCTATCACAACGCCTACGTGACCGTAAAGGGCAAGCGCAGCACAACATCGCTCAAGGGACTTTTACCTGGCAAAGAAGCGACATTTACCATTGCAGACTTAGAAATCGGCGACAGCGAAACGCCCGAGCCGAGCATCACCAGCGATAAGCTTTTGGAAGGCGCCACCATCCCTTACAAGGCAAACCTCGACGGAAGCGCAAAAGTGATTGAAGGACTCGTTGACGAAAACGGAACAACAGCAATCGCAGGCGATCGCGTGAACATCAAGCACAACACGAACAGCGCGCGCATCATCGACATTAAGGGCCGCGCTCAAACGCATTCCACAAAGATGCCGAAAAAAACTTATTACAAATTCCAAACCCCATAAAAGGGAAATCCCCCGCATCGGCGAGGGACTTCTTATGTTTCAAATTTCGATTGTACTTTGTCTTGTCGCGGACAACTCTTGTCCGTAGCGTGGCTCCGTTCTGGGAGCCGTCTATGCGGAGCGTGCGTAACATAGCGCTCTCCTTCGCGGTTTCAAAAGCATCGCAGGACTTGCCCGACTTGATGACCGCCTTACTGTTATGTTTTGCCATAGGGGCCTCCTTGAGGGGCAAATATAATTTTTTAGATTTAAGTTGGAAAGGTGAAAATCGTCAATTTGGAATTATCGCTTAACTTCGATAAGAATAATAAAACAAAGCCTTCAAAGCATAAAATCCAGAAACAATTATTTTTATAAATTTATAATGGAAAGCTTTTTTTCAAGGAAAAAGTATGAAAAGATTTTTTGCACTTATCTTTGCCACTGCATTCTCATTTACAGTTCCATTATTTGTCGCATGCAGCGACGACAATCCATCGTCCGGAACAAATGATCCCGGTTCTTACGACGTCGGAGAAGGATTCACATTTGCAGCCCCGTTCAGATTCGACGCATCAACGAGCATCGCCTATCAAGAGATATACTCTTGCTACTACCACCCAGATTCCAAGACATTTACGTGGCAAGAAAATAGTGAACCCATCGACATGATCGCAGTCAAAATCGTCGGTGATTCCATGTGGCTTGGCCCATCCCCTAAAAAGTACGACCCAGAGGATTACTACTACAACTACGAAAAGCTTGCTTTAAGTAGTAATCACGATGGAATTTATGGGACATGGGAATTCACCGGATGCACTCGAGTCATCGGCAAAACAGAAATCAAATGCGACATATATATCAACAGTCTTGCGGGAATTTCACAAACCTTAAAAATCACAAAGGACTCTATTTATAACACGTTCAAACACAATCCTGCTACCGCAAAAGCCTTTAGAGACACTCATTGGAATATCCCTAGGATTATTGAAATATTCTTTTTCGATGGCACCACAAATTTTGTCATGGACCCAAATACATTCGAAAAAAACGTCAAGATTATTGACGAATCAAAATTTGTAATTAACAATCAAGTTTTTGAATATCGATGGATAGATGAATTCAACGACATGGGATTCGGAGATGGAATTTCTTTTACAAGTAACGGAAAAACATGTAAATCCATGGATTTCATGGGAGGAATTACAGAAAGCCTATGCAAAGAAGGAAACAGCGATATCCTTCTCAGCGGAAGAGACAAAGCGTTTGATGAAGACTATTACAAAGAAGGTCCCATACACGAATTCTTCTCTTTGAGAAACACCGAGGAATTCCAAGAATGCATGCAAACCCTAATCACTCCAGAAACAAAAGCATTCTTACATGGACTACTATAGCACAAAATTTCGTTTTTTCAAAACAAGGTAATTTATGAGAAAACATTTAGCATTCATCGCGATGGCATTGTTGATTATCGCATGCGGAGATGACAATTCTACTTCGCCTTTTGAAAAGAATGGATCATCAAATATCGAAAGCCCGTCTGACAACTGGATCACAATTGAAAAAACGGACCATTTTTCATTCTTCGACGAAAAGCATCTGAGGTACTATTTCCTTGAAGAGGAATGCGATTACGATTCCGCCACAAATTCTTTCAAATGGGTTACGGAGAACTACACGAACTTTTTGGACAGGTACGAAGTGTCACCAACTTCGTTCCAATCCGAATATGGCGGAGACACTCTTAAATTTATGATAGATCATTCTTTCGGATTCAAAATGTCAAATGACACTCTATACGAATGCGATTACATCGGAGACGAATGCGACGATCCCAACGCTGCTTATGTTTATGTAGGCAAATCGAATTCCATTTTTTCCACATGGGAACTTGTCGGCAGAATCAGAAACGGAACATTCGTGCCCAACCCGTCCAATCTTAAACAAACACTCATACTTGAACCAACCCAGAGAACCATAAAATCAAGTTTCAAGGACATCTATAAGCTTTATGGTCCCGGTGAATACTGCTACCAAATTTACCAGATATTTGGCGACGAATCAAAAGAAAAATTATGCAGCAACTACTTCATCGAAAACCAGGAAATCTCTTCGGACACGGCATTTATAGCTAGTGGTTTATGGTTCTTGCAGAAAGATTCCAACACTGTAAATATTTCTGTAGATGAAAAGATTATCGAAATCAGCACCACTATTTCCGTGGGAATGCGCCCCACACAATACACAAACTCTATAAAAAAAGTATCCTATCAAGGAATAACCTGCACCAATTGGAACAAGAACCTTGACATCACGCAAGAGTATTGCGAAGCTGCCGAACACGACATGGATTTTCTCACAAAAGAATACAGCCACATCCACCGTACTTTTGTCGATCAACTACGAAGCTACAACGACAATGATAACGAATTCAACGATTGTATCAAGCAATTTAATTTGAAACAATAACGGCATGGTCGAAATAGGAGTTTATCTATGAAAAAACTATTATCATTTCTTTTTACCGCTTTGGTAATTATCGCTTGCAGCGATGGAAATCCGTCATCTTCAGATAAATCATTTCCTTCCAGCAACAATGATAATACGCAATGGATAACATATACACGTACACGATATTACTCCTTCCTTGATACAATCCATCTAAGGTATTACCATATTGATTATGATTGCCTTTATGACGAATCAACAAATTCATTTTCATGGATTACAAATAAATACCAGGGCGTCGTAAATATCGACACTATGACGGAATTATCATCACCGAGTGGACACGGTACTTTCGGTTATAAGTTGTCCAACGACACACTATACGAATGTGACTACATCAATGAAAAATGTGAAGACATGTCTCAAGTTAGCGCAGCAACCGTTTTTACCGGGTCATCAAAATCGCTATTAGGCACATGGAATTATGTCGGACGAATATACCATGGTCAGTATTTTGAAAACGAAGAAAAAGGGAATATTCAAATGGCTATCACACCTCTAGGTACAATTGAAACCATTACTTATGATGCAACCACAAAACCTTTTTATTATTCAGGGAAATTTTGTAACATAATAAACTATCTATTTGAAGGACAAAAAAATGATTTACAAGAATCATGTTATGGTTATTTTAATTATATAAAAACTCACGAAGGACAAGTTCGTCATTACAACTCCAATACAAATACATACGAACCCGTTCCAGACACTGTTAAATTCGGCAATAATTTTTGGGTAACCTCAACCGGATTAAACCAAGTTGCCATGTTCATAGAAAACATGCTACTTCATGTAGAATACAGTAATTCTTTTGACAAAAGTAGAAACTATACAGAAAGTGACCTTATGGTTTCTTACAATGGAAAAGAATGTCATGAAATACAAAAAAAATTCGGATTTATAACAAAAGAAATGTGCGAAAACTTTTCAATAGAAAACACTCCCATTCATGAAGCCTACAGCTATGTAACCAATTCAACTCAAAAAAAATATCAAAATTCATTTGACACCGAAGGTGAATTTTGGAGTTGCCTAAGACAAGTCAGGCAAAATGAATAATTTATACTTTTATCTTAGGCTACAATTATAATTTTTGCACTAGAGCTTATTAAGTTGACATTCGATTTAGTCGAACATATTCGCCGTCATGGGTTCAAGCGCCTGCTGCTTGCAGTTTCGGGCGGTTTGGATTCTATTTGCTTGGCTCATTATTTTATCGAGAACCGCGATGCACTTGGAATTGAATGGCTGGGGATTGCGCATGTACATCACGGGCTGCGGGTCGGAACTGCTGATAGGGATGCCGCTTTTGTCGAGGAGTTTGCGAAGTCGCATGGGGTTCCGTTTTTCTTGAAACGATTGGATGGCGAGGCGCTCAAGGCTGCCGAAGGTTCGCTTGAAGAAAACGCAAGGGATGCTAGGTACAAAGCGCTGGTCGAGATTGTAGATGCAATTGGAGATTCCCGCCTGCGCGGGAATGACAGCGTAGAGCGTGGGGATGACGAAAACAATGGTGATTCCGGCACGGAGGCCGGAATGACAACTAGCGCTCAGGATGACAATTCTCTCTCGTCTTTCGTCTCTCGTCTTTCGTCTATAATCGTGACGGCGCATCATGCGAACGATCAAGCGGAAACGATGCTCATGCGACTTAAGCGCGGAACGACGCTTGCAGGGTTACGCGGGATTCAGGCCCTTCGACAAGCTCAGGGACCTTACCGGTTGGAGAACTTGTCAAATTTCGCTCAGAATGACGAGTCCTTCGTCTCTCGTCTTTCGTCTCTCGTCTATATTTACCGTCCTTTCCTGAACGTGACTCGTGCAGAATTGCTCGAATATGCAAGAAAGAACAAATTAACTTGGTGTGAGGACGAGAGCAATGCGGATGTAAAGTTCGCCCGCAACAAGATTCGTCACGAAATTTTGCCGAATCTGGAAAGAGAATGCCCGGGTGCGACAAAGCAACTCTGCCGCATCGCGGGACTTGCCGACAAAGCGTACGCCAAAGTGATGGTAAAATGCGAAGAAGTGTTCGGAAAAGCCTTGCAAAACAAGATAGTGATCCCCGAACAAGTCGGGGATGACAATGCGGTCGGAAAATGCACTGGATTCTTCGGCGAAACTCGCCTCAGAATGACGAAACAAGAAGACTCGTCTCTCGTCTCCATCATACCCCATACCTCAATCTCACTAGACAAGAAAAAACTCAATAAAATTCTGCGGGAGCATGCAAATGCCGACCTTTCCGAGTTGTTCCGGTTATGGCTTTCGGAGCTAGGTTTCCGCTTCCCGATTGGCTTTTTCTATGGCCCTAAAGAACCGGGCCACGTCAAAATTCCAGTACGCGCCGTATATCGCAAGCGTTCCATCGTCAAAATACGCCATACCATCAAGTTTTGCGAATTTTGCACCCCCGAAGACGCCCAGAAATTTGTATCTTGCGAGATGAACGAAAAGGATTATAATGAATCAACCTAAGAAGCCTACAGCCCCTTTTAAGAACAGAAATTTCATCATTGTTCTCATCATGCTCCTCATGCTTTTTGTCATGTTCCCCATGACAGCAAAGGATTCCGAAAAAGATATTACCCGTACTGAATTTTTGGCGATGATGGGCGATTCCGCGAAGGTCATCACCGAACTTACGCTGCAAAAGACTCCCGATGGCGTGATTATCGAAGGCGCATACAAAATGACCCCGGAAGAAATTGCCGAGGCGAAAAAGAACCGGAGCGCTCTGGCCAGATTTACGCGCGCAAGCGGTGACGTGAGCACCAAGCATTTCAAGAGCCACATGCTCGAAATTTCGAACGAACAGATTTCGGCGTGGGAAACATTCAAGGGAGTCAAGGTCAAGGTCATCCACGAATCGACCACTTGGCTTGACACTTTGATTGCATTCCTCCCGGCAATTTTGCTGATCGCGTTCTTCTACATCATGATGACTCGTCAGATGGGCGGTGGCGGAAAGAGCCCGTTCTCCTTTGGCAAGAGCCAGGTTAAGCAGCTGAACGCCCAGAAGAAGACGACGTTCAATGACGTTGCCGGATGCGACGAAGCGAAGCAGGACTTGCAGGAACTGGTGGAGTTTTTGAAAGACCCGAAAAAGTACGATGCTTTGGGCGGTCGCATTCCAAAGGGTGCTTTGCTCGTTGGCCCTCCGGGCACGGGTAAGACGCTTCTCGCCCGCGCAGTTGCAGGTGAAGCTGGCGTGCCGTTCTTCAGCATGTCGGGTTCGGATTTTGTGGAAATGTTCGTGGGCGTGGGCGCATCCCGCGTGCGCGACTTGTTCGAAACAGGCAAGAAGAATGCCCCGTGCATTTTGTTCATCGATGAAATTGATGCTGTGGGTCGCCAGCGTGGTGCGGGTCTCGGTGGCGGTCACGACGAACGCGAACAGACTTTGAACCAGTTGCTCGTGGAAATGGACGGCTTTACCGCTAACGAAGGCGTGATTTTGATTGCCGCCACAAACCGTCCTGACGTACTCGACAAGGCGCTGTTGCGTCCGGGTCGTTTTGACCGTCAGATTGTGGTGGGACTCCCCGACCTCAAGGGCCGCGAAGAAATCTTGAAGGTTCACCTGAAGAAGCGCAAAGTGCCTCTCGCACCGGATGTCGATGTAAAGGCAGTCGCCAAGGGAACGCCGGGACTTGCCGGTGCCGACCTCGAGAACTTGGTAAACGAGGCAGCGCTCCTCGCCGCAAGGTTCAACAACAAGAAAGTGACGATGCTCGACTTCGAAGAAGCTCGCGACAAGCTCAGCATGGGTGCTGAACGCCGTACGCTCCTGATGACAGACGAAGAGAAGCGCCACACCGCTTACCACGAGGCTGGCCACGCATTGATGACTCTCCTGTGCAAGCACAGCGATCCGCTCCACAAGATTACGATTATCCCGCGCGGACGCGCTCTCGGTGTGACCATGAGTTTGCCCGAACGCGACCAGGTGAGCTACAGCCGCGAGTATGCCGAAGAACGCATCATGATCATGATGTCAGGCCGCCTCGCCGAACTCATCTTCTTCAACCACCAGAGTACCGGTGCTTCGAACGACATCCAGCGCGCCACAGAACTTGCCCGCAAGATGGTCACGGAATGGGGCTTCGACGAAGAAATCGGACCTGTCTGCTACAGTCGTGCCGATGGCGAAGTGTTCCTGGGCCGCGAAATAAGCAAGCCGAAGGAAATGTCCGAGATGATGGCCGAAAAAATCGACAACGCCATCAACAACCTCATCAAGCGCATGGACCAGGCTGCACGCAAGCTCCTCGAAGAGAACAAGGACAAGCTCATCGACCTCGCCGAAGCGCTGTTCGAATTTGAAGTTTTGGACCGCGAAGAGATTGACCGCGTGATGGCTGGCGAAAAGCTCACCGGAACAAAGAAGAGCCGCCAGTACCAGGCCATGGAAGAACTCGCGAAGAAACGCGAAGAAGAAAACACTCCACCGCCCGACCCGGGTGACCAACCTCCGGTTGCACCGATTACCGACGTGCAGCCCGCACCCGCCACCGGCAACGAGACCGCCACCAATTCCGTCGCAGGCAACGAGACCGCCACCAATTCCGTAAAAGAAACCGAACAACAGTAAATAATTAAGAACTCGCTTAACATGCTCCGTACTTTAATTGAATCAACACGCGCTATTCCTTGGAAAATCGGCAACGATGTTATTCCGGCTTCAAGGATGCCGCTTGTCATGGGTATCGTAAACGTTACCCCGGACAGTTTTTTCGATGGAGGAAAGCATAACACGCCCGAAGCCGCTTACGAGCATGCGATTTCGCTAGTCGAACAAGGAGCCGTGATTCTCGACATCGGCGGTGAAAGCAGCCGCCCAGGAAGTGCTCCGGTGAGCGAACAAGAAGAACTGGACCGCGTATGTCCGGTAGTCGAAGCGCTCGCGCAGACGGCGACGATTTCGGAAGACCTGAACAATCCGGGTTTTCGCAAGTTCTACATCTCGGTCGATACGGTCAAGGCGAAAGTCGCCGAAGAGTGCATGCGTCTTGGCGCCCACATCATCAACGATATCAGCGCCTGCATGATGGACCCGAAGATGATTGAAACAGTTGCGCAGACAAAGGCTAGCGTGGTACTGAACCACATGCGCGGAAACTTCGGCACGATGCAGCAGGATTTCAAGCCCTACACGAACGTCGTTCAGGAAGTTCGGGAAGAACTCCTCGCGCAAGTGAAAAAGCTGCTGGACGCAGGAGTCGAGCGTGAACGCATCTGCATCGACCCGGGCATTGGTTTTGGAAAGACGGTCCAGGACAACATCGACTTGATGAAGTCCGTCGATGAAATGCTCAAGGACGGCTACCCCGTTTTGATTGGCACGTCCAGAAAGTCCTACATCGGCAAGATGATGGGCCTTGAATCAAGCGACAGACTTATTCCGACCGTTACGGCAGGAGTTGTCGCCGCCCTTGGCGGTGCAAGCGTTATCCGCGTTCACGATGTTCGCGAGGCAAAGGAATCCCTTTTATACCTGGAGGCTCTGAAGTCCCATGACCCTGTTTAAGTTATTCAACATCATCGATGTTCGAATGGCCGACATTCTGGACATTCTCCTCATATCGGTTATTCTTTACTACATCTTCTTGCTGTTCCGCGGAACGCGTGCGGCACAGATGATTTTCGGTTCGTTCTTGCTCATTCTCGCATGGCTCATTGCTCAATGGTGGGAACTGCACACCCTCGTGTGGATGCTCAGTAACCTCGCCACCCTCGGTATTATCGCTGTCGTGATTCTATTCCAGCCCGAAATCCGAAGCGCCCTTACACGAATCGGCCAGAGCGTCAGTAAGGTCGATTTGCGCAACATCCTCTTCCACGCCAGCGGTCTCGACGACATCGCTCAAAAGATTTGCACCGCAGTGCAGGACCTGGCAAAGACCAAGACGGGTGCGCTCATCGTTTTAGAAAAGCGAGTCGGGCTCAAGAACTACGCCGATACAGGCGAACTGCTCGACGCTCGCATCAGTTCCAGACTTTTACGCGCCCTGTTCTTCCCGAATTCCGCATTACACGATGGTGCCGTCATCCTCAACTGCAAATCGATTGTCGCCGCAGGCTGCATCCTCCCGATGCCGACGGGTAACATCGAAGGAGACGCTGGCTACGGCATGCGCCACCGCGCCGCAAAGGCTCTCGCCGCCGAAAGCGATGCCCTCATCATCATCGTCTCCGAAGAAACCGGAAAGATTTCCACCGCCTACAGGAACAACTTGAGACGCGGCCTCACTCCGAAAGAACTCAAAGCGGAAATTTTCCGCCACTGGCACGAACTCTTTAACGAAGTCATCGACGAAGACTCTAACGAAAGTGAAAACGAAGCTGTAGAAAACTAGGAACGCTATGAAAAACCAAACAAACAATTCTACGCAGAACCCACAAAACAACACGCCCAAGAACGAGAAGAAAAACGGGAAACGCAATCTCGTCATCTTGCTTTTGATGTTGCTTTTGCTCATTTGCCTGTTCATTGTACAGTGCCAACTGAACAAAATCAAGCAACAGGCCCTTGAGGACCAGAAGCTTTCGGAACTCGCCTTGCGCCAGCAGCAAATACTCGACAGTCTCCGTCAGCTTGAACAAGCCAAGGCAGACAGCCTGAAGGCGCTCGAAGACGCAAGAATCGCCGACAGCCTACGCATGGCCGACAGCCTGCGCAGGGCAGATAGTCTCCGCATCGCGGACTCTCTTGCCAACATTAAACCGGCAATCAACAAGGATAGCCTCAGGAACTTTCGTGACAGCATCCGCGCAGTCCGCAAAGCACGCAAAGACAGCCTGGACTCTTTGGCTAGACTCGACAAGGCCAGACAGGATTCCTTGAACAAGGCTCGACTCGCCGACAGCCTCCGCAATTCGGACAAAGTCCCACCCTCCGCCGAAATCGCACCGCCAGCCGGCCGTTACTACGACCCCATCAAACTGAAAGTCAAGTGCGACGAAATCAAGTGCAAGACATTCGTCTCCATCGGCGACACGCTCAACCCGCAAGACGCAAGCAAGGGGATTGACTACAACAAGACCGGCTCCGTATTCTTCTACGCCGAAGATTCCGTCGGAAACCGTAGCGCCTGGGAAGAAGCCAAATACGACATGGCTAGCGACAATGTCTGCGGAAAGAACGCATTCCCTGTCCCAGTGGGCGCAAAAACCGTCTGCGTCGATGCCTACGAATACCCGAACCAGCCGGACGCCACCCCCAAGGACATGGTAAGCCAAGAAGAAGCCGCCCGCATTTGCTCAAGCGAAGGCAAACACCTCTGCACCATCGATGAATGGCAAGCCGCTTGCCGTGGCAAGGACGGATTCAAGTATTCTTACGGCAACAGCTACAAGCAGAGCAAGTGCAACACCAACACGAAAGCCGCCAAACGCAGCGGCCGCAAAACACAATGCCGCAGCTGGTGGGGCATGTACGACATGAACGGCAACCTCTGGGAATGGACATCGACGACCAGCAAACAGCACCCGGACAAGTTCCTGGTCGCAGGCGGAGCGTGGAATACCAACAACGAAAGCCGCTGTTCCGAAAGCAAGTTCAGTTTTTATCCACAGAATCAGTACCCAAGCGTCGGTTTCAGGTGCTGTAAATAATGTTCCGTTAAAACAACGTTACATAGTTTCACTAACTTAAACGAAAAAAAAATTCTAATTTAAAGCCATGAAAACAAAAATTCTTCTCTCTGCACTTCTTCTTTCTTCTTTCACGTTCTTCGGCTGCGGCGATAATCAAGCCCAATACACAGGCTACTGGAAAGGCGAAGCCGACATGATTTTCGAAGTATTCACTGAGAACAACATCGACTACACTATCAGGAACGTGAACGGAGACTTGACCGCCAAATACGAAAACAACGCCCTCCGCGGCAAAAACTCCCTCAACATGGATATTTTGATGCGCGTGAAAGGCGACTCCGCCTACTATGAATTTGGCGAAGACGAATCCGGCAAGATTGTCACTGGTTACAAGAGAATCTCGAAGGACGAATACGACAAGATATTCAAAGCACAGTCCGAAGCCAAGTCCAATTACGACTAAGCTTGGAACTTAGTTTTATGAGTTTAAGTTTTTTAGTGTAAAAGCAGCCCGCGTCAAAAAACGCGGGCTTGTTTATTTGCAAATCGCGACCTATTTTTCCAGCACTTCGAGCACTAGCTTTTCGAGCAATTCAAAGCTCGGGGCTCCACTCCAAACGCGCTTGATGTAACCGTTCGCATCGAGGAGCATGAGCGTAGGGACCGCATGGATCCCGTAACGGCGCCAAAGCCCTTGATCGGCATCGCGGTACAACGGATACGGAGACGCATGCTGTTTCTTGTAGAACGATAGCAGCGTATTTTTGGGTTCGGAAGAAATACCGATAATTTCAAGCCCTTGACTTGAATACTTGTTGTACATCTGTTCGAGCACGGGGAGCGTATGGCGGCAAGGTCCGCACCAGGTCGCCCAGAAATCCAAAAGTGTTGCCTTCGGAGCCTCTTGCCTTTTTTCGCCATTCTTGTAGAAGTTCTTGCCAAACGAGGCCATTTTGCTCCCGATGGCAGAACCCGTCAAACTGGAGATGTCGTCCGGGCGTTCCGTAAGCGTCACCGTCAGCGGAATACGCTTGCCATCACGGAAAATTTCGATATCTACTTTCGAACCCACGGCTGCATCTTTCAGAACATTCTGGATTTGCGCCACATTGACCAGTTCCTTGCCATCGACCCCGATGACCAGGTCTCCCGAAACGACACCCGCAGAAAGGCAGCCCGATTCAGGATGGACGCCAGAAACAAGGAGCGCCAGGTGATTTTCGTAAAGGGATTTCTTATAAATGAGACCAAGCCAAGGCGCTGCAAACGCCGAGACCGATAAGAACGAGAGAATGGAAATTGTACGAATCATTTTCATCATTTAGACCATCCTATTTAACTTCACTAAAAAAAGTAAAAACCAACATGGAGCGCCGCCGTAAAGTGCGCTTCGCGATTCATAAAATCATTATCCTTTTCGGCAAGCGGCTTCCCTATAATATAGCTTCCGCTGAGTTCCAAGCGGCACAAGAAACTCGTATTCTTGAAAAACAGAATATCTCGACCGTAGCCAACTGTTATGCGGGGCGGAAAGTAGCTCTTGTCATCGCGCTCAAAAGAGACCATCGAAACGCCGAGTCGTAAAAAATCGTCTTCGCGGAGCCCTCTAAAGAAGAACCTCCAGTCCAGCCCAAATTCCAGATAATCCCCAGAGAACAGCACCGCGCCAAAAACATCGACCGAATGATGCTTGTGCAAGCGGTACTCGCCGCTCAGTAAAATTCCCGGATGCACGGAGCCGAGGAAATACACGAGTTCCAACTCGCCGCCAAACGAAAGCGACGAAAGCGAATCCTTGGCCGGAGCATCTTCGTAGGATTGCTCGATAAAGTATCCAGCAAAAGACTGGACACACGCGAGCAAAACGGCTACGAAAAAAATCTTACTGTTTCGAACGAGCTGCATCGTATTCCGCTAGAGTTTTAAAACCGTCTTTTGAAAGCGCCTCGGCAAGTTCCTTGCGCATCGCATGGGCCGCCATCCAGCGGAACGCGACAACGGAGTAGCACTGAACCGCATCGACACCAAGCTTGACGAGGTCGTAGATTTTGTAACCGTGGTCAATGCCGCCACAAGCGATAACGCTCATCTGCGGGTAATGTTCGCGAACGAACTTGACCTTTTTCACCATGTTCTCGTAAAGCGGGCGACCGGACATGCCACCGCAATCGCCGTCAGCGCGAAGCGGCGTCAAATCCTTGTATGCCACGTGAACCGGAAGGTCGGAGAGTTTCTTTGTCGGGTACGTGTTGCCGACGACGACACCGTTTACGCCCACTTTCACCAGCATATCCATGATGGTCGCCGTATGATTATCTGGCATATCCGGGCTGAGCTTGGCATAGATAGCCTTGCGAATAGTTTGACTGTTGCGGTAATCCGTAATCGCAGTAAAGATTTTGTTGACAAGCGACATGTCTAGGTCAATACGGTTTTCACCCGTATTCGGGCAGCTCAAATTGATTTCGACGTAATCAGCCGCCTTGTACGCAATCGAAAAACTTTCGACGATATCCTTCAGTTTTTCATCTTCGTCGGTAAGGCCCGGAGTTTCTGCAACAGAAATGCCCACGCACATGTGCAACCTGTGTGCCGCAGAAATTTGTGCATCCGTACGACGAGTCACCGCTTCGACGCCATCGTTGTTGAGCCCCATGCTGTTGTGGATTGCACGGTCATTTTCGAGGAACCCGATGCGCGGTCTGTGCGTATTCCCTTCGCGAACGTGACGTGTCGCCGTACCCACAGAAATACCGCCAAAGCCCATATTGGCAAAATCGCAAATGCGCTTGGCCGTCTTGTTTGCACCGGCAGCAAGCATTATCGGACAACCGAAATGAAGCGGACTGCATCCATCTGCAAAAGTCACTTCGCGGTTGAGCGTCTTGCTCAAGTCCGGGCGCGCGCCCATCAGCGGAATCACAGGCGCAAAACGAGCCACATGCTTCAGGGAATCGTGACGGAATTCCGGATTGTTATGAAAAATTCGACGAATAAGCGCAAGCACGCGGTCGCTAGGCCGCATGTAATACTCATGGTTGATGCATTTATCGTTCATGATTTGTAAAATAGAAAAAAGTAATCCGACGGATGGTTTTCGGTTATACAAAAATTCCCAGCCACATGGACTGGGAACTTTTTGCAAATTGCAATTGTCGTGAAGATTATGCTTCGCTGTCGTCGGAAAGTTCCGGAGCTTTCTTGATCACGTTACGGCGGCCATAGCGGACCTTGGACGGATCAAAGACATTTTCAGCAGGAGCTTCAGCCGGGGCTTCGACAACCGGAGCAGCCGGGGCGGCTTCGGCAGCAGGAGCAGCCGGAGTTTCAACCGGAATACGCGGAGCAAGCGGACGACGGGCTTCAGCAGCCGGGGCTTCGGCGACCGGTGCAACCGGAGCGGCAGCCTGTTCGGCAGAAGCTGCAGGAGCTTCTGCATTGACTTCACGATGCGGGCGACGATCGCGGCGCGGGCCGCGTTCAGGACGCTGTTCGTTGCGATCACGTTGGGCAGTCTGGTGAGCAGCTTGCTGATTGCGGTTGTCCTTGTTGTTCGGACGTTCCTTGTTCTGGCGATTTTCCTTGTTGTTGCGTTCACCGCGCTGAGCCATTTCCTGTGCGCTGATCGGGCGACGGGCGGACGGCTTCAAGTTCATGTCCGGGGTGAGCTTCTTGAAAATCGGGGTACGAAGCATCGTGAGAAGCTTGTTGACCTTAGTAAGGATTACAATGCAAAGCAGCAGTGCAACGACTGAGCATACGAGAGAGATTATTTCCATCTGGGCACCTCATAAAGTAAGGGTTGAACCACACGAGCAAGCTGGAAAATAACCTGCAGGCGGGGTGACTGGAATGTGGGTTAATTAAAGACCATCTTACTAGCGCCTCCTTGGAGACTTGACGGTCGGATAGGCTTCGCACAGGAAGCAGGATTGGTTTTCGCCTTGGCGACAAACCGGGGCCAGTCACGCGCACAAATTTAGAAATATTTTTGACAGAAATGGCGCGATTTCGAGACAAATATCTCAAAAAAGAGAAAAAATGAAATTATTTCATGTCGAGGGACTTGAGGGAATTGTCCATCGCCTCTTTATGGGCGTTCAAGGAATCCAAGGTCGCCTTGAGAACAAGGACTTGACGTGCCAGACGGGCGTTTTCTTCCGTCAAGGTCGCAATTTTGTATTCGGCCTCCTGATTGGAGCAGCCTGTGAGCATTAGCATGTATATGCAAACTAAAGACGACAAAATAACAGATTTCTTGAACATGACGTAAAATTAGATTATTTTTTCTATGGGGTATTATTATGCAAGGTCAATTATGGATTAAATTCAAAAAGGACGGCTATTGCGGTTCTGTTTCTGCCTGGAACAAGTCAGGAAACCGCCTAGACACCGATCCGGGCTACAACGACAAACCTATACACGAGGCCGTTCACGAGATGGACAGCGAATACACTTACGTGAAGGTTATCCACGAAGGGTACAAAGGTACAGGGGACATCATGACGGTCGAACTCGGAGACGACACGAAAGCGAACAAGGAAGCGCTCGACATGGCTATTCTCGACGGGCTCGCCCACCAGCGGATTTTCCGCGAAGCTCGAACCGGCGCCATTGTGCAATTCGGCTACAAGCTAGAAGAAGTATAACATCGCAAATATCATTCTGTCATTCCCGGCTTGACCGGGAATCTCCTTCTCGTAGGTAATTAATTCTATTTTTTCGTTCATGAACAATCCTGAACTTCTTTTGCCTGTCGGTACGCGCGACATGCTGGAATCCGCCATCAATAACGGAGCGGACGCGGTTTACTATGGAGTGCCGCATTGGAACGCACGCGGTCGAACCGAAGATTTTTCATTTGAAGATGTCGAAGAAATGATCCGCTACGCAAGGCTTCGCGGCGTAAAGACGTACCTTGCAATGAACATCCTCATCTTCGAGCGTGAAATTCAGGATTTGTCGGAATTTTTGGAACGTTTGATTGCGCTCAAGCCGGACGCGTTCATCATTCAGGACATCGGGCTTGCAAGGCTCATCAAAGCAATTAGCCCGGAACAGGAAATCCACGCAAGTACGCAAATGACGCTCGCGAGTTCCGAAGCCGTGAACTTGGTCAAGGACATCGGATTTTCAAGAGCGGTTCTAGCTCGCGAACTCTCTGCAAAACAGATTGCGCAAATCAAGAGCCTCACCGATTTGGAACTTGAAGTTTTCATCCACGGGGCACTTTGCGTCTCGTACTCGGGCCAGTGCCTTACCAGCGAAAACTTTGGCGGACGTAGCGCAAACCGCGGGCAGTGCGCCCAAAGCTGCCGCCTTCCCTACCGCATTTTTGTGGACGGCAAGGAATGGAAAGACCCGAAGGCCCGTTACTTGTTCAGCACACGAGACCTGTGTGCGCTTCCGAAGCTTGAAGAACTCAAGGAAATCGGCGTGGAATCGCTCAAAGTCGAAGGCCGTTTGAAAAGCCCGGAATACGTGGCCGCCGTTTCGCACGCCTACCGCAAAGCACTGGAAACATTAAGCAGCAACAACACGTCATTGCACTCCGTGCATGACTCTGCGGCTCAGCCATGCCAGTCTGCAATAGTTTCCAAGGTTCACAAGCAGGAAGCATTTATGTTTCCTATTTGTGAACCGATACAACAGACGCTGAAAACGTCAACCAGCCTGTCGCGGCATTCGCCTTGTACGTCATTGCGAGGAGCCGAAGGCGACGAAGCAATCCATCAAAACGATGCGACTGATTTAGGCCTTACCGCGCAAGACTTGGAACCGCTCGAAGTCTTATTCTCCCGCGGTCTCAACACCGGCTGGCTCGATGGCGTAAACCACCAGGAACTCGTCGATGGCTCCTTCTCGAACCATCACGGTGAATTTATCGGAACCGTCGTTCAAGTGGAACGTGGCGGCGTGATTGTGGAACTTGAAGACAAGCCTGTTCCGTGCACATTGTTGCCGGGCGACGGGATTTTATTCGAAGAATATAGGGCAGAGCCCGAGCCGCGTCAAACGGGAAGCAGGTTGTATAAGGCAACGTGGAGCGTTTCGACACACGATACGAGAAGCGCCAGAAACGCAAGTGAAAACGTGCGCGGTGGCAAGATGTACTCCGAGACATCCGCGAAATCGCAAGTCCGTCTGGAATTCGGTCGAGAATTCAACTTGCGCAAAGTCACCTACGGCATGAAGGCCTACCGCAACGACTCCCCCGCTCTCGAAAAAGAACTCCACAAGACTTTTACGGACAAGAGTTTCGCCAAGCACATTCCTGTTTGCATGACGCTCGAAGGCAAAATCGGCGAACCGCTCAAGCTCACGATTTCGGAAACCCGCGGCACAAACGCCAACGCAAATGCACGCGAAAATCGCACAAACGCCTGCGGGAACAGCGTCACCGTCGAAGGCGCCATCCTCGAAGCTTCCCGCAACGAGGTCGCACCCGATGCACTCCAGGCCATCGCCAAGAAAGAACTTTCGGCACTCTCCGCAACCGCCTACGTTCTCGACAAGCTTGAAATCAAGTTGCCAGCAAACGCATTCCTCCCCGGCAAAGTCTTGCGTTCGCTCCGTCAAGAAGCCATTCAAGCATTTGACGAGAAACGCTTGCAGTGGAAAGAACTTGCACCATCTGCGGAAAACGGTCGCGCATTTCTACACAGCATCGTTAAAATCGCGAGCAAATCCAACAGCGACAACGCCGCAATCGCAACAGAAAATCGCGCGACACCCCGCCGCATGAACATCACCGTTCTCGTTCGCCGTCCCGAACAAATCGACGCATTGCAAGGCATCGACATCGACAAAGTCGTCATGGATTTTGACTGGGGCGTCAAATACGACGAACCGCTCGAGCGCATCCACAAACTCGGATTCGAAGCCGGCATCGCGACCCTCCGCATCCACAAGCCCAGCGAAAACCATTACATCAAGCAAATCCTCACGCTTATGCCGGAATTTGCATTGGTGCGTAACCTCGGTTCGCTCGCGCTCCTCAAGGATTCCGGAATCCCGATGGTCGGCGACTATAGCCTGAACGCCACCAACAGCGCCACATACGATTGGCTTTTGGCTCAAGGCCTCGAAAAATTGCATCCGTCGTGGGACCTCAACAGCACCCAGCTTTTTGATTTGCTCAAGAACATCGACGGAAGCAAGCTCGAACTTGCGCTGCACCAGTACATGCCCGCATTCCACTCGGAATACTGCGCATTCGCACGCGCCCTCACGACTGGCCGCCGCTTTCCCGAATGCAAAAAGATTTGCACACAACATAAAGTCGAAATTCTCGACCATAAAGGCGAACGCCACTTCTTGCAATCCGATGCCGAATGCCGCAACACGCTCTTTGTCGGCAAACCGCAATCCGCCCTCAAGCTATTGCCAAGGCTCATCGCCCAAAACGTAAGCAGCTACCGCCTAGAACTCTTGGACGAAGAACCCGAATCTGTCCGCCGCAAAATCGACATTTACACGCAAGCCATCCGTGGCAAGCTCGACATCGACACAGCCATTTCAAAAGCCGGCGTCGAAGAAAAGTACGGACTCTCCGAGGGCCAACTGTTCAACCAAAGCGTCTGGCAAGACCGCAAAAAAGGGTGTGATTAATTATGGTTACGCCCTATTAGAATGGTTCGCACAAAGGAACACCCACATTGCATTTTTTGCCTTCCGCGTAATCGTAGCGGACCTGGTTGTACTCGCCATTCACCCTAAGGCAACTTTTGCCGTCAACAACTTGTATGTTCAACAAGCCATTCGAAGCAAGTTCAAAAAAGCTGCTATCTTGGAAAGATACTCTAATAGCTGATGAGGAAATGCTTGTTTGACGGTGCGGAAGTCTCATAATCATATTGTCACTACATTTTTCAAATATATCCAAGGCCATGTGATAACGAATTATTTTTTTGAATGACCGTCTAGACAACGATAGCTCAAAAACATCGTTGTCTCCAACAATAAACAGTTCCCCCGCAAAACTACCCATAACAGGATTTATAATCACTCCGTATTCCATCATTTTTTTAGTTCTATTTTTGTCACTCAACTGTTTAAATATATCGCCTTCTTTTTCTATATAATCCTTTTCCGTCCGGTAAACGGCAAAGTCATTATAGAAATCTACAATGCTATCCAGCTCATACAAACTAGAATCCGACATCTTGACAAAAAACAGCAATTCAGGATAATTTGAACGATACAGGAGAGCGTGATACCCATCGTCGAAAAGTTCTGCGTAGGTGACGGTCGTGTCCCTGCTTTTGAATGCTTCGGTAATTTTACCACACCATGTATTAACGTTCAATTTATCGAAGCCACTACATATTTGAGCGGCACCATTCGAAAAAGTAATATACGGCAATGAGTCGTGGCCGATATAGTAATAGTAGTTTTTATTGTCTTGACCATATATCCACCAGTCACCGGAGCCCTCGTTCATCTGGTTCACATCAAATTGGAAGATATTCGATTCTTTTGGAATGATGTAATTAGGCTCAATCAAGAGCATCCAGCAGTTTAAAAGAGCATTCGAGAAGGCCATCAACAGCACGACAAGACACAACGGCACAAGCAGAAGAAGGATTTTGGGGAATTTAGTCATTTGGAATCTGGTCCTATGCGTAATTCAATCTACTCTACTATAATTCCATATTTCTTTTTCAATTTTAAACGTGCTTCTTTTGAAATCTTATAGGATGGCAACTTTGTAACAGCAAAT
>JAGCPZ010000052.1 GCA_017965445.1 Fibrobacter sp. | reverse complement strand
TTAGAAGAACAAAACAGGAAAAATTTAACACCACGCGAACTCGATAGTTTTTTACTCTCTTTAAATAATGTATAATTGAAAAAAACAGCCAACTAGGAGACTTCAATGGCTATTCCTGAATTGGACAATAATATTATAAACGACGCTTTAAGATATATAGATGAAAATGGCGTTCCTGACGAGAACAAAAGCATAAAATACGATTTGATTTATAAGGACAAAAAGTATCCTCCCAAGTATGTAGTCGTGTAAGCTTCCCCATAATTGACTCTTTATAACGATGATTCAATAAAACTGACTATTATGCCATTTACAGTCCCCGAAACAAAAGGATCCTTTGAAGAATTTCGGGCAGCCATGCGCGAAGAGGAAAATTTCTTGAAAAAGAACCTAGTTATCTAAGAAAAATTCTATCATTACACTATAGAGGCCGCACATGAACGAACAACAGCAAATTCTCTTTATGCAAATCCGCATTTTAAGAATCGCGGCTAAAAGTTTTAATCTTTCTCTTGAAGAAACTGCGCTGCTGTTCAAAAAATTCGATGTTCTTAAATACATCCGTGAGGGCTTCGGAATTTTCCATGTCGAAGGAGATGAAGCCGTTTTTGAAGACGTAAAATCCTATCTCAAATTAAAAGGAGCTTCCGTATGAAGCCATTAGAGAAAGACATGCTCCTTTACCATGGCAGTTTTTGCATTGTAGATAATCCTATTTTAGAGCGATGTGCAAAATTCAAAGATTTCGGACAAGGATTCTATCTTACGTCTTCAATTGAACAAGCTCGCAATTTTTCCAAGATATCAGCCTCAAAAGCAAAAAACAACGGATTGATTTCTGCGACTACAGAATTTGCATACATTTCTCAATTTAAGATTTCAGACGTTTCTGATCTTAAATGTTATGCTTTTGAAACAGCTAATATAGAGTGGCTCCATTGCATAGTTGCTCATAGAAGAAATGGGGTGTTTACTGATATTCGTAAACAGATGGAAAATTACGATGTCATTTGTGGTAAAATTGCAAGCGACGATACCAACACCACCATTACGGCGTATATGGGGAATGTCTTTGGACAAATGGGAAGCGAACAAGCAGACAACATGTGTATAAGTCTTCTGTTGCCAGAACGTCTGCAAGATCAATTCTGTTTTAGAAGTTCCTTAGCGATTTCAAAACTTCAATTTATAAAGAGCGAAAAAGTTTCATTGAGGTAATACATGGTTAGTGACAAAGTCTTATTTTCCATGGATCTTGTAGCCCTGATGGCTATTGAAGAAATCGCCGAAAGGGAACACAAATCGAAAGAAGACATTCTTATTTCGTTCATGGAATCAAATACAGCAAAAATGCTCTACGACGATTCAACAAAACTTTGGTGGGACGGTCCAGCAGCGACTGCAGAAGAATACGAAAAAGAACTCGCCCGAAGCTTTTCGCCTGTTCCATAACAATGCCCTCCGCTCACGAAATTCTAATTACAACCTTCCCAAGAGCATCGAGAGTTTTTACCAAGAAATCGGGCGCGCGGGCCGCGACGGCCGACTTTGAACGGCTGAACCAGTACTTCCTCATGACGAACATGCAAGTGGTCAGTTCGCAGTATTGGAACCAGGTTCACGGGCACCCTCGCAAAGAACATGGCATACTTGCTGAAGACGCAAGACACCGCCGAAGCAAGCGGAGTCCCGAAGCCGGAATACGAACCCCACGTGTTTACGAACTTTACATCGTAACAGCTGTAAACGAAATCGTTCCACCGCTGTTTAACTTCAAGTCAATAGATTGAAGAATTTTTTCACTCATGCCTAAAAAGCATAATAGTCCATAACAAATAAGTAATTGCTATTCATACCTATTTTAGATATATTACACAATTGAACGAGAGGTTTTTATGAAAAACGTTTTAGTCATATCGAGCAGTTTGCGCAAGGGCAGCAACTCGGAAATTCTGGCGCAGGAATTTGCGAAGGGCGCCGCCGAAGCCGGTAACAAGGTCGAATTCGAATCGTTGCGCGGTAAGAATATCGCATTTTGCAAGGGTTGTCTCGCTTGTCAAAAGAAAGGCAAATGCGTCATCAAGGACGATGCAAACGCCATCACGCAAAAGATGAAGAACGCAGATGTCATCGTATTTGCGACTCCGATTTACTATTATGAAATGAGCGGTCAGTTAAAGACAATGCTCGATCGAGCGAATTCGTTATTCGTCAGCGATTATCGTTTCCGCGAAATCTATCTCCTCGCTACCGCCGCAGATTCTGACAAGAAGGCTATGAATATTGCGAAACGCGGTATCAACGGCTGGATTGCGTGCTTTGAAAACGCAAAGTTCAAGGCAGGCCTTTGCGGAACATCGGCAGAAAAGCCCGGCGACATCAAGGCCCATACGGTCGTCTTGAAACGCGCCTATACCATGGGAAAGAACGTCTAGCGGGCTTTGAACAATGAAGCGTCTGTTCCTTCAACTCATGATTCTTTTGGTGCTATCGGCTTGTAGCGCAGATGCGTCTTCAGCGACGTCGGGCGTCGCCAAAGACGAGTCATCAAACGAAAAATCAGCCGTAACCGAGGCCGAAATGAAGCTTAAAATCCATGTGAACGACACCACCTTTACGGCAACTCTAGGCGAAAATTCATCGGCGAAGGCTTTTGTCGAACTTTTGCAAAAGGGCGACCTGACGCTAGAAATGAAAGATTACGGGAATTTTGAGAAAGTCGCCGACTTGCCCGTATCGCTCCCGCGAAACGACACGCAAATCGACACCGATGCAGGCGACATCATCTTGTACCAGGGAAAATCCATTACCATCTACTACGATACGAACTCGTGGAATTTTACACGTCTCGGGAAAATCGATAACGTAAACAAGAAGCGCTTAAAAGAAATTCTCGGTAAAGGTAGCGCAACCGTCACATTCTCAGTGAAAAACGCGGACTAGCGAAACTAACCCGCATCCACATCGGGTGCGATATGCAAATCGTAGCCAGGGAAGGCATCGCCAATTTCTTTGTACAGGATTTCAAGGCCCTCTTCGGCGGTAATCTCGAAACTCATGACGACATCAAAGCGGATTGCATGTTCTGCGATATCCACATAGAAACCATGCATCTGTAACGCCCATGAGTGGGCCTTCACCAGTTGCAAAATCTTGTTGCGGATTTCAGCGGCTTCGTCGTTCTTGGTATTGTACGAATAAACTCCCACGCCAGTGAGGATGACGCCTGTTTCCTTGTACACGCGGTTCTGCAGCCTGCGCGTAAGCGTGTCCACTTCTTCGACGGTCATGGTGTCGGGCAGTTCCAGGTGGACAGAACCGTAAAACTTTTCGGGGCCGTAGTTGTGCAGCACCAAGTCGTATGCGCCACGAACGGCTTCGTCTTCGTTCAAGATTTGCTTGATTTGCTTTGCAGTATCCGCATCGTTGCGACGACCGAGAATATCGTCGAGCGTATCAATCAACATGCCGATACCGGCCTTGATGATGAATATCGAAATCACGACACCGACATAGGCTTCGAGCGAAAGTCCCGTAGTCACAAAGACAATAGCCGAAGCGAGCACCGACAGCGAAAGGATGGCGTCGAACAAGGCGTCCGCTCCCGAGGCGATAAGCGCTCCGGAATTCACGCGTTCGCCCTGACGCTTGACGTACTTGCCAAGGACCACCTTTACGATAACAGCAGCGGCGATAATCACCAGCGAAATCGTAGAGTAGTCCGCATCTTCGGGGTGGATGATTTTCTTGACGGATTCCACGGCAGAAGTTCCGCCGGCATACAGCACGATAGCGGCCACCACCATGGCGCTCAAGTATTCGATACGCCCATAACCCAGCGGGTGTTTCTTGTCGGGCAGTTTATTTGAAAGCTTCGCCCCCACGATGGTAATCACGGAGGATAACGCATCGGAAAGGTTGTTCACGGCGTCTAGAGTAACAGCAATGGAACCCGAAATAAAGCCCACCGCCGCCTTGAACGCCGAAAGAACGACATTAGAGACTATGCCCACGATGCTCGTGCGCACGATAACGCGATTGCGATTTTCAGTTTCGTCTTTTTGCATATAAACCGCATTGCCGAGTCACTGCGTCCAAAGACAACGCAGCCAACAACCTATGACCAACAACTATCTGTTATTCAAATAGTCCAAAACCTTGTTCGTAAGGTCGTTTTCCTTTTTCCAGAAAAGTACAGCGCCAGTCGCACGGTCAACAACCATGTCATAGCCTTCCTGGAGAGCGATTTCGTTCACGGCCTTGCGGATAAGCTGGATAATCGGGGCGCTCACCTTTTCGTTTTCAGTGATGAGTTCGCCGTTGCGTCCATAGACGCGGTCGATGAACGACTTGAGTTCCGTATCCTTCTTGTTGTACTCGGCCTCAAGTTCGCGCTTCTTTTCATCAGAAAGCATCAACACCTGCTTATCAAGCTTTTCCTTGATTGCAGCGAGTTCCTTCTGCAAAAGGTTCGCCTGCTGTTCCCACTTAGCCACCTGGCGGTCGTATTCTTCCTGGGCTTTCTTTGTGCCCTTGAACCCGTCAAAGATAATCTTTGAATCGACATGGGCTATGCGAAGACCATCTTCGGCAAAACTTGCACAGGCAAACACCACCGAAAGCAAAATTATCAACTTGCGAAACATAGCGCTCCTCCTGCCAGGTTAGAATGCCTGACCAATGACAAAGTTGAATTCCATATCGCCCACCTTGGAATACTTCGTTCCATTGTAGGCTTCACCCGGATCCAGCGGCCAGGCGAAATCGAAACCGATAATGCCAAGCATCGGAACTACGACACGGAAACCAAAGCCGATATCCTTCTTGAGTGTCGTCGGATCCCATTCGCTGAGCGGATTCTTCTTGGGCTTGTCAATTCGCTTGCTCGTATCGATGCGTTCACCGAACACGTTACCGGCATCAAAGAAGAACGGCAGCAAGTAGAACGTCTGCGGCACAAGTCCGAGCTGGAGTTCGGCGCCAATGTACTGGTAGCTGCGTCCAAGGCGGCTGCGACCAACAGAACCGGCTCCATAACCGCGGAGCATACCATCGTAACCAAGCACGCCACCCATGGTGTAGAGCGTGCGGTGCTGCAACTTGTCACCAAAGATAACGCCATATTCGTTTGTCAGAGCAATCGACAGACGGTCGCGGAATAGCGGGAACCACCACTTGATGGAGAGGTCGGCCTTGACAAATTCGAAGTCGCTACCAAAGTATTTATTAGCCCACTGCACGTCGAGCACGTAGCGAGAGCCTTCGGTCGGGAACTGCGGCAGGTTCTTGTCGTCGCGCTGGATGCGGAAGTTGAAAGCCGATTCGATACCGGTATAGACCACATAGCTATTATCGATATTCGGGCCCTGGTCATTCATGAGCCAGCCATAACCAATTTGTCCGTAGAAGTAATCGTCCGGCCACTTGAGGCGCTTACCCACGAAGATGTTTCCACCGTAACGGGTAATGTCGTGGTCGTCGTACTTTTCCATGTTCCACCAGCTGTAGCTGAGGCTTGCGCCAAGCGTAATGGGCTTGTCGAGGAACCACGGTTCGGTAAAGCTGATTGTCGCGCTCTTCTTGTCTGCACCATATTCGAGGTTCAATGCCGCGGCCTGACCGTCACCCATGCAGCAGTTAGGGATAGACACGCTTGCGGTACCGACAAAGCCGTCGCTTTCGCTATAAGAAACGCCAAGACTGAACTGACCCGTACCCGCCTGCTTTTCCTGGACGGTAAAGTCCAAATCCACTTCCTGTTCGCCCACGACCTTGATATCAGGCACGACCATGTCGAAGTAGTTGAGTTGCATAATGTCGCGGAAACTGCGTTCCAAGGCGGACTGGCGGTAAGTATCGCCCGGATACAGGCGCACTTCGCGGCGAATAACCTTTTCGTTCGTCTTGGTATTGCCGTGGACATGCACCTTGTGAATCTGGGCCGGCAAGCCTTCGTTCATCTTGTAAGTGAGGTTCACGACGGAATCATTTTCGAATGTTCTTTCTTCGTCGAACTGGGCAAAGAGGTAACCGTCTTCGCGGTAAGAATCAATCAAAGCCTTTCTCGACGCATCATAGAGGTACTGGTCGAACACAGCCCCGCTATCCAGGCGGAACACGTATTCTAGCATCTTGTCGCTCTGGACTTCGTTACCGGTAAAGTGGAGTCCGCCCATGTAGTAGCGGCGCCCTTCGGTCACGTCGATATGGACAATCATATCGCTCGAAGTCTTGATGTTGTCGTACTTGTTAAGCGTCGGGACGAGATCTTCGATCATGTAGCGCACCAGGAGCTTGCTTTCGTAAGCGGTGCGTTTCTTGATTTTCAGGAGGGAATCAATCTTCGGGTTGTTCCACTTGCGGTCGGCGACCAGCCCAAGCCACTTGTTGCGAGCACTTTCGTAACGGATGATATCGTTCAAAAGCTTCCACGCATCTTCTTCTTCCTTGACCTGGGGCATGCGCCTTGTCACCGGAGTCTTGTCTCCCGCCTTGCGCATATGCCTATAGAAGTGCGTCACTTCCATCGTCGGCATGCCAGCCATCTTGTAAAGCGGATTCGTCGAATCGGACATGGCCTCGTTCAACTGCGTGTAAAGCGGGGCCAATTTTTCTCCAACCGGCACCATGCGTCCAAGATAGAACAGGCACGTAGAATCCGGCAAATATTCCGCATGATAATCGTTAAGTTCGGCATCCAAGAAACCGAAATGGCGGAACACGTTCAGCACCGTATCGCGGTCTGCTTCGAAAACGTTTTCCTTAAATTCGCCGCCACCCCACCACTGGTTTTCTTTGGAGAGCATGTGTTCAGTGATTTCTTCGACCGATACATGGTCGTTCCCCTTCACGTCAACGCCACGGACGCGCACCTTGGAGCCTTCGCGAATCACGAAAGTCACCTTGTTCTGGTATTCGTCAACCGGTTCTTCGCGGTAGCCAATTTCAGCAAGAAGGAAGCCTTCAGAACGGTAGTGTTCGAGCATGGCCTGACGGGTACGTTCAAGTTGGCTCTTGCTATAGACCTGTCCCGGAATCATGTGGATTTTCAGGCGCAAGTCATCTTCAGATATTTCGTCACAGCCATCCAGAATAGTTGTATCCAAAGCCGGGAGTTCCTTCACCTTGAACACCAATTCTACATCGGACTCATCACCAACGTAATCCACCCAGGCCGTCACGTCGTCAAACAGGCCCGATGCGTAAAGCGCACTCACCGAATTCTGAACCTTTTCAGAAAGCAAAGTCGGGGAATAACTCTGACCGGCGCGGATACCGACACGTCCAAGGACAGAACGTTCGTCCATGTGATGGGTACCTTCGACGCGAATCTTGTTAATCTTATTCTCAACCATATACTTGTCGGAAATCTGCGACATGTCCAAAAGCTGGGCATTCGACATACCGACTAAAGCAAGAACAAATAAAAGCGAACGGGAACGCAGAATAGACCTACCTATAAAAGCAGTTATTTAAATTTCTGCCCAAAAATACAAAAAATCAGCTCCCCCGCCCACTGGACTTTTTTCAAAACACGCAATTCACCAAGATAAACCTCCATATATATGGATTTTCCCTATCGTTAACCTCTATCGTAAGCGCCTACTTATAGTTACAATCAATGTATCATTGACATAAAGTGAAAAACTTCAGGCCAGATTTCTATAAAAGCCCCTTTTCGCAAAGAAAAAGAAACAGAAGTTATTCAATCAATACGAAACCACATTATTTATATTTAGAATCGCAAAAATTTAACACTCCCTATAAAAAAGGTTACTATGCGATCTACAGCCTGGAACGACGAAGAAAACAAAGTCCTGCCCGAAATGGCGCTCGACTTTATGCCCGAAGAAAAATTACGCGAACTGCAATTGCAGCGTTTGCGCGCTACCGTGAAACTCGCCTACGAGAAGGTCCCGCTGTTCCACGACCGCATGGTCGAAAAGGGCGTCACCCCCGACGACATCAAGTCGTTGAAAGACATCGTGAAGATTCCGTTCTCCATGAAAAAGGACTTGCGCGATACGTATCCGTACGGTCTTTTCGCGGTCGATATGAGCGAAGTCGTGCGTTTGCATGCAAGCTCCGGCACCACCGGTAAGCCGATTGTGGTCGGTTACACCAAGGAAGACATGGACGTGTGGGCCCAGGTCGTCAAGCGCGGTCTTTTGGCTTGCGGATTCCGCAGCACGGACATTGTGCAGAACTTCTACGGCTACGGCCTCTTCACGGGCGGCCTCGGCATTCATGGCGGTTTCGAAGCCCTCGGTGCCACAGTCGTGCCGATTAGCGGCGGCAATACCGAACGCCAGGTGATGCTCATGAAGGACTTCGGCGTTACCGCAGTGGGTGGCACTCCTAGTTATTTTGTACGTATCATCGACGTTGCAGAAAAAATGGGAGTCGATATTTCGAAGCTCAAGGTCAAGCGCGGCATCTTCGGTGCAGAACCGTGGAGCGACGGCATGCGCGACTACATCGAAGAAAAGACCGGCATCAAGGCATACGATATTTACGGTCTTTCTGAAATCGTGGGCCCGGGCGTGGGCTGCGAATGCGAATGCCGCGACGGCATCCACATCTTCGAAGACCACTTCTACCCCGAAATTGTTGACCCGGAAACGCTGGAACCGCTGCCAGACGGACAAGAAGGCGAACTCGTCATCAGTACGCTCAGCAAGCGCGCCATGCCGATTTTGCGCTACCGCACCCGCGATATCACTGCCATCGAAAGCACCAAGTGCAAGTGCGGACGCACCATCCGCCGCATCCGCCGCATTGGCCGCCGTAGCGACGACATGATCATCATGCGCGGTGTGAACGTGTTCCCGAGCCAAATCGAAACGGCACTCCTCCGCGCAGAAAAGGCTTTGCCGCACTACCAGATTGTGCTCGACACCAAGAACAACATGGACACGCTCGAAGTCAAGGTGGAAGTTTCCCGCGACATGGTGAGCGACTCCATGAGCGATATGGAACAGCTGAACAAGAAGTTCAAGCACTCCATCGAACAGATTCTCGGCATTTCCGTTATCGTAACGTTGTGCGAACCCGATTCGCTGCCGCGTAGCGAAGGCAAGGCAAAGAGAGTTATCGACAACAGGAAGAAGATTTAGCGCCGGAGGCGCTATGAGCAATGAGGTCGTGCTTCGCACTTTGAGGTATGAGCACGATAGCCCAAAGCCCGCCATGGCGGGCGACCTCATGCCTAACACCTTTTATCAAGGAGAAATTTCATGAAAATCCCACAGGTTTCAGTTTTCGTTTCCAACAGACCAGGTCGCCTCCAGGCCGTCTGCCGCGCCCTTGCCGATGCAGGGATTAACCTCCTATCGCTCACGCTCGCCGACTCCGGCGAATTCGGCCTTATCCGCCTTATCGTGAACGATGCCGAAAAGGCTGTCAACGTTCTCGAAAAGTCGGGCCTCAGCGCTACCGTCACCGACGTCGTTGCATGCCCCGTCGCCGACAAGGTGGGCGGACTCGCAGACCTTCTTGATGTCGTTGGCGACTTGCAGATTGACTACATGTATGCTTACCCGTCCGAAAGCAAGCCGGAGACGAACGTGATGATTCTCCGCTTCAGCGATACCGAGAAGGCGCTCAAGGTCTTGAACGAAAAGAACTTCAAGACACTCAGCACCGCAGAAATGCTCGGATAACGCAGATTCGCGGAATTTCTTCAAAAAAAGGCTAAGCGGAAAAACCGTTTAGCCTTTTGCTGTTCTATGGATGAAAAAATATTTCGAAGGCGTTCGCTATTACCTGAACTCTGCTGTCAGCGACTGGACATCACCCGGATTTACCTTGCGGGTTGCATCCTTAACACCATCGCTCCAGCCCGTGAACACGCCCGTACCGCCCTGAGCCGTGAGCGTTACCGGGATGCCCGTGTAGAACGTCACCTTCATCGTCGATTGATCCAGCGGGAGCCCGTCAACGAGAATCTTGCCGGAGCCCTGCGCCGTGAGCGTCATTTCAACAGGAGAACTTAACGAGAAGAAAGACACCATCTGCTCACGAATCGTAGCCTGACGCGATTGGGCAAAGTTCTTGATTGTCTCCAAGTTGTTGCTCATCGAAGATGCGTTATAGTTCCAGAATTGCTGATCACGAGCCATTTCGGATTCCACCTGCGACTGCAATTCGTTAATGCGCTTCAGGAGCCTTTCGGCAGAGAAGTTCATCGAAAGGAGCACGCTAAAGCGGTTGATGAATGCATTCTTGAAACCAGCATTTTCAAGCAAGCGAATCATGAGAATCGTATGCACGGAGGTCGAAGCTCCTACAGCCATTTGCGGTTGCTGACCGCCCATGCCGCCCCAGTTGCCACCCATGCCGCCACCGAAGTCGCCTCCCATGCCGCCGCCCCAGTCGCCAAAGTTGAAGCCGCCCATGCCATTGGTACCATTTTCGTTAGTCACGTAGCTGAACACGTTGCCGTTCTGGGTATTGTAAGACACGCCAAAGCCAAAGTCCGTATCGTACAGGAACCATTTCCACTTGGTTTTCTGGCTTGCAACACGCCACTTCTTTATGTTGTTATGCGGCCAGTCGCTGTTATTCAGGAACATTTCTGCCTGCATGTAGTTGATATAGTTGTCGATATCAATCTGGTCCGCAACCTTCTTGTAGTTGGCATCAGACGAGAGACTGTTGCTACGCAGCCAATCAATCATAGCCTTGTAATCTGCAGAAGAACCTGTACTCGCCTCATCTGTACCGCTGGCAGACGTTTCAAGAAGGTCGATATCGTTCGGATCGTAACCGTACTTGGTTTCGTAATAGTATTCGTTGTTGCGTTCACGCAGGTCATGGATGCCGTAATACTTGCCGTTGTAATATACGATAACATAACGGCCACGCTGGTAATCCACGCCAAGGCCTTCCGTCATCGAAGTTCCCAGGCGGTCGCGCAAATAGTCGTCACCGCTATTGTTACCGAAGTTTCTCAGCGAGAACGCCTTGAACTTTTTGAGTTCCGGGTAATCCGGGAACAGCGAGTATTTTAAGCGCTTGTCACCGTATTCTTCGCGCAACGTAATTGCAAACGACTTCTTTTCTTTTGCACGGCTGTACTGCCCCGTAATCTTGTAATCGCCCATGATGCCAAACGCAGGAGTCTTGGGCTTGCCGGGTTCGAACATTTCCACATATACCGGGAGTTCGCGGTTGCTCCAGAAGTTTGCACCCTTCTTCGGGTCCATCATCGAAGCGCCATTACCCGTCATATAGAGGCCGGAATCGGGGCTGAACATCGAAAGCGGATCGGTCGTCACGAATATCGCGGCCAGCGAAGGCTGCTGTTCGAAAACGTAGGTGCGGTTAATTTCTTCACTCGGATAAGAACCACCGACATAAGCACGGCAACGCAGAACCGTCGTAGTGCTGACATTCACCGTCTGTACAGCCGGAGAATTTGCGTTCGGTTCTTTACCGCCTTGTTCGCAACGGGTACCTGCCGGGAACGTCGCCGTCACCGCAGAAGAATAGAAACCGGAAGGAGGAATGTTGACTTCGGCTACCTGAACTTGTTCCGCAAAGACCTCGCCTGAAGTATTGCCATAAGGCGATGGAGCCGCGAAGCCCCACTTGCCAGCGCCATCACGGGACCAGGAAGCGCCCGTCGGAACAGTCCCGAAACGCACGGAATCGAGAAGAGCGCCTTCAGCATTTACAAAGTACAATGCACCGCCATCCTTATCGACCTTGAACGAAGCATGAGGTTCGTGTCCGCGATTGCGGGCGATATACGATGTCACCTGGATTGTAGTGGATTCGCTGCCCTGAGTTTCAGTCGCAAAAGTCGATGCCGTTACTTTGTTACGATTAAGGTCTTTCGCATTGTCGTCTAGACGGACGTAATACACCGATGAAACATCGCCCGTACCACGAAGATTTTTGCCGCCCCAATTGCTGAGCGAGTCGCCTTCCTTGAAGTTCACGCGAATCTTGTGGTTCTTAGTAATGAATCCACGGACTACGAGCTGGTTGACCTTGCCGAGGTTAGTCCCATTGGCCTTGATTACCACTCGCGAATAGTCGCCACCCTGGGCAACCTTCATCACAGCGCCCATTTGAGCTGATCCACCTTCGTTAAAGCACAGCGAAGACTTGCCCGGCAAATTTTCGACATTATTCCCGGAAGTGTTTCCGCCAGCGCCACCAGGATTGCCGCCCCAGTTACCCATGCCAGGGAAATTCATGCCACCGCCACCAGCAGCAGATTCCGAACTGCAATCAGAGCCCATCAAGTTAAGCGAATCCGAAGGCAAAATGTAGTCTGCATAGCTCTTGCCCGAAAGGAACACAATCATGTAGCTCTTGGCGGGGACCGTGGCGTTGCCAAATACCCAGCGACGCGGATCCGACAAATCGTTCGTAAGCGCAAAGCCTTTCAAGCTCACAGGAGCATCGGAGGAGTTGTAAAATTCAACCCAACCCGGATCGTTACCGTCGTTGTCCTTGAAGTTTGCATTCGAAGGAGAAACTTCCGAGAAAAACACCGGACTATTGCCTTCGAAACGCGGAATAACAGTAGCGGCACTCGATGCCGGAGGAACCGCCGCACTAGACCCAGGCACAGCAGTGCCCGCAGAAGATGTCGGCTGCACCGGAGAAGATACACCCGGAATAGTCGCTGACGAACCACCAACTACTGCAGAAGAAGCGCCCGGCACGGCAGAACCCGCGCTAGACAAACCTACATCTGGACCGACACCGGAATCGGAGCTCAGTTCCCCTATGACAGGACCAGCTGGAGAAAAACCATCATCGTTCGAGGAATCTCCGCATGCAGACAGAACCAAACTTAAACCCATTCCACATAGCGCCACTTTCGCTAAAGACTTCATCAATACACCTTTAAATTAGAGTTGTTTATTCCAAGTGACACTCCAATCCGTTCCCGCCACTAATTATACATAGAGAAAGCCCGCAAATGCCCTATTTTTTAAGGTTTCGTTGTAAAAGGATTGAGTATTTGACAACAGGAAAATTATCGGAACGATGAGTTCCGTTTTAACTATCTTTGTGAAAAAATTTTTTAAGGAAACATGTGATGTTTAGCAAATTTAGCAAGGCAAGCCAGCAATTCAACCAGTTTAGCCCCGAAATGAAGGAGCAGATGATGCAAATGGCAAGGGCTCGGGTCAAGGAAAAATTGCTCAAGTGGCTTGCGACACCGACATTCGTACTGCTTGGAATCGCCCTCGGAGCCGTCATCGGAGCGCTCACCGCCTGCTTCGGCGACATCAGCGACAGGCTCTCTGTGATCCGCGACACAAATCCGCTGTACTTTATCCCCGCTTTGGCACTCGGCGGGGCCGCCATCGCATTCGCCTACAAGAAATGGGGACGCTGGACAGAACGCGGCATGGATCAAGTTTTTGCCGTCGGACTCAATAAAGAAACGGACTTTCCGCTCGTCTCTATCCCGATGGCCGCCGTAAGCACCTGGATTACGCAGCTCTTCGGTGGAAGCGCAGGCCGTGAAGGCGCCGCCATGCAAATCGGCTCCGCACTTTCGTACAACATAAGTAAAAAATTACCATTTGAAAACTCAGCGCACATCATGCTCGTCACAGGCTTGGCCGCAGGCTTCGCCGGAATTTTCCAAGCCCCCATGGCAGCTACCGCATTCGCATTGGAAGTTTTGCTCGTCGGGCACTTGGAACTTGGCGCATTGTTGCCCGCTGCCGCTGCCGCATTCACTGCCTGCAAAGTTTCAAGCATGCTCGGATTCCACAAGTTCAGCGTAGATTTGAATTCGCTCCTTGATGCAAGCGGATTCACGGCAAGCATTTTCACGAACGAAGGCTCGCTTGACGGCTCGATGCTTTTGAAACTCGCGCTGATGGGCGTGCTCTTCGGAATTGTCGGTGGCGGATTTGCAAAGTTGCTTGGGCTCTCGCAAGATTTCTTCGCAAAAAAATTTCCGAACAGCATTAAGAGAATTGCAATTATGGGTGTGGGAATAAGTGTACTTTTGCTCGTGTTTTTCCAGGGACGCTACGCAGGACTTGGAACAAACTTGTTAGATATGTGTTTTGGGGTTAATGCCGCCGATTTAGGAACTGCCGCTGGGAATGCTACGGGGAGTGCCGCCGGAACCGCCGACTTGATTGGGAACGTCGCCGGGTATGACTGGATTTTGAAATTCGCGCTCACGATTCTCACGCTTTCTGCCGGTTTCATTGGCGGTGTCGTGACCCCACTTTTCGCCATCGGTGCTACATTTGGCGTATTCGTTGCGGGAATGTTCGGAATGCCAGCCGCCCTCGCCGCAGCCCTCGGCTTTGCCGCCGTGTTCGCAAGCGCAAGCAACACGCTTTGGGCCCCCATCCTCATCGCCGGTGAAATCTTCGGATTCAATTGCCTCCCCGCATTTTTCATCGTCTGCACGGTCGCCTACATCTGCAACGGCGGACAATCCATCTACAAACAAAAGAAGATTAGGATAAAGATTTAAAAATCTATATCTACATTCTTAAGTAAACCAGTCATTCCCGCCTCCGAGCGGGAATCTCCTTTTAATGGGATTTGAATCCTACAAAAGTCGTCCGCACAGCGGGCGACTTTTTTGCTTATCAAAACCCATTAAGCATTCTTCACAATTTGCCAATAACCACCCTTGTCAGGGCCAACTCGACTGATTATACCGATTTTCTGCATTTTTGCGACTGCTTTTGCAATTGCACTACGGCTAACCCCTAAAGAATCAGCCATATCCTGCGTCGTTATAAACGGATTGCCTGCAATAAGTTCAATAATTTTCTGTGTACTTTTCTGTACACTTTTCTGTGTACTTTTCTGTGTACTAGCATCATAATTGACGTTTTCATCCCGTTTTTCAAGGGTTTCCAATGTAGGAATTTTGAATTCTAGCATCACATCGCAAGGATGTACCGTATACTCCATTTTTACACCACCGTCGGCGCAGAGTTTACACATATTTTCGATACCTCTGCCCCAGGCTTCCACATAACCAGCCCTAAAGAATGCATTCGCAATTTTAGGGTTGTATTGTTCAGAACGGTGTCGCCGCATCAGCGTTTCAGCAGTCCAATTTGCAGGAAAAACACAATCGTTACTGATAAGCACAAGATTTTCATGTATTCTTATCTGGATCTGCACCCCAGAATCGTAATTAGAATGCATCAACGCATTGAATACCGCTTCACGCATAGCATCCTTAGGAATCGGATAACGCTCCACCCGAATCAGACCATCATAACTGATACGTGCCTTAAAATACTTGAGATATATGAGTTCAACAACCCTGTCGGCCTGAATAAATAGGGATCCATAAATTTCATCCTGATATTGCAAATCGGGGCCATCACCAAAGAAACCTATTTTTACATAGGCTCCGCAAAACCATCTTTCCGGCTGACGGTGAAAAAGCAGAACTGCAGCCCGAGTCATTTTTCCATTCACAGTCAGATTTAGATTATCAAGAAGTTCCTTATTCGTCATAGCCAAATCCTGCGCAGTCATTCTGCCAGACTTTTTAGCCTCGCGACGGAATATATCGAAACTTTCCTTATCCAGATCTTTGAATTCTACACCGTCAACTGGCACCGCATCCCATATTGTTTTGGTCCTGTTCAGCAAAAATTGAGTAAGAACTGGCCCCTGCAAAAGTTGCTTGGTACTTCCACTTCTATAATGATATTCCCCCTTATAATTGACAGGATCTGAACTAGCAGAAACCGATATTTCGATGTATTCTTTTGAATCTACTGAAAGCAGATTTACATCAACAAGTATGCCTAAAGTTTCCCTAATCTTATTTGGGATATCTTCCATGAGTTTTTTGGCATTCTGCACACCGCAAACTTTTCCATTATCATCGATGCCGATATACAGTTTGCCACCCTGCGCATTGGCAAAACCACATATCCACTTGAGATATTCATCTCGCCACGATGATTTGTATTCGACATTTTGGTTTTCTGGCATAGGAACTCCTTGAAAAAAAGAAAAACATTTGATAATTATCAAATGCCTTTCGGAGCCTACACTATTAGGAACCGCAACAGAAATGTAGATTATGTCCTAAAATTGGCAAGGGGTGTAAGATAATTTTACATGAACGAAATATTTCTGCTTTGAAAAATCACTTTTCAATCGGAGCCAAACTATAGTCAATCAATATATCAGCAATTCTATTACAACGTTCCTTGATTTGCGCATATGTACAAAAATCACTATATTCAGGAAGCATTATCATCTTATTTCCCCGAGATGAATTTTTATCTCTATAATAAACACGAAGATTGCCAATATTATTGAGAATCAATCGTTTGAACATTTCATAATCCATACCATCTGTCACACGATCTGTTGGGAAATCAGAATTTTCTTTCAACACCAATAAATTTGTCTTTTCATCCTTATAATACATATACTTTGAATCTTTTTTAGGGGTCTGAACTAACAAGTGATCCAAACTAAATGTTTTACTAAAGGTATTGACTATGTAATACGCTTGATCATAGGATATCTTTGCTTTTCCTTTCTTTTCATCAAATTCAGTGCTTTCATACAAAGCAAGCAAAGATACAGTCAAACGATTTTGAGAATACGCATCATAAGAACCAATATCAGCCTTTAGCTTTTCAGGCAACATTCCCTGCTTAAGTAATTCCGCTTTAATGATATCGATAATTACATTTCTTTGAACACCATTATGTTCATAGATATCCTTCATAACATTTTGGAAAAATGAAATTGCATCTTTACTATCACGATTATCAATACTGAGAAATTTCATTACATACTTGATAGTTTCTACAGCAACATCTACGGCATCCTTTTTGTTAAGCTTTCCTTCATTAACATCAATCAAAATTCTCAAAAGCAGAGCTTTAGGATGCTGATAATTTAATTCAACAAATAAGTTGTAGAAAAACCTAAATCGAGCATCTCTAATAATCTTGTATGCAGAGTCCGTTGAATTCAGCATATTATAAAATTCAACTCTTTCATACATATCATCTAACAATTTTTTTAAAGCAGAACCAACATCTTTGGTATCAGCATAAGCAAGCAATTCTTCGCGACAAATTTTCTTAAAATTAACAACAGATATATTTTGGCGATAGAAGCATATATACGCTTTAATATAATTGTACAGATAATCATAGAGATGATCTTGTGTTCTCTTTATTAACTCTCCCCATTTATTGAGATAGGTCGAATAGGAATCCTCGTCTAACTTTGAGAATATATATGTTTTAATAAGATCAATGTCCTCAAGTTTCTTTCCTTTACTGTTTATAGACTCAAACATGGAGAAAACTTTTGTCTTCGGGCACTCTGCACCAATAGCAATAAATTGTACATAATTCAAAATATACTCAGCAAAATCTAGATAACGGACTTTTTTCTCTTTAGAAATCTTACCATCCAAAAAGTTCCAAATATCCATAGAATTCTTAATAATTCGTTCATCAAAAGCAGATGAGCACTTATATTCCTTACAATGCTTATGAATTTTTGTTGGAGAATCAAAACAACAGTCATATAGTTTAGCAAAACATTCTTTTTCTATGCTATTCAATTCAACCGTTCGCAAATCTTTTCGAATTTGGCGTTCTACACTTTTCCACAATGCCGAACGAACATCTATCAAAGTTTTATCATCTTTATACTCTTTGAATGACATAATCTTTGAATACAATACCATTAAGAGCAATGAAAACGTGGTCAAACGTTGTTGACCATCAATGATATCATATTTAGTGATAAGGCCCGCAATTTTGTCTTTTTTATCGTAAATAATAATATTGCCAGTAAAATACCCATCGTTCTTTTCTTCCGATGTAAAAGCATCCCAAAGATCATTCATCAACACTTCTACCTGTTCTTTATCCCAGGAATAAGGACGCTGATAAACAGGAACATTATATATGGATTTAAAAACATCCTGTAAAGACCAACAATTGGGATCAAGAATCTTCTGAGCCATAGCAACACTCCATTATTAATTCTTAGGAGTTCTTAATATAAAAAAGTTCTGTAACAGACAAGCCCGGGGCGTTGCGGGGCTGGCGACTGAGGCCCCGCTCGTGATGTGAACCCAAAAAGTTAGACGGTTTAAAATTAGGATAAAACAGCGTTATGAGTCCGGTATTGCACCGGGCTCATTCCGTTTAGGCGCAGTTTTATCCGATCTTTGTTATAGTAGTCGATATATTTCACTAGTTCCTGCTTGAAGTGTGCCATATTTTGGAACCTGTTAGGGTACAACAGTTCCGACTTCATTATTCCGAAAAAGTTCTCCATCATCGCGTTGTCCAAGCAGTTTCCCTTGCGGCTCATGCTTTGAATGATGCCATGCTGCTTGAGCGACTGCTGGTAGTTGTAATGTTGGTATTGCCAGCCCTGATCTGAGTGGAGTATTAGTCCTTCACTTATAACTCTTGATTCGCAGGCCTTATCTAGCATGTCCATGACCATTTTCAGGTCGGCTCGATCCGATATCACATAACTCACTATTTCTCCGTTATACATGTCCAGTATCGGCGACAGGTAGCATTTCTCGGTTCCTACGGATATCTGGGTCACGTCCGTAGTCCATTTTTGATTTGGGCTGGTTGTGGAAAAGTCCCGATTCACTATGTTCGGTGCAGTTGATCCGACCTGTCCCACGTATGAGCGATACTTGCATTTCCTACGGACGTTCTTCAGGCCTAGTTCCTTCATGATTCTATAAACGGTCTTGTGGTTGATGACAAAACCTTCTTTCTTTAACTGCACTGTTATGCGTCTGTAGCCATAACGACCGGCATGTTCGGCATGTATTTCCCTTATGCGCTTTCGAACGCTTACAAGTCGGTCCGGCCTTTTGTTTTTGATGTGGTAATAAAAGGTTGAACGCGCCATCTTCTTGATGTCCAACAGAACTTCAAGTCTGTATTCTCGCCTCAGTTCATTGATGGCTAGCGCCCAGTCCCTTGTTCCCGGGAGCGTCTTTCCTCGACTAAGGCTTTCACTTTTTTTAACAAGGCATTCTCCGCTCGGAGGCGATAGAGTTCGTCTTCGAGTTTCTTCAGCTTGGTCTGTGCATTCTCTGCTGTTTTCCGAGTTTTTCCCATTCTCTCGTTTTCTCGCCTTGCGCCGATCCACGAACAGTTCCTCGTAACCTCCATGCCGAAACAAGTGGACCCAGTCTTTCAAGGTTGTTCTGTTGATGTTGTACTTTACGGTTACTTCGGCATAAGATAACGAATTAAAGACGATATCGTCAACTGCCATTTTCCTCAATTCGTTTGATCCGCGATAAAAATTTTTTCTAGGTTCACGCATACAACCGAGAATGTCGTATTCCCTGCATACATGCCTAACGTCACGCCTATCAAATCTTGTGAGTCGGCATATTTCAGCAACCTTCAGGCCTTCTTTGTATAATTTTGTGACCAATTCCCATTTTTTACGATTAAATGTCATATGTTCCTCGAAAGTTGTGTCCAACTTTCGGGGTTCACATCATCGAAGGGGTAGCGAGCAACGTAGTGCGAGCGAGGGGAAAGCGTTCCCCTCCTACCCTTTTTTCCAAGACTTTACTGGATCCTTCGTTTCACTCAGGATGACGCGAAGCCCTTCCCATCCAGCATTTTCACAAATCACGAACAGGAGATTCCCGGTCATCCCCGTCAAGCGAGGACAGGCGCCGGGAATGACAACTCTTGAACGGCAATTCATGCAAGCACGATTGTCGCGACGCTCGCCTTTTACTAAATTTGGCGCATTATGGAAATGGAAACTCGTTATAATCCGAAAATTGTAGAAGACCGTTGGCACGTTCAATGGGAAAAGAATAATGATTTTGCCCCGAGCGGAAAGGGCGAACCGTTCTCCGTCGTCATTCCGCCTCCGAACGTTACGGGCGCTTTGCACCTCGGCCACGCTCTGAACGACACGCTGCAGGACATTCTCGTCCGCTATCGCCGTAAGACTGGCCGCGACACGCTCTGGATTCCGGGCACGGACCACGCCGGCATTGCCACGCAGGCTGTCGTCGAAAAGAGACTTTTCCAGGACGAACACAAAACACGCCACGACATTGGCCGCGACGCCCTCGTGGAACGCATTTGGAAGTGGAAGGACGAATACGAAGCCCGCATCACGAAGCAGCTCAAGAGCCTCGGCGTCAGCTGCGACTGGAGCCGTCAGCGCTTCACGCTCGACCCGGTTTGCGCAAAGGCTGTCCGCCACGCATTCTTCAACCTTTTCATGAAAGGCCTTATCTACCGCGGCAAGCGTCTC
>JAGCPZ010000051.1 GCA_017965445.1 Fibrobacter sp. | reverse complement strand
TCAAGACCGGTCAATCTCGAGATTATAGTAGATCCATACCCCTTCTTATAGAGCTCTAGGGCTTCGAGCCATTCTTCTTTAGTGTGTTTCTTAATCATGAAAACCCCGAAAGTTGTGTCCAACTTTCGGGGTTCACATCACACTGAGGCCGGGGTACATTCTCTAGGCATACGTCATTCCGAGCAAAGCGAGGAATCCAGTGCATTTCAAGACTTAACTGGATCCTTCGGCTTTACAGCCTCAGGATGACAATTCGATTACTTCAAGAAGCCTTCCGTCATAAGGCGGGCTTCCTTATCAGCTTCGAGCACTTGCTCCAGCGAGAGGTGACCGGTCACGTTCGGAGCCTTGTCCATCACCATTTCGACGTATTTCGGGATGTCCGTGAACTTGAGGTTCCCCTTGAGGAAACGATCCACAAGAACTTCATTTGCGGCGTTCATCATCGCAGGAACGATACCGCCACGGCGGCCTGCGTCAAACGCAAGGGCTAGGCAACGGAACTTATTAAAGTCCGGTTCAAAGAACGTGAGCTTTGCAAGCGTTGGTAAATCAAGACGCTTGGTTTCAAGCTTCAGGCGGTCGGGCCACGTGAGCGCCACCTGAATCGGGATGCGCATGTCGGGAGCGCCGAGCTGTGCCATCAAGGAGCCGTCGCGGAACTGCACGAGCGAATGCACCATCGACTGCGGGTGAACAACAACTTTAATCTGTTCGTAAGGAATGTGGAACAAGAAATGAGCTTCGAGCACTTCAAGGCCCTTGTTCATCATGGACGCAGAGTCAATCGTAATCTTCTTGCCCATGCTCCACACCGGATGATTAAGGGCATCTGCCACGGTGATGTTTTCGAACTTTTCAATGGGCCATTCGCGGAACGGACCGCCCGAAGCGGTGATTTCTAGGAATTCCACTTCGGATTCGCGCTTGCCGCCTTCGAGGCACTGGAAAATGGCACTGTGTTCGGAGTCAATCGGCGTGATGAAAGACTTCGGATTTTCCGCAAGTTTGTCCCAAATGACCGGGCCTGCCATAACCATCGTTTCTTTGTTCGCAAGTGCGACATGTTTGCCATGTTCGATAGCGGTAATCGTCGGGAGGCAGCCCACGGCACCCATCAGAGCGTTGATGATGATGTCCGCTTTCGGGTCGGCTGCGAGTTCGCAGAGACCGTCCATGCCGGCGAGCACCTTTTTGCCGAGAACGCCTTCGAGTTCCTTCGCAGCGGCTTCGTTGAACATGCAAACGCGTTCAACATTGTACTTGCGGACAATTTCTGCAACCTTTTCTACGCTACTGTTTGCGGCAACAGCGTAGAGATTGAAAATGTCGGAATGCTGGTGGATGACATCAACGCTAGAGGTGCCAATAGAACCCGTGGCACCAAGAAGGACTACGTTTTTCATTTCGATCCGTTATTCCTGACCTTGATAGAATTCACAATCTCCCAAGACCTTCAGATAGAACTCGTCTCGGTTCACATCGGTGTATGTCGTATCGTCATCTTCCATGTGATAAGATTTTGCGTACAACTCGTACTTGACCGTGGTCTCGTCCACCCACGTATAGATATCAACATATCCCCAAGAGGAATACTTGTACTTCCAAACGTTATCTGACTTTTGGAAGTTGCAACCGGCTTCGACTTCCCCGGGGCCGTCATTAACTTCTTTCGGCGGAGTAATAGGATTTTCAGAATCCTCGTCACCACAGGCCACAAGACCCATAGTCATCATCAAAGCAAATGCACCTATGATATATTTAATCTTCATATATCCCCCTCTGGGTTTATGTGATATTTTTTAGGAAATCCATGAACAGATAAAGAGCCGGAGCCGCTAAGAGGAAGGAATCGCAGCGGTCGAGCACGCCACCATGGCCCACGAACAAATTACCGGAATCCTTCGTACCGCTCCAACGCTTGAGAGCAGACATCAGAAGGTCGCCCACCTGGCCCGCCACCGTAATGAGGAGGCCAATGACAATCGCGGACGTCCAAGTGAATTCAACTTCAAAAGAAGCAAGGGAGGCGCTGCACTTGACCCAGTACGCAACCCAGGCAATCGTCGCGATGGAGCCCGCAACGCTACCTTCCCAAGTTTTCTTGGGGCTGATGCTCGGAGCAAACGGGTGACGCCCGAAAGGTCCCTTGCCAGCCGCAAACTTTCCAAAGAAATATGCGACCGTATCGCAAAGCCACACCGCCGTCATCACGAGAATGAACGGATAGCAGTGTTCAAGGCCTTGGCCGTTACCCATCATGAGCACGTTCATGCCGCCCCAAAGTCCAAGGTAAAGCGGAGCGCCAAGCTGCATCACGAGCCACGGGAACAGATGGTCGATTTCGACCTTCGCATAAGCGACGCCAATATAAATTGCAAACACGGCAACGAACGTCATGCCAACAACGTAAGGCACCGCCGGGAGGCCAAAATAACCGCCCTTAGAAAGCGCCCACGCAAGCGTCAACGCCAATGACGAAGCAAACGAAAGATAGCGGGTATCGGGCCCTTTGTACATTTTACAAGCCATGCCGGCCCATTCCCAGGCGCCCACGGCGCTCAAAAAGCACATGAGGCCAATGCGGCTAAAATCGTTGAACCACAACAAAACAAAAACGATTGGAATGGCGATAAAAGCCGTTATCAAGCGCTGAGCCAGATTACTCATGTAGAACCTTCCCAAAGCGGCGTTCACGAGTATTGAAGAACTCCACCGCCTTCATGAACTCTTCCTTGGTAAAGTCAGGCCACAGCGTATCCGTCACGTAGAATTCGCTATACGCCGCTTGCCAAAGCAGATAGTTCGAAAGTCTGAATTCGCCTCCAGTGCGGATAACCAAATCCGGATCGGGAGCCCCTTTCAAATAAAGATTTTTTGCAAATAAAGTTTCGTCAATATCATCGACCTTGAGCGTTCCAGCGGCAACCTGGGCCGCAATGGAGCGGGTCGCTTCCACAATCTCTTGCCTGCCACCGTAAGAAATGGCGAGGTTCAACTGCATACCCGTATTGTTCGCCGTCATGTCGATGGCGGACTGGAGACTTGCACGCGGTTTTTCGGGCAAACGGTTCATGTTGCCAATCACCGTCAGCTTCACATTTTTAGCCATAAGGTCGGGAATTTCTTTGACCACCATCTCGATGAGAAGGTTCATCAAGTAATCCACTTCCTTAGATGGGCGGCCCCAATTCTCGGAACTGAAAACGTACAATGTCATGTGTTCGAGCTTGAGGTTTACACCCACCTCGACAGCATCGATTGTCGATTCCGTCCCCTTGCGGTGACCCAAGAAACGCTCCAAACCGCGACTACGAGCCCAGCGCCCGTTGCCGTCCATGATGATAGCGACATGTCTAAGTTGATTTGCCACGCAAACCCCGGACTACACCTTGAGGATGTCTGCTTCCTTTTCAGCGAGCAGACGGTCGATTTCGGCGATAGCCTTGTCAGTCGCCTTCTGGATTTCGTCCTGCTGCTTCTTGACTTCGTCTTCGGGCAATTCCTTGTTCTTCTTGATGGCGTCGTTAGCATCGCGACGGATGTTGCGGATAGCCACGCGGCCTTCTTCGGCATGCTTGCGGGCAAGCTTGGCCAGTTCCTGGCGGCGTTCCGTCGTAAGAATCGGGAGCGTCACGCGGATGCAGTTGCCGTCCTTCATCGGAGTAAGGCCGATGTTTGCAGCGAGAATAGCCTTGTCAATCGTATCGACGAGTTGCTTTTCCCACGGCGTCACGAGCAACATGCGCGGTTCCGGCACAGAAATCTTTGCCACCTGAGAAATCGGAGTCGGGGTACCGTAATAGTCAATACGCACGCCGTTGAGGATAGCCGGGCTAGCCTGGCCAGCGCGGATCTTGGAAAATTCACGTTCGGTGGCCTCGATGGCCTTGTCCATTTTTTCAGAATATTCAGACATCTTTAGTTCCTAGTTCTTAGTTACTAGTTAATAGTTTTGCAAAGGACATCCAACTACAATGCGTCCACCTCTGCGTCATCCTGAGCAGAGGGTGAAGCCTAGAGTCGAAGGTTCCAAGCGCTTGTTATACATTTTGAAATATAGGTAAAAAAATTTGGGAAAATAACAACAAATCGTTCGAGGAACAAATTTTTACACCTTATTCCCCAGGCAAACCTTGACATAAGAAATAATACGCGAGCGACCCCGAAGTGGGGCCACGCGCCGGTTGGGAACCGCACAATTTTCGGCAGTGATCACATGTGGACCACCAAACTGAAAGAGACAGGATTAGCAATGCACGAGCGTGCCGAGGTCGCCTTCGATGGCTGCACGGGTGAGATTGCCCTTTTCCATCTTGAAAACGAAGATGGGCATGTTATTTTCCATACAAAGCGCAACAGCTGCAGTATCCATGACCTTGAGGCCACGGGAGATGACTTCCTTGTAGCTGATGTCATCAAAGCGGGTGGCCGTCGGGTCCTTGACCGGGTCTGCGGTGTAGATGCCATCCACCTTGGTGGCCTTCATGATGACATCGCATTCGCTTTCGATGGCGCGGAGGGCGGCGCAGCTGTCCGTCGTAAAGAACGGATTGCCGGTGCCTGCGGAGAAGATGACCACGGAACCCGCAGACAAAAGCTTGAGAGCCTTGCGTCGGTCGAAGAATTCGCAGACCGGTTCCATGCGGATGGCGGACATCACCACCGAGTCGATACCCTGCTTGTCAAGAGCGTCCTGCATGGCAAGGCCGTTCATCACGGTGCCAAGCATTCCCATGGCATCGCCCTGGGCGCGGTTCATGCCGCCAGCAGAAGCAGAAATACCGCGGACGAGGTTGCCGCCGCCAATCACGAGCGCAACCTGCACGCCCTGCTTGACGATAGACGCAATTTCGCTTGCCATGTCAGAAAGAATTTGGTTATCGATGCCGTGACCCTTTTCGCCAGCGAGGGCTTCGCCACTGAGTTTCAAGAGAATACGTTTAAATTTGGACATAGTAGTTAGCCGTCAGTCAATAATCGTTAGTTAAGGTTATAAGTTTTAAGGAAATGTAATAAAAATTGGGTATGTCTAGCTTTTTATTTTTCCAATGTTTATAAAAAGAAAAACGTATTTCCGCAGAAAAATATTATAGATTCTTTTAAGAGATGAACGGAGGTGAATGTGAAAATTGTCCAGATAATACTATTTGTAATGATTTGGGCCGTATTCTGCATGGCAGAACCCGCCGATTATGAACCATTCTTTTTAAAACAACCCGATGGCACTACCCTCCAAGCCCGCTTGGTGGGCGACGAGCATTTTAACGTACTCGAAACCGCAGACGGCTACATTCTGCAAAAAGACGCTCTCGGATATTACGCATACGCCGATGAAACAGGAAAATCTTCAGGAATCTATGCCCGCGATCCCAACAGCCGCAGCAGCTCGGAATTACAGTTTTTAGAAAAACTCAACCCAGACGCAATTTATCAAAAACTTTTGGCAGAATCCCCCGATGACGAAGCACTGGAATACGGGATACCCAAATTTGCGCTCCCAAAAATACAGCGCATGCCCGTTCCGAACAAAAAACTCACCTTAGGCGACATCCGTGGTGTCGTGATCCTAGTCCAATTTTCCGATATCAAATTCAAGAATGCGGACCCCAAAAAACAATTTTCCGAAATGCTGAACAAGGAAGGCTACAACGAATTCCACCACCAAGGCAGCGCTAGAGATTACTTTATCAAAAACTCTTCGGGAGCATTCCGCCCGACATTCGACGTTATCGGCCCTGTCACCATCTCCGGAACGCGTGCATATTACGGAGGAACTGAGAGTGACAGAAGATACAACATGGCAAGGACGGCCCTGATTGAAGCATTGGACACTATCTTGAGGTGGAACAGCATCGACTTTTCTCAATACGATAACGACAAGGACGGCAATGTTGACTTTGTCTATATGATTTATGCAGGCGTCGGAAGATCCAGTTCCGGAGTCGTTGAATCCATTTGGCCCCACGCTAGTTCCATCACTAAAAGAATGGGCAACGGTCCAACCGTCAAGCGTTACGCCTGCTCCAACGAAATTGGCGGACGAGCATACAAGGCAAATAGCGCAACAAGCACCCCTAACGGAATCGGGACTTTCGTCCACGAATTCGGCCATGTCCTTGGCCTACCTGACCTATACGATGTTGGCGGCAACAACAAACAAAAGACGCCTCATTCCTGGTCCATTATGGCTCACGGCGGATACAACTGCCCGACGAATTCGGATAACGTACAAGGTTGCGCACCGGCTTTCTACTCCGCTTTCGAAAGGATGTCTGTCGGCTGGATGGCCGCACCCACAGAACTCAATGTCAAAGGACAAGTGCAACTGGACAAAATTGACGACAACATCGCCTACAGCGTCACCAATCCCCAAAATCCAAATGAAATGTTCCTGCTCGAATACAGAACCAACAAAAATTGGGACGCAGGACAAACCAATTCTGGAATGTTGATATGGCATATCGACTATGTCGCCTCTGTTTGGAGCAATCGGAAAATCAATGTCGATGGCAGCCACATGTACGTCGATATTGAAGAAGCCGTGACCACAACAGGCACAAGTGCAGCGCCATCAGACCCGTTCCCCGGTTCGAGAAACGTAACCTCATTCAACAAGTTCGTTTTCTGGAACGGCAATGACATGGGCATTTCGCTCACCAACATCAAAGAATCCTCAGACAAGGAATATATCACCTTTGACGTCGATATGACCGTCAAGTCCTCATCGTCAATGTCATCCAGTTCATCGACTTGGTCCAGTTCTTCACAATCTTCTAGTTCATCAATTCCTTCGAGTTCTTCGTTCTCTTCCAGCTCGTCGCAGTCGTCAAGTTCCTCCGCGATTTCAAGTTCCTCGATTGCAGCGCTTTCATCCAGCAGCATTCTAGAGTTCTCAAGTTCAAGCGAGACTTCGTCAAGTAGCGTTTTGGAATCTTCTTCGTCAGTAATCGAATCGTCTAGTTCAATCGAGTCCAGTTCATCGATTGCACCGAGTTCATCGAGCATCGCACCTATTTCGTCTTCATCCGAAATAGTCCTTTCGAGTTCCGCGATTGAATCCTCCAGTTCTGAACAAAGTTCGTCTTCATCCGAAGCCGTTCTATCTTCATCGGCTGCGGAATCCTCCAGTTCTGCAATCGTTTCTTCAAGTTCGGAAGTCGAATCCTCCAATTCAACAATAACTTCTTCAAGTTCAGAAGTTGAATCGTCGAGTTCCGAACAAAGTTCTTCTTCATCCGAAATGGTCCTATCTTCTTCGGCTACAGAATCCTCCAGTTCCAGCGATTATCCGGTATTCGCTGCGGCAAGCGCTTCACCGTACCGCACCCATGTCGCATCGCAGAACGGAATGATTCACGTAATCACGCCGGCCCAAGGAACAAAGAACATCAGAATTTTCTCGCCTAACGGACAACTTTTATTTGAAACAAGAATGGACGGGATGAATTACCAGTTCCCGCTTCCCCGTAAACTTGGAAAACAGAACGTCATACTGTCCGTCACGCAAGGGAAAAAGACGCTGTTTATGGGAATGGTTGCAGGTTCTCCATGACAAAGAATGTTTTATCCCTTTGCATTTTATTATTGTTCCCCACGATGCTTTTTGCAGACATCGTGTATCAAGGGAAACGCGTACAGGAATGGCCCGAAGAGGCCAGGCCGACATTCAACAACCAAAACACGGACAAGCCAAGCTTTCTTTTGACGCGAACGCCCGTCACACAGAACAAGAGCCACTATGCGGCCCCCAAAGGGAAAATTTACAGTCTCACGTTGCTCGTCGATTTTTCAGACAAGCCCGCACCGGTCACAGTAAAAGAAGTCGAAGAATGGCTGAACAAAGAAGGATTCAACAAGGACGGTTGTAACGGTTCCGTACGCGACTACTACCTCGACGTATCCAATGGACAGTTAGACATTACAAACGAAGTCTTCGGATGGTACCGTGCAAAGCATCCCAAATCCTGGTACGAAAACCTAAAAGATTACACGGGATCGGATTCGCTCATGAAAGAAGTATTCGCGTATTTCGACCCGCAAATTGATTTTTCGCGTTACGACAACGACAAGGACGGAACAACCGAAGCCATCAATATCGTGTATGCAGGCGCCGGAGAAACATGGGGACAAGGGCTTTGGCCGCATTCCGGATGGTCCAACGAAAAACGTGACGGAGTCCGCCTCACGCATCACCAAATGACGGACATGCCAGGTAAGTTTTCGATATACGTTTTCGTGCATGAAAGTGGCCACATGATTTTCGGATGGCCGGACCTTTACTGGTACGGCGATTACTGCACCATGGGCAACCGTGCAAACGACTTGAACCCTGTAGCAATCAATGACTTCTACCGCGCAGACCAAGGCTGGATTCCGTTTGTCGATGTAACAAGCGAAGACGTAAGCCTCGAAACCACCAAGCCGAACGAAGTCTGCTACCGCTACAAGAATCCCGCAAGGCCAGAAAAGGAAGGACTCGTATGGTCATACGTGCGCAATACGGGCCGCAACAAGGTGCTCAAAGGCAGCGGGCTCTTAATGCAACACTACGACTTTTCCATTGACGGGAACTCCGCAGCAGACAAGCTCACATTAAGAATCGTACACGCCAACGCCGCGGGCAAGTCTAACGACAACGTAAAAGACCAGTGGCCAAATCCCGGAAGCGATGCAAACGCATTCTTCAAGAGCGGAACCTACTCCGAATTCTCTGACGACAAGTACCCAGCCATCCGCTGGTACAACGGCTCCAAAACAGGACTCAAAATCACGGACATCGGAACGCCGGGAGAAACAATGCAGTTCTGTATCGGCGGGAACTGTTCCGCCGACGCGCCGTCGTCAAGTTCATCCAGCACACCGAAGCCAGAAAGTTCTAGCAGCTCTGTCGAAATCACGGTCCAGAAAATCGCGCTCGAAACGACGCTCCCGATTAGCGACAACTATGCGCCCGTAACGCTTGACCTGAACGGCAGCGAAGTCGCCAAAATTTTAGGCATCAAGCGGACAGAAATCGAAGACAAAGTAGAATTCTACGGAGTGGAGCCCAACGGTACGCTCAACAGCCGCACCACCGGCGAAGGCACTGGTCACTGGTTCGACAAGGACGGCAAAATCGTCGCCTGGGATGTGAACGGCTCAAGCATCGTATTCTCAAACGTCGATTTAACGACCATGACGACAAAAATCGGGCACATGCCGAACAAAGTCAAAGCCGGGGACACATTCACCGTGCGACAAGCTGTCGTTTATGGGAGCAAGCAAGTCACCTTCGAAATCAAGGTGACAATCGAAGGCGGCACGACCATCATCCGCAATATCGAGAAAGCGCGCCGCGGCAAGCCCGGGAACATGATTTTCAATGCGCTCGGCAAGCCCGTCGGGGTCCGCAATGCGAACGGAACCCTGCCTGATTTGCCCAAAGGAATTTACGTGGAGATGGTGAAGTAGCGACGATCACATATCAGCCCATCAATATGTTCGCCACACAGCAATGAACATGGAAGAGAGGCAATAGTCGAAATATCTTCCTTTGTGCAAGGAAGTAAAGAAAAATGATTTGCGTCAAGCATCAATTTATTTGGCAGATGACTTATATGTTATCGGACGGTCAACCACCGGGACTTTCATTTCGCCCCTAAGGTATTTCATGACTCTTTCAACCTGTGATGGAGGAACCACGATATGCTTGTTACTTGGATACCATGCCGGTTTGCAACGAATAGCCATAGCCTAATCCTTATTCTAAAGATGAATATATTAACTCTGGAGCTAACACTAAACAGGTGAAAGCCCGGCAACGCTCTAATAAACCGACGTGCTTATAATATATCAAAAGCATTTTTGCAAAGCAAGGGGTGCAACTGTCAGTCGTTTATTTTGTCAACAACTGTTAGCAAAAAGCCGGGGCGTTGTTCACAAATGCGAAAACATCTTTTTACATAAAAAAGGGTATAAAATCGCTTCAAAAAAGCGTGTATAATAATTGATAGAGAAACTCTCTATTTGCCAAACTGCGGGTGGCTTTCCCACAATTAGCGGAAAAAATATAATGACTAGAGAAGAATTCGCAAGATTTCTCAAAAAACTCAAAGATGTAAAAGAAAAGGGGCAAGATATCGATGCGTTCGTCAAGAAGTACGAACACAGGAATGTGTATTTCTATAACGATGGTTGCATCAAGAAAATTCTTGCCAGCGAAAAGAACCTGACGCTCACCACGGATCTTGTGAATGCGGCGCTTGGCTTGATTGGTTCCGACCGCATCGCGAATCCAAAACTCGTGAACCCATACATTCCCGGGGAACTTGGCTATCGTAGTGTCGAACCGGACATTTTGCTGACGAATGAACGTGGCGAGAAAAATCCGCGCGACCGCATTTCGATTGAAGTCCAACACGAAGACAGCTATTCTTTGTTTAAAGACCGTCTGGTTCTTTATGTGGCTCGCCTCACAAACAACATGGTAAAGCAAGGCGAAATTATGCAACTTGAAAACTTACATGTGGTCAGTTTTCAGTTCTTTGACGCTTTTGCAAAATCACCAAATTACCGCCATACAGTGCAACTGAAAAATCAGGAACAGGAAGTTTATTTTGACAAGCAGACCGTGACGCTGGTTGAAGTGGCAAAGTTTATCAATAACGCAACGGATTACATCGGCGACAACTGTCGCCTGGCCCAATGGCTACGCGCTATTGACGCCCTTAACCGCGAGGCTGATTTCAGCGAATTCGCGAACGACCCCGTGTTCAAGCTCTTGCAAAACGAGGTGAAATTATGTAATTTCAGTTCGAGGTATCTTATGACTGTAGATATGAGTGATTTCGACCGAGCTGCAGCAAGGTATGGCGAAAAAATAGATATCGCGAAGAAAATGCTTAAGCAAGGAAAGCTCTCTGTGTCAGAGATTTCTGCAGTTACAGGGCTTCCTGAAGCAAAAATCCGTGACTTAAAGTAAACCTTTAAAAATTATGGGGCGGCATTGGCCGCCTTTTTTTTAATCCCCGCCCTTCGGCGAGTTTGCTTCTTATCATTTTATTACAAATTCATTACATACAATTTACGAATGAAATGGGAAGTTCCAGCTCGGGGGGCGGAATGACGCTCAATAAAAATTCTATTTTATAGCTCGTAAAATTTTGCAGAGTAGCAGGATTTTCAATTAACCGTTAAATTAAAACACTATAGTAATATGAGTCTTAAAATCGTTGTGCTTGCTAAGCAAGTACCTGATACACGAAACGTGGGGCCCGACGCCATGACGGAGCAGGGAACCATCAATCGTGCCGCTTTGCCCGCGGTCTTCAACCCCGAAGACCTGAACGCCCTGGAGCAAGCCCTTCGTTTGAAGGACCAGTTCCCGGGTTCCACCATTTCCGTGCTGACGATGGGTCTCCCGAAGTCTGCCGAAGTCGTTCGCGAAGCTCTGTACCGCGGCGCCGACGAAGGTTTCGTGGTGACGGACCGCCCGCTCGGTGGTGCTGACACTCTCGCTACGAGCTACACGCTCGCCCAGGCCGTCAAGAAGATTGGCGACTACGACATTATTCTCGGTGGCCGCCAGGCTATCGACGGCGATACCGCACAGGTCGGTCCGCAGATTGCAGAAAAGCTCGGACTCACCCAAGTGACCTACGCCGAAGAAATTTTGAGTCTCGACGAAAAGGCCCGCAAGGTCGTGATCCGCCGCCACATCGACGGTGGCGTGGAAACGGTGGAAGCACCGCTCCCGCTGGTCGTGACCGTGAACGGAAGTGCGGCCCCGTGCCGTCCGCGCAACGCAAAGCGCCTCATGAAGTTCAAGAACGCGACGGTGGTTGCCGAACGCAAGCCGGAAGACGCCGAAAAGTACGAAGCCCTCATCGCGAAGAAGCCCTACCTGAACATTCCGCAGTGGGGTGCAGCCGACATCGACGCAGACCCTGCCCAGATCGGTAAGGCCGGTTCGCCGACGAACGTGAAGGCTGTCAAGAACATCGTGTTCAAGGCGAAGGAAAGCCGCACGCTCACCGCAAGCGACGCCGACGTCGAAGGACTTATCAAGGAACTTTTAGACGGGAAGATTATTGGCTAGCCTATGAATAACGTATTTGTATATTGCGAAATTGAGGGCACGACCGTTGTCGATGTTTCCCTCGAACTTTTGTCCAAGGGCCGCAAGCTCGCCAACACGCTCGGCGTTCAGCTCGAATGCAT